>JBKDYW010000001.1:0-5809 GCA_046308575.1 Verrucomicrobiota bacterium
GCTGCGTGCCGATCACATTCGTGTTGATGAAATCCGCCGCATTCTCGAGCGAGCGGTCGACATGCGACTCGGCTGCCAGATGCACAATGGAATCGATCCGATGCTCATGCAGCAATTTGCCCACCAATGCGCTGTCACTAATGCCCCCCTCAACAAACACATGCCGCGGATCATTCTCAATATCCTCCAAGCTCGCGAGGTTTCCCGCATAGGTGAGCTTGTCGAGATTGACCACTTTCTCTACGACCATCCCCACCTCGCCGGGGCATTTCCCAAGCAGGTGTCTGACGAAATTTGATCCGATGAATCCGGCGCCGCCGGTGACAAGTATTCTCATGAAAGCAATGGATTGGGTGGGCGCGAACGATTCACGCATGGATTGATTAGGCTCGGAACGCGTCGCCTTGTATCACGAAATGGCGTAATGCCTCACTCCACGGACGCGGACGAATGCCGGTCAAATTGGAAAATTTTCCGGTGTACATATCGGAATTCAAAGGGCGCGATGCGACGAATGCCCCTACTTCCGCCAGTGAAATTCCCCTGATTTTTGTGGCCAAATTCTTCATTCCGCGCACTCGTGCCATATCGACGCAGGCCTCGCCCCATTCCTTCCACGAGCATGTCCCATCATTGCAAAGATGCACCACTCCCGATGCCGGACCTTCATCATTTCCAAAAACCAAAGCCTCAAGCCATTCGACGAGATCAACCGTGTATGTAGGTCGTGCGAATTTGTCTTCAGGCAGCGTTGGGCATTCACATGTTGCTGCCTGGCGCACAATCCACTCAGGAAACCCCGGCCGAGACGGACCAAACAACCATGATACACGCGTCACCAAATTTCCCTCCGATGCAGCAAGCACCCGACGCTCTCCGTCATGCTTGGTGTGACCATACACACAGATCGGCAATGGCGGATCTGTTTCACGATACGGCACGGCATTCGATCCATCGAAAACCATGTCGGTGCTGAGGTAAGTCACATGCGCGCACTTTTTTGCTGAAACCTCCGCAACAATTCCCGCGGCCTCGGCATTGATCACATATGCCTCACGAGGATGCGTTTCGCAGTAGTCAACATCGGTCAACGCGGCTGTCAGAAATAGCCATCCGTAATCAATCGCCCCGAGCACGCGCCGGATCGAGTCTTCATCGGCAAGATCAAGATCGCTTCGGTCGAGAGGGATGACCCGATGACGCTTCGAGAGCTGCCCAGTAAGCACCGAGCCAAGCCTGCCGCCAGACCCAACGACGACCACCGGCAAATCGCGCGTATCAACGAAGCGACGGTAATTTTCATCAAACCACATGAGCATCCGGCATCACACGCCACTTTTTGGAAAACCATTTTTGCGAAAACGGATAAGCCATCAGGACCATCAGATTTCTAGCAAGAGACTTTGGACCGCTCCACAATCCAAGTCCCGATCGCGCATGCGAAAACGCCGCCTCACGACATCCGATCGCACAGGCAATTTCTCCCAGTCGCGATGAAAAATATCCCATGTTGCGACGGACGAAACGAGCCGCGATAGGATCAATCTTTAACAATCGGCGATAAGCCTGCACTTGCACGCGCAAGTAGCAATCGTACCTGCCATATGATACCCCCGCATCCATGTCATCGGACAAGCCCGGCGTCGATCGCATACGCTGCACACGCACAAGTTGCTGGTTGAGCGCGACGAAACCATTCGCCAAAACGAGGCGATGAATGAGTTGAGTGTCCTCTGCCACACGCAAGGACTCATCAAAAGGCGTGGCCCCACGAAGGCATGAACGCCGCACCAACATCGACTGGATGAAGGGATGTCGATGATAGAGAAAAATCGAGCAATCACGGCGCGGGTAATACTTTGTACCACCTGATTGATTGCCGGAATTCATCAATGGCAAATCATCAAGTGCCAAGCCATCCTCATCAACGCTCATGCAAAAGCAAACCGCCGCATCGTGCTCGCGAAGTGCCAGCATTTGCCTCTCGATTTTGGCAGGATGCCAGAGGTCGTCGGAATCGAGAAATGCAATCCACGAGCCACTTGATTCGCGAATGCCACGGTTTCTGGCAGCCGCTACACCATGATTCTCGGTTTTAACATATCGGATCCGCTCACCAAATGCATCAAGCGCATGTCGAGTACCATCATCCGACCCATCATCAATCACGATCACCTCGCAGTGACGCCATGTTTGATTCAACACGCTCTGCACCGCCTCGACGACCTGCTCCTCGCGGTTGTAGGTCGGGATGATGACGCTCACGAGATCATCGCAAGGCACATCATCCATGCACGCAATTCCCGCATGCCCGGAGGCCGTGTTTTTCATAAAATCTCGACTGTTTCGCCTCGTTCAAATGGCCCACTGCCGTGGCGTGCTCGAAGACCAAGCGCAGTTCCGTTTCGTCGCAGCCATCACCGGCAGATGCTTTCGGATGTCTCATTCGCCACAATCCCAAAGCCCCTGCCGTGCGGGCGGGTTTGAGCACCCCACCACGGCACTGCCAATGCTCCCAGTGATGACCCACATAGGCCTGCGACAATCCGCGACTCCATGCGGCATCGAGCCATGCTTTTTTTGTCAGACGATCTTTCTCCGGATGATGCACGACGCAGACATCAAGGCCGTCTGCAATGCGATAACCTGCACGGATTAGCTGAGAAGAAAACAACACATCATCGCAATAGCCCAATCCACCCGGTCCTAGTGATCGATCGTAATTCGGCACTTTGTTGAGCACATGACGCGCAATCGCCATATTGGCTCCGACATACGACTGCGGATTTCCACGATCGAGCCAGCAGGTCTCCGCCAACCAAGCACGATGCATCTGCGTCATCCACGGCCGCAGCAAATCGGGCGCCAAGACCACACCACCCGCGACCGCATCGGCAGCGGCGTCAACCATGGGCTCAAGCATTCCGCCGATCCAATTATGCGGGAACCTCACATCATCATCGGCAGAAAGGATAAAATCACCTCGCGCTTCAAGGAATGCCCGGTTCATTCCGGCACTCTTACCGCGCTTAGCTTCGAAAACATGCCGCGCCGAAATGCCGGCATGTTTAAACGATCCCACCACGCGAGCTGTTTCATCGGTCGACCCGTTATCGATCACCATCAACTCGCAATCCAAGCCCATCGGCACCACCACCTGCCGCAAGGAATCAAGCGTCGCAGCAAGATGCCCCGCACGGTTGCGCGTCACGATGACGATGCTGGCTTTCATCAAGGCATAAAGAAAACAGGCGGCATCAAACAGCGACCAAACTCTGCAAACGCGTCACAAATGCCCCTACCGGATCCTCGGGCATCACCGCGAGCAGTCGCTCTTTGGCAGATTTTGCCATCGCCGACCATTCATGACGACGCTGCCACGCTCGTTCCAGCGCATCATCCAGATGCCGTACCGTGGGGGCCTCGGCGATGAAACCATCGATGCCGTCGCGCACATGCTCGGCATTCCCAGCCACATCCGTTGCTACTACAATGCGTTCGCATAACATCGCCTCGATGATCGCTAACGGCAAACCTTCGTAGCGCGATGGCATGAGCAGACCGTGATGGCTTTCCCAAATAGCCCGCACATCGTCAGTCTGACCCAAAAAATTCACATTTTCAGCCGCACACATTTTAGCCATCCGTTCGAGGCTTTGAAGGTACGGACCCGTGCCGTAAAAACTTACTTCCAGCGGACGAAGCCTCCATTTGCGCATCGCCATGACCTGCAACACAAGGTCCTGACCCTTGGCCATCGGATCGAGTCTGCCCACACACGCGAGCCGCATGGGGCCTTCCATGTCAGGTTCCGGCAGATCAAACTCGTGCGCGACATTCCATGGGTTGCAGACGACCTCGGCATTGACCAATTCCATGCCGCACTGGAGTTCCATCAAGCGGCGGTTGGCATTGGAAACAAAGTATACGCTCTCAGCGATCTCCAAACCGTTTTGCAAATCAACGACCCACGAATCCATAGGCCACCACGCCTCATGATGCGCATGCACCACCAGCGCATATTTCAAGCCAAGCTTTCTGCAGGCGCTCATCCATGGAAGTCCCTCCCATGGCCCACCCTGCGAGATGACCACAATATCCGGCTTGAATGACTTCAACCAACGCATCGAGGCAGCATCAACCGCAGGCGAAGCATCCCGGGAAATCATCCGTTCGGCCAAACGACGGATCAAAGATTTTTGTCGCGGGCGATAGCGCATGCGAGCACCACAAGCCGCAAGATTGTCGATCGCCGGATGCTGTTGATCCCACTTCAGCACTGAGCACTCGACCTCATGGCCAAGTCCACACAAGCGCATCGCGGTGCGACTCCACAATTCCTCGCTGCCACCCCATGCAAGGCCGGCCATGGTCGATACAAATGCAGCCTTCATATCAAATTACCAGACGGTGTAGGCGTAAATTTCGCGCTGTAAATTTCTCACATGCCTACGCGGGTAAAGCGCTAGCAACACCCCAGCCAATGCCTTTGCGCCAAACGCCGAAACCCAACGCTTAGGCCCAGAATCCTGGCGCATTCCGCGAAGCACCAATGGCATCCATATGTCCCTCAAAATTTCAGGTAGAAACACGCAGGCTGGCGCATGATGATTGAACAATGTCACCAACTCGTCGATGATCGCATCGTTGCCGACCACCGATTTGTTCGCACCAGTATATCGGTAATGACTCAACACTTCATCGCTGCGCCGCCACTTTCTTTCATGCTTCACAAAGTAACACCAAAGCTCGCGGTCCATGCAGTAATGCAAGTTTTCATCGACCAAGAATTCTCTCGCCACCGCTGACTTTCGGAAAAAACAACTCGGCTGCCAGATGCCGTCGGAATATGGATGCGACTCCCATTCCGCACCTGCCACGAGGCTATCGTGAACACGCCCTCCTTCGCAGTCATATTGCAGCCTGCATGCCCCTGCCAACACATCCATCTCCGGCTCGCGCATGAACTCAAACGCCACCTTCCACAATGCGTCAGGACGTATAAGATCATCGCTGCACAACCAACTGACGATGTCGCCGCTCGAAATGCGAAATCCGCGATTGATCGCATCCGATTGCCCCTCATCCGGACCGCTACTCCAACTGGCGAGCCATGGCTCATATTTTTTGATGATCTCGACCGAGCCGTCATTACTGCCCCCATCGACAATGATGTATTCAAGGTTCGGATAGCGCTGTAATAGCACCGAACGAATCGTTTCTTCGAGGTATGCGGCTTGGTTGAAACTCGGAGTGATGAGGCTGATCTTTGGAAGTTGGAGCCCCGGCGCTTGTAGCAATGGCGGATCGCTTTTTGGCACGCTCCATGGCCAGGCTTCAGCTCCTGCAGGCGCAGGTGGAAAGGCATCAATATTCATGTCAAAAGATGCGGCTCCCAAAACCCACGGTCATAGCGTTCCCACGCATGACAACCAAATGGCATTTGCCCGCGATTCATGCGCAAGCATTCGCGTGGCGAAACCTCGAATGCAAAACGCAATCCTTCGTGAAATGGTGCCACGCGAAAACCAGGAAGATAATACTTCGCCATATCCGACCAAAAAATGTCGTTGTTCCGGTTGTTGGAAGCCGGATCCATAAACTGTCGCCACTCGTCTACCAAGCGCCCAAGAATCTTGGAGCTTGGAAACCATTTCGCTAGGATCTCCATCCAAATGACGACAAATTTCGGCGTCCACATCACATGCAAATCAAGCCAACGACTCCCCCGGATGTAACTATGCCTCGCCTGGAGAGCCTCGATCGCTTTGGACACTCTCAATAATGCGAAGCCGCCATTGCCGACTCT
>JBKDYW010000002.1:0-2613 GCA_046308575.1 Verrucomicrobiota bacterium
ACTGCCTGCGTGATCGAATCCACGACCCGAGCTTGGTGGAAATTCGCGCCATGCGAAACCCAAATCGTATGACTCGACTTGACCTCGGCCGAAGCTTGTGCGGATGTTTGGCGCGATGAATGACAACACCCGTCCGTTTTCTAGCCTGATGCTTGATGGTCCCGATCGTGCGCCCAGCCGTGCGATGCTTTACGCAGTCGGATTCAAGAAAGAGGATTTCTCCAAACCGCACATCGGCATTGCTTCGACATGGAGCGAAGTGACGCCGTGCAACATGCACATCGACAAACTTGCGCGTGAGTCGTGCAAGGGAGCGGATGCGGCCGGCGGCAAAGGTGTGGTGTTCAACACCATTACCATTTCCGATGGCATTTCGATGGGCACCGAGGGCATGAAATATTCGCTCGTTTCGCGCGAGGTCATCGCTGATTCAATCGAGACGGTGGTCGGTTGCGAAGGCATGGATGGCTTTGTGGCGATTGGCGGCTGCGACAAAAACATGCCGGCTTGCGTGATGGCGATGGCTCGAATGAACCGCCCATCGGTGTTTGTTTACGGCGGCACGATTTTGCCGGGTTGCGCGACGCTCAAGGGTGAGAAAAAGGATCTCGATATCGTTTCGGTTTTCGAAGCGGTGGGCAAACATGCCAATGGTGAGTATTCCGATGCCGAGCTGGAAACGGTCGAATCCTGCGCGATTCCCGGTCCTGGTTCCTGCGGCGGCATGTACACCGCCAACACGATGGCCAGCGCAATTGAAGCACTCGGCCTTTCGCTGCCCAACAGCTCGGCGCAGGCGGCGGTGTCCGACGACAAAATGCGCGACTCTTTCGATGCGGGCGCGGCGGTGATGAACCTCATCAATCTCGGCATCAAGCCACGCGACATTCTCACCAGGGAAGCCTTCGAAAATGCCATCACCGTGCTAATTGCTCTCGGTGGCTCGACCAACGCGACGCTGCACTTGCCGGCAATGGCGCATGCGGCGGGTGTCGACATCACGCTCGATGACTTCGAGCGAATCGGCAAGCGCGTGCCGGTACTCGCGGACCTCAAACCTTCCGGCAAATATGTCATGGCCGATCTCGTACGCATCGGCGGCACCGTGCCCTTGATGAAAATGCTGCTCGATGCCGGTCTGCTGCACGGCGATTGCATGACCGTGACCGGTCGCACCATGCGTGAGAATCTTGAGAAACTCGCCAAGCCCTATCCCGAAGGCCAACAAGTCATTCGTCCTCTGGACAATCCGCTCAAAAAAGACAGCCACCTGCGCGTGCTTTACGGAAACCTCGCAGAGGGTGGTGCGGTCGCAAAAATTTCCGGCAAGGAAGGCGAAGTCTTCACCGGCAACGCGCGCGTCTTTGACTCGGAAGATCTCGCGATGAAGGCAATCCTCGCCAAGGAGATCAACAAGGGCGATGTCATTGTCATTCGCCTCGAAGGGCCAAAGGGTGGTCCCGGCATGCGCGAAATGCTTGGACCGACAAGCGCGATCATGGGCCTCGGACTCGGCAAGGATGTGGCGCTCATCACCGATGGTCGCTTCTCTGGCGGCAGTCACGGTTTTGTCGTGGGTCACATCACACCCGAGGCATTCACCGGCGGCACCATCGGCATCTTGCGCGATGGCGATGTGATCACCATCGATGCCGTCAACAACCGGATCGATGTGAAACTTTCCGAATCCGAAATCGCCTCGCGCAAGGCCGCATGGGTGCAGCCTAAGCCACGCTACACGCGTGGCGTGCTGGCAAAGTACGCCAAGCTCGTCGCCACAGCGAGCGAAGGCGCGGTGACGGATAAGTATCTATGAAATACTGACTGCAAGCCAATGTCAGATAGCCTCAAATCACTTGCGTCGTTACTCGAAAGATCGGGTTTGACGCCAATGATGGCAGGTGGCTGGGCTGTTAATCATCATGGATTCAGTCGATCGACATTGGATATTGATCTTGTTTACGATAGGTCGAGACGCGACGAGATCATTTCTGCTTTGGCAACGGCCGGATATTATCCGCAACTGGATCTGTCATTTGCTTGTCGCATGCTCCACAAAACTATGGCGATGCCGATACTTGATGTGATATGGGTGGACTCAGATACCTTTAAAACTCTTCTTGATGAGGCTGAGCCATTTGGAGTTGCTCCAGCGTTGAGGGTGATCTCACTGAAATCTCTAATGTCCATGAAATTACATGCTTTGCATGACGACGAGCCAAGGGAGGGTCGCGATCGCCGTGATATTTTGGAGTTGTTGTCACGACATCCCTACCTAAAAAAATCCAAGGACTTTCACGAGCTTGTCAGACAGCAAGCACCGAAGTTGTTTTGGCCGCTGCTTGGTGTAGAGTCAGACTCATGAAAAAGATTCAATGGCCTGATTTTTCCGGACATCCGCCTGCGCCAAGGTTGGAAAATGAGGATTTTGCCGAATGGATCATCAAGGATTGGATCCCCTTATGTTCGGAGCGTGGCGAAATGACCAAGGAAAAGCTGCTTGCTGATTTCATGAAGAATGAGGGTCGGATGACATCGATGCCGGATTTTTCTTGGCTCCAAAACGGGAAGAAGGAGAAGGCCGAGGATTAAAAGAAAACGAGGCGCGGTGGC
>JBKDYW010000003.1:0-2055 GCA_046308575.1 Verrucomicrobiota bacterium
GGCCAGTGATGGCATGTAGGTTTCCTGATCCCACGCGATGACTTCGGCGGCGGATTGAACCACCGCCAACTCACGGGCTCTTTCGAAAATGGACATGATGCGAATGATGAATTTTTACATTCCCGCCTCAGCAAGTCGCTCGGCCATCTCGGCTTTTTGCAATCCGGCAGTGAGTTCGGAGAAATCCCCGGCCATCACGCCGGCGAGATTGTGCGAGGTGAGGCCGATGCGGTGATCGGTGACGCGCGATTGCGGGAAATTGTAAGTGCGGATTTTTTCAGAGCGGTCGCCTGATCCGATGAGCGAACGCCGATGCGAGGAATACGCCTGTTGTTGGTCCTGAAGTTTTTGCTCGTAGAGCTTCGAGCGAAGAATCTGGAGTGCGAGCTCCTTGTTTTTGATCTGCGATCGACCTTCCTCGCAGCGGACATAGATGCCGGTGGGTAGGTGGAAAATCTGCACGGCCGATTCCGTGCGGTTCACATGCTGACCGCCGGCACCACCCGCGCGGCAGACCTCGATGCGGAGGTCATCGGGCTTGATCTCGACATCGACTTCCTCGGCCTCAGGCAGCACCGCGACGGTGACCGTTGAGGTGTGAACGCGGCCTTGGGTTTCGGTCGCCGGCACGCGTTGCACTCGGTGAACGCCGGATTCGTATTTCATAAATCGAAAGACACCTTCGCCGGTGATCTTCAGAATCACTTCCTTGAATCCGCCTACCTCCGACGGGCTGCTTTCGAGGTGCTCGCATTTCCAGCCACGAAGGTCGGCATAGCGTTGATAGGCACGCATCAGCTCGGCGGCGAACAGCGAGGCTTCGTCACCACCGGCACCTGCGCGGATCTCGATCAATGCGTCGCGGTCTTCATTCGGATCTGCAGGCAAAAGCGCGTATTGGATTTCCTCGGAAAGTTTTTCGATCGATGACTCGAGCGCCGGAATTTCCTCGGCCGCCATCGCGGAAATTTCACCATCGTCGGACTTCGCGAGTTCCTGGTTTTCGGCGAGTTGTTTTTTCGCCGACTCCAAGCGGTCCCACAGTTCGAGCGTTTCCTTGATCCGACGGTGCTCGCGCAAAATTTCACGGGCGCGCTTCGGGTCGGAAAACAAGTCCGGATCGCCCACCGCATCCTCAAGCTCGCCAAAGCGGCTGCGGTTCTTGGCGATGAGGGTCGAGTAGTCCATGGGGGCGATGCGCGTCACGAATTGAATCGCGGATCGGCGGGGGATTCAAGGAACAAGGCGACTGAAAGAAATTCGAAAAATTTCATTCATGACAAATCCCGATCCATTTCCTTAAGTTCGCCGCACCCAACCCATGAACAAACTCACACTCAATGTCTTAGGCGCTCTCGCATTTGGTACCCAGCTTGCCAGTGCGGCGGAAGCGAGCACCCCGATCGATGGCGGTAATACCGCATGGATTCTGACCGCCACCGCATTGGTGTTGTTCATGACCATGCCCGGGCTCGCCTTGTTTTATGGCGGCCTCGTCCGCGGTCGCAATGTGCTTTCGGTGATGGCCCAGTGCACGGCGATCGGTTGTGTGGCGTCGTTGCTTTGGATTGGCGGGCTCTACAGCCTGGCGTTCAAGGGTGATGGCGGCTGGATTGGCACATTCGACCTCAGTTTCATGAAACCGGAGTCGTTGATGCAAGCGGCGCCAAACACCACGATTCCCGAAGCGGTTTTTCTCATGTTTCAGATGACTTTTGCGATCATCACGCCTGGCCTTTATGTCGGCGCGGTGGTTGAGCGGATGAAATTTGGCGCGATTGTTTTGTTCTCCGCGCTGTGGCTTGCCTTGGTATATGCGCCGGTTTGCCATTGGGTCTGGGGTGGTGGTTGGGCCTTTGACATGGGCGTGAAGGATCTCGCCGGCGGCATCGTGGTTCACGCCACGGCTGGCACCACGGCACTGGTGCTGGCAATCATGCTCGGCAAGCGTCGCGGATTTCCACAGCACCCGCACCCGCCGCACAATCCCGGCATGGTCTTCATCGGCGCGGCGATGCTTTGGGTCGGATGGTTTGGCTTCAATGCCGGCAGTCA
>JBKDYW010000004.1:0-15431 GCA_046308575.1 Verrucomicrobiota bacterium
TCGTCGAGGTTCGAGGCGGTGATGGCGAGGAACTTCACGCGTTCGAGCAAGGGAAGGTCTTCGCGCAGCGCTTCGTTGAGCACGCGTTGGTTGAATTCGACCCAGGAAAGTTCGCGGTTGATGTAGGGGATGGGCATGGGATGCGGGAAGTGGCGGTGGATTTCAAATTTCCTCGTCGATCACGACGCCGAGGCCGAAGACTTGCTCAAAGAGGTCGGCCTTGGAGGTCATCGCTAGGCGTTCGACTGCGGCATCGGCAAGGCCGGGAAGGCGGATGCGGATGCGTTTTTCTTCGCGGTGGATTTCGATTTGCGAAACGCGTTGGGCGTGGGTGCGTTCAAGTGCGTCGGCGACGCGCAAAAGGGCGGCGAGTTTGCAGACGCGAATGCGATCTTCGGTGTCGAGTGCGGCGTAGCCCGGGTGGTCGAGGCTTGGGCAGGAGTGGCGGTGGTAGCGTGCGATTTGTGCGACGATGGTCACATCGGTGCGGTCGAGGCCGAAGATCTCCGAGTTGAGTATAAGATACTCCGAGTGCTTGTGGTGGGCGCGCGGGCTGACATAGGTGCCGACCTCGTGAAGGATCGCGGCGACTTGCAAAAGGAGCGCATCGTGGGCGGTGAGTTGATGAAGATCGGTGAGCGCGTCGAAGAATCGTTTGCAAAGGTTGCCGACATGTTCGCCGTGGGTGGGGTCCGATTGATAGCGCTCGGCGAGGATGCGCGAGGAGCGCAGAACTTCTTCGGCGAAGGTGTCGGCGAGGTCCTCCGAAACCAAAAGATCGTGCAGCAGGCCTTTTTCGTAATCGCTTTCTGGAATGCGCACTTCGCTGAGTTTCATCGCCTCGGCGATGGCGAGATTGATTTCGAGGGCGGGCAGGAGTGCTTCGGCGGTTTGGTAATCGAGTTGGTAGCGGCGAACGATTTCCGCATCGCTGAGGTTGGCCGTGTCGGTAGTGAACTGGCGCAGCGACTTGAGCGTACAGGCGTTGTTGGGATTGATGAGCTCCGGCGCGACCGATTGGATTTCGTGGCCGATCACGACCATGCCGTCGATGCGGATGTCGGAATAATCCAAGCCGATTTGTGCGATGTTGCCGGAGGTGTGTTCGCGGATCACGCGCAGCAAGCTGCCGCCTTCGGCGTGTGATGCTTCGACCGCCTCGCGCGTGCGGTGGGTGCCCATGCGGTAGCTGGTGTAGCGGGTGATGAGACCATTTTGAAATAGCAGCGCGCGCGTGTTGCCTGGTCCAACATGAAGCACAAGCGTCGCGCCTTTTTTCATGCCGGGCAAGTGACTGAGACGGCGGCGGGTCTTGAGATAGATCAGGCGCGTCATTTCGCCATCGTCGATTGCACCAAGGCGCAGACCGCAGGCGACGCGGATCCGGTTCATGAAGGTTTCCTGATTCTTGGCTTCGCTGAGAATGTTGGTGACGGCGGCGCGTGTGATCTCGTGGGAGTTGAGGCCGAGCTCGTCGAGGGATTTTTGGAAATCGCGGATGATTGAAACCACGCGTTCGGTGGTTGAGAGGCTGATCGCGCCGTGGCGGAAAATGTCGCGAGCGACTGGTGCCGGTTGTTCGAGGAAATCGACGGCATCGAGTGTGCCATCGCCGTTGCCCTTGGCGACCAGCATGGATACCGCGCTGGCGCCGATGTGGATGGCTGTCGAGAGTTGCTCCGGGTGTGCGGGCCTTGTGGCGGATTTCCTTGGACGAGCCATTGCCAGAGGACACCGCAGGCCGGATCGCGTTTCAATCACGAAAAGCGCGCGCTGTGTGACATTTGCAGGCGGGGCTTGTCAAAGCGGGGGGTGCCGGGCATAGGATCGGCCATGCCAGTCACCGGAGCATTGGAACACTACCGGATCAAGCCCGGGGGCAAGGTTCATCTCGGCAAGATCCAGACCGATGATAAGTTGCTCTTTGCCGGCAATGGCAAGGATGACTACGAGCCGCAGTTTCGCGAATTGCAGAAACAGTTGCAGGAGCAACAAAAGCTGCTCTACGCGCAGAACAAGCATCGGATTTTGGTGGTCATGCAAGCGATGGACACCGGCGGCAAGGATGGCTGCATCAAGCATGTTTTTTCGCACATCGATCCGCAGGGCATTCATGTGAGATCGTTCAAGAAACCGACCGAAGAGGAACTCGCGCATGATTTCCTGTGGCGCATTCACTCGAAGGTGCCGCGGCGCGGGGAGTTGGTGATCTTCAACCGCAGTCACTACGAAGATGTGATCGCGGTGCGCGTGAAAAAGATTTTTCCCGACGAGGTTTGGAAGCGTCGCACGCGGCACATTGTCGAGTTCGAGCGCATGCTTGCGGAAGAGGGCACGACGATCGTGAAGGTTTTTCTGCACATCTCGAAGGAGGAACAAAAACGCAGGCTCGAGTCGCGTTTGGAAAACCCCGACAAGCATTGGAAGTTCAATCCTGATGACCTTGCGGATCGCGCGTTGTGGGATCACTTCATGAAGGCGTACGAGGATGTCATTTCCGAAACATCGACCGATCACGCGCCGTGGCATGTGGTGCCGGCCGACCGCAAGTGGTATCGCAACCTTTGCGTCGCAAGGATCGTGCTCGACACGATGAAGAAGCTGAAAATGGCCATGCCCGAGCCGAGCTGGAATCCGAGTGAGATACGGATCGGTGATTGAGCTGGGCTGGCGGTATCAATCCGCTGTCCAGTCGCGGCATTTCAGGCCGGGTACGCGGGAGAATTCGCGGAGGTTGGCGGTCACCAATGTAGCGCCGGCGGCTCTTGCGGTGGCGGCGATGATGAGATCATTGGGGCTTATCGGTTTGCCAACTTTTTCCAGGCGCATGCGGATGTCGGCATAATGCTCGGCAGCCTCACCACCGAAGGGCAGGTGGGGGTAGGGTGAGAGGAGATCGTTGATGCGTTGGCGCAGGTGAGTGGCTTGGCTGCTTCTCAAGGCGCCATAGAGCAACTCCGCGCGTGTGAGCTCCGCAAGGCAGAGGTCGGCTGTTTTTTTGGAACTGAGATTGCGGATCAGTGCCTTGTTTGGCTGACGCAAAATGTAGGACCAGATGTTGGTGTCGAGGCAGTACATCGAACTCAGTCTTCGAGATTCGGAATGGCGCGGTGGCCGCGTTCGCGCTTGGGAATGGCAAACGATTTGTCGACCGTGCCGGTGAATGCTGAGAGGTGGTTCCATGCCGACGCATCGTCCTGATCGGCGGCGCGGGCAAGGTGGTCGCGCGCCCAGCGGGAGAGCGATACCGAATCGCGGCGGGCGGCGGCCTCGACTTTTTTCTGCGTGTCCGCATCGAGATAGATCGTGAGTTGGGCCATGAGGGAAAGTTGGCAGGGAACTCTTCAAAGTCAAGTATATGTGCCAAGTATATGTGTGTAATGAGCGTGAAAAACACTCTTTTGGCAGGAAAATTTCAATCAAAGCACGCGCGACCAGATCACCTTGAGGTAGCGGGATTCCGGGTAGTTCGAGAGCGTTGGGTGATCGGCGCCGGCGCCGGAGCGTTGGATGATCTGGAGGCGGCGGTTGGTGCGGTGGGCTGCGGCGATGACGGTGCGTTCGAAGTCGTCGGCGCCAAGCTGGCCAGAGCATGAGCAGGTGACGAAGATGCCGCCGGGTTTGACGAGTTGGAGAGCGAGCTTGTTGAGGTCGGCATATTTCGCGATGCCGGTTTCGTCTTCGCGGCCGTGGATGAATTTTGGCGGATCGGCGATGACGAGGTCCCAAGTGCGGCCGTTTTCGATCATCGTGCGGATCCAGGTGAAGGCATCAGCGTGAGTGAACTTCACGCGTGCCGAGTTGAGGTTGGCGTTGCGTTTGGCCATTTCGATTGCGGTTTCGTCGAGGTCGACTGCGGTCACCTCGCTGGCGCCGGCGAGTGCGGCAGAGATCGAGAAGCCGCCGGTGTAGCAGCAGAGGTCGAGCACCGAGCGGTCCTTGGCGTGTGAGGCGAAGAGTTTGCGGTTGTCGCGTTGATCGCAGAAGAAGCCGGTTTTGTGGCCGGTGCTGAAGTCGATTTCGTAGCGGATGCCGTGTTCGCGAATTTTTACTGAGCGGACATTGTCGGAGCTCGCGCCGCCGCTGCGGGGGATGCCTTCGATGCGTGCGAGTTCCGCGTCGATGCCGATGACCACGCGTTGGGTGTCGAGGCATTCGTGAAGGATCGGTATCCATCGTGGAAGGCGTTGCCATGCGGCAAGGTTGGTGATTTCCACCGAGAGCACATCGGCGAATTTGTCGGCGACGATGCCGGGCATGAAATCGGCGTCGCCATGGATCGCGCGATAGGCCTCGGTCGTTTCGTCGAGCGTAAGCATATCGCGGCGCATCGATGCGGCGCGGCGGATCGCATCGTCGAAAAACGATTCGTCTATTTCCTCGCTCGAGTGGCTCACGATGCGCAGGGGCATGCGCGACTTCGGATTCCAGAGGCCCCAGCCAAATGCGCCGCCGTCCTTGTCGAGCACTTGCACGAGGTCACCCGGCTTCGCGTCACGCGAGGCCTCGCCGATCATTTTTGGCCAGATCGATGGGTGATAGGTGATGTTTTTGATTTGGACGGTCGGCATGCGGGGAATAGGCCTCAAGTCGGCCGGATTGTCGAACCCCAATGGCGGGCGTGAGATTGACAATTCTCACCGGGCACGCAGATTGAGTGTGTTGCCTTCGATCCATGTCCACTGAAGACTATCATTTCATGAGGGAAGACCGCTTGGTTCACTGGCGAAGGATCGCGGCGTATCTTGCGGATCATCCGTGGGAGTTCGAGATTCCATTGGCCAACATCAAGCGATGGATGGCTGGGGGAAGGGTGCACCCCGCGCCGCTAATGCTTGCTGCGGACAACCATGATGCAGAACTGATCAAATCCTGTTCGCCATTTGTCGGGTTCTCGAAAATTGCTGCATACCCATGAATCTCTCCGCGCTTCCGTCTTGTCGGAGGGCGTGGAATGGGCAAGATCCGGCGCGTGAACTCGGCGCCATTGGGATTTTTTGATTCGGGAGTGGGAGGTCTCACCGTGGTGCGTGCGGTGCAGGATTTGCTGCCTCGCGAGAACATCCTGTACCTCGGCGATACCGCGCGTTTGCCCTACGGCTCGAAAAGCCCGGAATCGATCCGGCGTTTTGCGCAGGAGGATGCAAAGTTTTTGGTCGAGCGCGGGGTCAAGGCCATCGTCGTCGCCTGCAACACCGCCACCGCGCATGCCCTGCCGATGCTGAGGGAAAATTTTGATCTGCCCGTGATTGGCGTGATCGAGGCCGGCGTCGAATCGGCGCTGAGCGATCCGGCCGCCGGGCGGGTAGGGATTATTGCCACGCGTGGAACCGTTCGTTCGCATGCGTATCAGCATGCCTTGGCATTGAAGCGCACGGGATTGATCATTCACGCGCAGCCTGCGCCCTTGCTGGTGCCGATCGTCGAAGAGGATTGGATCGATCATCCTGCGGCAGAGCTCATTCTCAAAACCTACCTTGAGCCGCTCATTGAGAAAGACATCGATACTCTGATGCTTGCCTGCACGCATTACCCCTTGCTGGTTCCGGTCTTGCGACGCTTGTTGCCCGATGGCATCCGCTTGGTTGATAGCGCCACGACCTGTGCCGAGCACCTCAAGCAGGAATTGCTGCGCCTCGACATGCTCAATGGGCAGGAGAGCGAAGGGACCCTTGAGATCCACCTCACCGACCTGTCGGAGGAGTTTGAAACTTTGGCGCGGCGTTTCCTGAGCAAGCCCTCCGGGCGCATCCAGCGGGCGGTTCTTGCCTGATCGCGGAAAATTATCGCTTGCCGGCGGCGCGGGGCGGGTCCATATCGGTGGCGTACTTTTTGTTTGTTCCCCGTGCCGCAGTGGCGCTCATTTGGTTTCCCTAGGGGAGACTGCTTGATGGGGTAAAAGTGCCAATTTTCTCGTGATTGTTGGCTTTTGTCTTGATTTGTTCAAATTTTTTTGAACAATGGTAAACCGCATTTTTCCATCTGAAATATACTCGATAAGAACCTATGAAATTGTTTGGCACAGACGGCATCCGCGGGCGGGTGAACGAATTTCCGATCACGGCGGAAGTAGCATTGAGAACGGGCAAGGCGGTGGCCAATGTCCTGCGATCGCCGGGGGCGAGCCGCAACCGGGTTTTGGTCGGCAAGGACACGCGGATTTCCGGCTACATGTTGGAGACGGCGCTGACCAGTGGCTTGGTGTCGATGGGCATGGATGTCTTCATGGTCGGGCCATTGCCGACGCCGGCGGTGGCGCATTTGACCAAGTCGATGGGCGCTGCGGCCGGGATCATGATTACGGCCTCGCACAATCCGTATGAGGACAACGGGCTGAAAATTTTCGGACCCGATGGCTACAAACTTTCCGATGACCTTGAGGCGATGATCGAGCGTCACATTTTGGGTGATGTCGCCGAGGCCGCGCCCTTGCCGCCGCGGCAGATTGGCAAGGCGCATCGGATTGATGACGCGCGCGGCCGCTACATCGAGTTTGCCAAAAATGCCGCCGATAACATCTCGCTGCATGGGCTCAAGATTGTTGTCGATTGTGGTCATGGTGCTGCGTATTTCATCGCGCCGCTGATTTTCAAGGAGCTTGGTGCCGAGGTTTACACCACCGGCATTCAGCCCGACGGACTCAACATCAATCACGGCTGCGGTGCTTTGCATCCGGAAAATGCCGGCGAGCTCGTGCGGAAATTTGGCGCGGACCTTGGCGTCTCATTCGATGGCGATGCCGACCGCGTGATCTTCACCGACGCGGATGGACAAGTCGTGAGCGGCGATCGGATTCTCGCCCTTTGCGCGATCAGTCTCAAGGAGCAGGGGAAACTGCGCAATGACACTTTGGTAGCGACGGTCATGAGCAATCTTGGACTCAAGGAAACCATGAAGCGCCAAGGCATCCGCGTCGAAGCGACGGCGGTGGGCGACCGCAATGTCATCGAGTGCATGCGCAAGGGCAGGCATTCGTTTGGCGGGGAAAATTCGGGTCATTTGATTTTCGGCGATTATGCCACGACCGGTGACGGCATCCTGAGTGCCTTGCAGGTGCTGCGCATGATGCGCGATCGCAATGCGACGCTCGCGCAGTTGGCTGCGGTGATGCACGAGTATCCCTCGCAACTCGTCAACATGCCGGTGGCATCGAAGCCGCCGATCGGCACGCTTGGAAAACTCAACGAGCTCATGGATCGCGCCACTAGCGAGTTTGGCGATCACGGGCGGCACCTGATCCGTTACTCGGGCACCGAGAACAAGATCCGCGTGTTGGTCGAACACAAGGATGCCGGCGAGTGCCGAGCATGGGTCGAAAAATTCTCGTCGGTCATTCGCGAGGAAATCGGATAGAGTTTTTTTCACATGGAATTCAAAGCAAGCGACTGTCATCCGCTGACCCTTGGTCGGGCGATTGGTGATTTCCCCATTGGCAACATTGCCTTGTCCGCGCACCAGCAACGCTTATTGGGTTCCGCGGCACTTGGCGTTCATTCGCACGCATGGCTGGCGGTTGACGAAGTGGCGTTGCTTGCCGCAGGCGAATGCGGCAGCCTGCTCGACGCAACGGGTGAGAAGATTGCGTGGAGGCTTGATGGCGCGGGCGATGCGATTGCCGCGCGCGAATCGTTTCTCATCCGCTATCCATGGGATTTTTTGCGAGCCAACGAAGCATGGGTCGGCTCGCTCGGTGAAAGCATCATCGATGGCGAAGTGCATCCCTTGGCAGTGGTCGAGGGCTTGATCCATATCGGCGAAGGCACGCGGATTTTGCCGGGTGTTTTCATCGAGGGAAATGTGGTGATCGGTCGCAACTGCAAGATTGGTCCGAATTGTTACATTCGCGGCAACACCAGCATCGGCGATGGCTGCCATATCGGTCAGTCGGTTGAGATCAAGAACACCATCATGCTCGATCGCAGTAGCATCGGGCATTTGTCGTATGTCGGCGATTCGGTGCTTGGCGAAGGCGTCAACTTCGGTGCCGGCACCACGACTTCGAACCTGCGGCACGATGGATCGAATCACCGCTCGACGGTTGCCGGCGAACTTGTCGACACGGGGCGCAGGAAATTTGGCGCGATCGTCGGCGACGGCGTGCATACCGGCATCAACACCTCAATTTATCCCGGTCGCAAAATGTGGCCGGGTACCACCACATTACCGGGTTCCATCGTGCAACGCGATGTGCATCCGGTCGCTTGAAGTTTCGAACCAAATCATCAGCCCTCAAAAATCATGTGCGGAATCGTCGGATACATTGGCAAAGCGGAGGCGCCCAAGGTGCTCATCAATGGCCTGCGTCGGCTTGAGTATCGCGGCTACGACTCGGCCGGTCTCGCAGTGATGGATGGCGATCGCATCGCGGTGGCGAAGGCTCCGGGCAAGGTGGCGGCATTGAAGGATCGCGCGCGCGCCGACTGGCCTGCGGAAAGGTTTGTGCGCGCCAGCACCGGCATCGCGCACACGCGTTGGGCAACCCATGGGCCGCCGACCGAGGTCAATGCACACCCGCACCTCGACCAGAGCGGCGACATCGCATTGGTGCACAATGGCATCATTGAAAACTACCGCTCGCTGCGTGCGAGGCTTGAGGGCAAGGGTCATCATTTCCTCTCGGAAACCGACACCGAAGTGCTCTCGCATTTGATCGGCGATTGCGACAAGGGCGATCTTTTCCAAGCGGTTTGCGATGCCTTGCATCAGGTCGAAGGAACTTTTGGTATCGCCGTGCTCTCGGCGCGCGAGCCGGGTCGCATCATCACCGCGCGACGCGGTAGCCCGATCGTGATCGGCGTCGGCGATGGCGAAACGATCATTGCGTCCGACGCTTCGGCGATCGTCGCCCACACGCAGCGGGTGATATATCTCGACGACAACGACATCGCGATTGTCACGGCCGACTCCGTCGATATCCGCGATCTCAACAATGTGCCTGTCACGCGCGAGATTGCCGAGCTGGGCATGGATGCCTCGGCGGCGGAGAAAGGTGGTTATGAGCATTTCATGGTGAAGGAGATCCACGAGCAACCGGACTCCTTGGGCAATGCGATCCGCGGGCGGCTTGACCTCAACCTCGGTACTTCGGTGCTCGCAGGCATGGGGACTTCGGCGCGCGATTTGGCCGACCTCAACCGCGTGGTGATCGTCGGCTGCGGCACATCGCTGCATGCGGGTTTGGTGGGCGAATATGCGTTTGAGGACTTGGCCGACATCAATGCCGAGGTCCAGCAGGCTGCGGAGTTTCGCTATCGAAATCCGATCGTTGGCAGTCGCGATCTGGTGGTCGCAATTTCGCAATCGGGCGAGACTGCCGACACGCTCGCAGCGGTGCGCGAGGCAAACCAGAAGGGGGCCTTTGTGATGAGCTTGTGCAATGTCGTGGGATCGACCATTGCGCGTGAAACGGGCAGGGGAGTTTATCTGCACGCAGGGCCGGAAATTTCGGTGGCCTCGACCAAGGCCTTCACCTGCCAAGTGGCGGTGTTGCTGATGATGGCGCTCAAGATCGGCCGTGGCCGGCGATATTCTCGCGACGAGGGCATTCGATTGGCGCGCGAGATCGAAATGATTCCGGCGCTGGTACAAAAGGTCGTCGCGCAGGATGCGCACATTGCAAAGATCGCCGAATCCTACGCCAACGAAGAACATGCGTTTTTCATTGGTCGCGGGCCGATGTATCCGGTGGCTTTGGAAGGGGCTTTGAAGCTCAAGGAAATTTCTTACATCCACGCCGAAGGTTATCATGCGGCGGAATTGAAGCATGGCCCGATCGCATTGCTCGTCGATGGCACGCCGGTGGTGGCGCTCGCTTGCGACATTCCCGGCAAGGACAAGGTGCTCGGGAACATCGAGGAATGCCGCGCGCGCGGGGCAAGGATCCTTGGCATCGTCACCGAAGGTGATGATGAAGCCGCCGAGTGCATGGATGACTTCATCGCCATCCCGCGTTGTCACCCGTTGGTCGCGACGATTCCCGCAGTCGTGGCGCTGCAGCTTTTCTCCTACCATGTCGCCCGACTTCGCGGCTGCGAGATCGACCAACCGCGCAACCTTGCCAAGAGCGTGACGGTTGAGTGAGAGAGGAGAGGTGAACATCGAACATCGAAGTGGAAGATGAAGAAGAATCCGCTTCTTCATCGTAGCTGGGACATCCTGTCCCAGGCCGTCCATGGAGCGTCCCGCTTCATGTTTTGCGATGCGCATGAAACTGCCGCATTTTCATCCTCTGCCTTCTGTCTCGATCCGGTGCGGCGCCGATTCTTGTGGAACAAGAGGACATGAGGAAGAGGGCATGGCGGTTAAAAATTGCGGAAATCATTGGGTGTTTTTTCTTCCGCCATGTCGCTGCGCTCCATTGCCGCCACGGTGAAGGTGCTGCACACTCGCCATTTTCGGCAAGTTTCCGACTTACCGGCTTACGCGGACGATGTTGTTTTTCTCATCCAAAAGCAGGTTGGTCGGCGTGACCGGACTTTCGGAGAGTGCAAAGGCCATGATAGCCACTCGCTCTCCCTCTTTGATGAGGTGGGCGGCACCGCCATTGATCATGATGTGGCCAGTGCCGGGCTTTCCTTCCAACACATAGGTCTCGAGCCTCGCCCCAGTGGTGATGGAGGCGACCAGGACTTTTTCGCCAGCCCAAAGGTCAGCAGCTTTCATCAGATCGGTCGGGATCTCGATGCTGCCTTCGTATTCGACATCGGAACCCGTGATCATGGCTCGATGCAATTTGGACTTCAGGACCTCGCGGAACATGGCGGAAGCAACAATCACAGGGCGTCCGCGTCAAGTGGCAAGCGTGAGGGAAGCTGGCGACCGGGCGATTTTTTGCTTCGAGTCATTCAGATTGAATGCTTTGGGGGTGCAAACGCGAAGGCGTCATGGAATTCGGTAAGGAATCCCCGCATGGCAAATGGTTTGAAAAATGCGGTGCAAGTGGGGAGAGCGTCAGGCCGGACAAAATTACGCCGGAAATGGAAATTTTGTCCTAGCCCCCGGGCAAGGGATCGTTAGATTTTCGGCGTGGTCCGGCAGGCATTTCGCCTAGCTGTGAACCGACGCGTTACCAGTAATTTTTCCCATGAACCTGACACTCAAAGTTTGGCGGCAGTCCGGGCCCGAGGCCCAAGGCAGGATTGAGACATACGATGCGCCGGGCATCCCCGCCGAGGCCTCGTTTCTTGAGATGCTCGACATCGTCAACGAGGGCCTGATCAAAAAAAATCAGGAACCGATCCACTTTGATCACGATTGCCGCGAAGGTATCTGTGGTTCGTGCTCGCTCACGATCAATGGCATCCCGCACGGCAAGGAGCGCGGCGTGACCACCTGCCAGCTGCACATGCGGAAATTTTCCGATGGCGACACGATCTGGATCGAGCCGTTTCGCGCCAATCCGTTTCCGGTCGTTCGCGACCTGATGGTCGACCGCAGTGCCTTTGATCGCATCATCGCCTCTGGTGGTTATGTCGATGTGCGCACCGGTTCGGCAGTCGACGCGAATGCGACATTGATTCCCAAGCCCGATGCCGACGCTGCCTTCGATGCTGCTGCCTGCATTGGCTGCGGTGCCTGCGTGGCGTCGTGCAAAAATGCCTCGGCGATGCTGTTTGTCGGCGCCAAGGTTTCACACCTCGGCCATCTTCCGCAGGGTCAGCCCGAGCGCGACAAGCGCGTGCTCGCGATGGTGCGCCAAATGGACTCCGAAGGCTTCGGCAACTGCACCAACCAATACGAGTGCGAAGCTGCTTGCCCGAAGGAAATCAGCGTCGAACACATCGCCCGACTCAACCGCGACTTCGCCGCCGCTGTGGCACGCGAGCAGTTGGTTTGATGGGTGGGATTCGAACATCGAACATCGAACGCCCAACATCGAACATCGAAGTGGAAAAGAACGAAGAAGCTGCTTCTTCAAAATCTGCCAACTGAACACTGACCACTTGAAACTTCTTTCTCTTACCCCTGCGCCGCAAGGCCAGCTTCGCAGAGTCGGGCGTAGGCGCCGTTGCGCTTGATGAGTTCCTCGTGGGTGCCGAGTTCGAGGACGCGGCCTTTTTCGAGGACGCAGATGCGGTCGGCCTGACGCACGGTGGAGAGGCGGTGGGCGATGACGAAGCAAGTGCGGTCGGCTCTGAGGTTTTCGAGCGCGTCTTGGACGAGGCGTTCGGTGCGGTTGTCGAGGGCCGAGGTCGCTTCGTCGAGCAGCAGGATGGGCGGGTTTTTGAGAAGCGCGCGGGCGATGGAGAGCCGTTGTTTTTCGCCGCCGGAAAATCTTCCGCCGCGTTCGCCGGCGATGGCGTCGAGTCCGAGCGGATTAGATCGCACGAAGCTCGCGGCGTTGGCCGCTTCAAGGGCGGACCAGAGTTCATCGTCGCTGGCATCGTGTTTCGCGAGCAGGAGGTTTTCGCGCACGCTGGTGTTGAAGAGGAAACTTTCTTGTGTCACATAGCCGAGTTGATCGCGCAGCCATTCCTTGGAAATTTCCTGCAGCGGTATGCCGTCGATGAGGATGCGGCCGTTGCTGGGTTCGTAGAAACGGGTGAGGAGGTTGAGCACGGTGGATTTCCCCGCGCCGGTGGCACCGACGAGGGCGATGGTTTCGCCGGGCAGGGCTTCGAGCGTGAGTCCTTCGATTGCCGGTGCGTTTTCCGCGTAGTGAAAGGCGACATGTTCGAAGCGCACATGGCCGCGAATCGATTCCGGGCGCAGGCCTTCCGTGAGGTGGCTTTCGTCGGGTGTGTCGATGATGCCGAAGATGCGTTTGGCCGCGACCACCCCGCGGGTGAATGTTTGCGAAAGCGTGTTGATGCGTGAAATGGGATCGAAGAGGAAACCCCATGCGACAAGGAATGAAATGACCGTGCCCGCGGATATTTTTCCCGCGAGGGCCCACCAGGTGCCGAAGCCGACCATGAGGATGATGCCGGATTCGGCGATGAACGAAACGCTCGGCCACACGACTGCTTGGCCGCGCATCACATCCATGTGTTTTTCGCCGATCCGGCGCGAGGCTTTGTCGAAATTTTCCAAGGCTTTCGGCTCGACCGTGTAGGACTTGATGAGGCGGATGCCTGCAAGGTTGTCGTGGAGGATCGCGTGGAGCGCGGATGAGGCTTCTGACGATGCGCGCCACATCGGTTCCGATCGGCGGGCCCACCAACTGGTGATGAGGCCGATGATGGGAAGCGGTGCGAGCGTCACCAGCGTGAGCTGCCACGAGTGGTGTAGCATGAAACCAATGACGATCAGAAATTGTAGCACAGAGGCGATGGCCTGATCGACCCCTTCGATCATCACGCGGTCCATCGTTGGCACATCATCGGCGACGCGCGACATGATTTCGCCCGACGAGTTTGAATCGAACCATTTCACAGGCAGGCGTTGGAGTTTGTCGTAGAGTTCGACGCGTACCAGATGGGTGAGCTTCAGTTCGAGCGCGTTGTTGACGAGCGTGCGGAGTGAAAAAAGCAACTGGCGGGCAAAGATCGCGGCGATGCCGGTGGCAGCGGTGGAAACAATGAGGTCGGGACGGTTTTTGGCGAGGATCACATCGATGAAGCGCATCGTCACGCCCGGCAGCACCAGCACGAGTGAGGTGCAAAGGATGGCCATCGTGAGCGATAGCGAACTGAGCAGAGGAAAGCGAAAAGTGTGGCGGATGAGCCGGAGGAGGGTGGGCATGTGCCATGATTGGACCGCGCATCCTTTGGCGTGGGAAGGCAAAAAGCGGGCAGGGGATGGGTCTTGATTGTGCTTGCGGCCGCAGGCGATTGCCAGATGGTGGGCGGGCGATGTCGTGCTTCTACCTGCTCGGGCTGTTGGCAGCTTTTTGCATTGGCTTGTCGAAGGCCGGATTCAGCGGCATTTCGCTCGTGTCGGTGGCCTTGCTGGCCGAGCTGTATGGCCCGCGTGAGTCGGTGGGCTTGGCATTGCCTTTGTTGATAGCAGCCGATTTGCTCGCGTATCCGGCCTTTGCCAAGCATGGCTCATGGCGGCCGGTGTGGCGCTTGCTTGCGCCGGCGCTCGTTGGTCTTGCGCTGGGTTGGTGGGTGCTTGGCTGGATCCCCGATGACATGGCGCGACGCGTCATCGGTGGCTGCGTGTTGGCGATGGTGGTGGTGCAACTGACAAGACGCTTCAAGGGTCAGTTTTTTGATCGCGCGCTTGAATCAAAATGGTTCGGCGCCAGCGTCGGAATTACCGGTGGTCTTGCCACGATGCTCGCCAACGCCGCTGGCCCGGTGATCCAGCTCTACCTTGCGGCAAGAAACATTCCAAAGATGGAGCTCATCGGCATCGGCGCGCGGTTTTTTCTGCTCATCAACCTCATCAAGGTTCCGCTCAATGCCCGTCTCGCATTGATCAATGTCGATAGCCTCATGGAAAACCTGCGGCTGATGCCCGGCGTCTTGATCGGTGTGTTTGGCGGCCGTTGGTTGATCCGCCATGTGCCGCAAGCAGCCTTCGAATGGATGATCACCGGCTTTGCGTTGCTTGCGGGACTGAGGCTGCTGTTGGGGTGAAGAGAGGAGTTTCAAGGTTCAAGTTTTCAGTTTCAAGAGAAGAAAATGAAAAAGCTACTTCTTCATAGGCAGGGACCTTTGTCCCAAAGGTCCGCGCATAAGAGTCGCGGCTTCTTCAACTTTTTGAAAATGAACTCTTGAAACTTATCCCTTTCTCAACGCTCTTGCTTGAGCGCTAGGAATGCCTGCCAGGCTAAGAAGCCCATGAAGATTGGCAGGATGAAGCTGCCGGTTTTCATGAAATAGCCGCCACCGATCACGATTGCGCAGATGATGCTGGTCCAGAGCGTGATCTTCACCCGTTTGGGTCCGAGGATCGCATGCAGCATTTGGCCGCCATCGAGTGGCAGGATGGGCAGCATGTTGAGCAGTGCCCAGATGAAGCTGATGCTCATGAGGGTGAAGAAAAAATAACTGGCGTGCGGTTTGAGGTCGGTGAGATGGGGGAGGGTGAACCACACCACAAGGCCGAGGCCGATTTGCAACAAGGGCCCTGCGGCGGTGACGACGAATGCTTGAGGGCGGCTCAGGTGCACGCCGCTGTGTTGGGCAAGGCCGCCGAAGGCTTGGAGCACGATTGAGCTGTGGGCACCAAATTTCCGCGCTGTGAGCGCGTGACCCAACTCATGGACAAGGATCGAAACGAAGCCCGCCAAAACAAAGAGCAGGGTTTGCAGAATCGCCGAGGCCGAGTCGGCCCCCAAAGCGCCACCGATCAGAACCAGGGTGACCCAGAAAAAGGGCTGAACCTCCACTGGAATGCCAAAAATCGAAAATCGAACCATGCACGCCCCTCATACGGGTGGAGTCGGGGTATTGCAAGGTATTGACGCATCGAGGTGGATTCGTTAGACCGCCGGTCCACAAACCCCGCTGATTCATGGCTTTTTTCGAAAAAATCCTTCG
>JBKDYW010000005.1:0-7932 GCA_046308575.1 Verrucomicrobiota bacterium
CATCGATGCCTGTAGGGACTTTGAGTATGTGCGTGATGATGTGCGAAGAACCACCGAGCGCATCAATGCGAACACGCTCTCACTCAACAAGGCCGAGCGTGAAAAGGAGCTCGCCGACTCGGACGCGCGCCAGAAGGAACGCAATGCCGAGCGCCGCGAACGCTTCGCGAAGGTTGCGCAAGAGGACAAGCAGCGCTTCAAGTTCTTCAAACTCACCCTCGATGACATTAAGGAAGGGAAAAAGCTCATGTCCTACGATCCTTCTGATGAGAGCGCTTCGTTCATGCGCCGGGCCAAGGACGAAACGGAGGATCTCGATGATTCGCCGAAGTGGCCGACAGGACTCGATCCGATCAAGCGTGAGTCGATTGCGGTAATGCGCGATTTGATTGAGCTGTCGGAAAGCGCGCGTGTGGCGGGCTTGACCGAGTGACATCGCATTTTTACCTGCATTGATGGAGGGCATTGCGACGAATTTGGCGGAGGTAAGGCGGCGAATGGAAGCCGCCTGCCGCCGTGCCGGCCGCGAGCCCACTGATGTCGAGTTGGTGGCCGTGTCGAAAACCTTTCCGGTGAGTGACATCGCCGAGGCGGTGAAAGCGGGTCAGCTGGTTTTTGGCGAGAGCCGCTTGCAGGAGGCCGAGCCGAAGATCGACGCGTTGCCTGCTTCTTTGACTTGGCATTTTATTGGGGGTGTCCAGCGCAACAAAGTGCGGAAAATTTTGCAGAAATTTGGCGTCATTCACGCCATCGATTCGCTGCGACTGGCGGAGTATGTGAATGGAATTGCGGGCGAGTTGGGTCGAGCTGCGGAGGTTTTTCTGCAGGTCAATGTCGGCGGTGAGGCGAGCAAGGGTGGATTTGAGCTGGCGGTGCTGCGCGAGGAGATTGGAAAACTGTGTGCGTTGGAGCATCTGCGGATCCGCGGGCTGATGTGCATTCCGCCAGCCGGGCCTGATGCGGAGTCGGCGCGGCGCTGGTTTGTTTCGTTGCGCGAGTTGCGTGATGAGCTCCAGACGATTTCGGGTCGTCAATTTCCCCAGTTGAGCATGGGAATGAGCGGTGATTACGAAGTGGCGATTGAAGAGGGTGCTACCCATGTGCGGGTTGGGTCCTTGATCTTTGGTCATCGAAGCCGAAGGGTGGAAGGCGAGCTTGGTTGAGAGCTAAAAAATCATGACTGAAACTTTGCAACATGTGGCTATCATCGGGGACGAGTTTGCCTGTGTCTTTGGTGATTCATTCGAAGCGTATTTGCCTTTAGCCATGCTGCGGCGCGCCTGCCCCTGTGCGGCGTGCCAGGGTGAGCCGGATGCCTTGGGACGAGTGGTGAGGCCTTTGGTTGAGCACGGGCCGCACGCGTTCGAGTTGTCGCGTTTCGAGCAAGTGGGTGGTTACGCGCTGCAGCTGTTTTGGGCGGATGGCCATTCTTCTGGGATCTACAGTTTCAGTTACCTGAGGAAGCTTGCGGCGATCGGGGAGGCTTGATAGAAAGCATTCCTGTCATTGATGCCGTGATATCCGCCCCAGATGATTTGGCCCGCGTCGGCCTCTTGGTGAGCCGTGAGCTTGAGGTCTTGCGGTCGGCCGGATATGCGACCGTCGCGGATTTGCTCGGCCATTTCCCCAAGCGACATGAGGACCGTCGGCAGTTGGGATTTCCGGTGAACTCTGCCAGTCTTGGGCCGATTTGTTTTCGGGGGGAGGTCGTCGATACCACGCAGCGGCGCTTTGGTCAGGGCAAAGGGCTTTTCGAAGCGGTTTTGGTCGATGCGAATGGCGGCCTCTTTGGTTCCGCGCGGGTCACCTGCCGTTGGTACAACATGCCGTTCATGAACAAGGTTCTTGCGGCGGGTCAGCAGGTGGTTGCGCATGGAAAATTGAAGGAAATCGACGGGCGATTTTTCATCGATCATCCTGAGTTCGAAATTTTGCGTGAAGATGATCTTGAGGGTGATTCCATTCATCTCGACCGGATCGTGCCGGTGTATCGGAACATTTCCGGCATCGCGCAGCGACGCTTGCGTGAGCTCATGCACGAATTGCTTGGCTTAGTCGATCCTGCGAGCCTGGATGCCGGCATTGATGTCGGTCGCGGGATTGCGCGGGCAGATGATCTGCGTGCGGTGCATTTTCCCGAATCATTTGAAATGGCAAAAGCGGCAAGTCGCAGGTTTGCGCTCGAGGAATTTTTTGCCGTGCAGCTCAATGTGCTTTGGCGGCGTAAGAATCATCGCCGTCTCGAGGGTCGCACTCATGGCCGCAAAACAACCTTGCTGAAGAAATTTTACGCGAGCCTGCCCTTTGATCTGACGGGGGCGCAGAAGAGGTCGATTCGTGAGATCATCGAGGACATGCGAGACCCGCGTCCGATGGCGCGCTTGATGCAAGGCGATGTGGGCTCGGGAAAAACTTTTGTCGCGATGGCGGCGATGCTGATGGCGGTCGACTCCGGCTCGCAGGCCGCGCTGATGACGCCCACGCAGATCCTTGCGGAGCAGCACTTTTTGACATTTCGCAAGTGGCTTGAGCCTTTGGGGATTCGCATCGCCTTGCGCACCGCATCGCGCGATGAGCGAACCCATGGGGATGATGATTCGCATCCGCAGATGGTCATTGGCACGCATGCCTTGATCCATGGCGGCGGAAATTTTGAGGATCTCGGATTGGTGGTGATCGACGAGCAGCACAAGTTCGGGGTGGGTCAACGCGCGGCATTGATCGGCAGGGGTACAACGCCGGATGTGTTGGTGATGACTGCAACGCCGATTCCGCGCACGCTGACAATGACCTTGTATGGCGATCTTGATGTTTCTGTTTTGGATGAAAAACCGCCCGGGCGCGGAGAGGTGGTGACGGCGGTTCGCGTTTCCGCCAAGCAGTCGGATGTCACCGCATTTGTGAAAGGTAAGCTCGCTGAGGGGCGTCAGGCATATCTGGTGTATCCTCTGGTGGAGGAAAGCGAGGGGCTCAAGGTCGAGTCGGCGGTGGAGGCGCATGCCAAGTGGAAGAAGCGCTTATCGGGCCACGGAGTTGGTTTGATCCATGGCAAGTTGAAGCCGGATGAAAAAGAGCGGGTGATGCAAGATTTTCGCGATGGGCGTATCGGGGTTTTGGTGGCGACATCGGTGATCGAGGTCGGCGTCGATGTCCCGAACGCCTCGCTGATGGTGGTGCATCATGCCGATCGTTTTGGGATGGCGCAGTTGCATCAATTGCGGGGAAGGATCGGTCGTGGTGGCAACAAGGGTTATTGCATCTTGTTGAGCGATGGGAAAAATCCTGAGGGCATGGAAAAGCTCAAGGTGTTGGAAGGCACCGGCGACGGATTTGAAATTGCCGAGGCCGACCTGCGTTTGCGCGGGCCTGGCGATGTGCTGGGGACTTCTCAAAGTGGTCTTGCGGAGCTGAAATTTGTGGGGTTTCTCGCCGATCCGTCCTTGGTGAGGGAGGCGGGCAAACTCGCGGCCGAGGTGCTTGAGGCGGATCCGGATCTGAGCGGGCGTCATGCGGGCTTGCGCGGGCTCATCAAGGAGCTTGCGCCCGAGGCATTTTCCCCGGGCGGGACCGCCTGAACGGTCGCCGAAGGGAACTTGACTCTTGCTTAAAACGCGGGCAGGGGTCAACGATTGGGGCGTGACGCATCATCGTACTGACGACCTCCGGATCACTGGCCTGAACCCGCTCATTTCGCCAGCGGTGTTGGCCTATTATTTGCCGCTTGGCGAGAAGGCCTCCGAGTTGGTGGCAGGCGCGAGGGCTCAGGCCGATGCCATCATTCAGCGTGAGGACGATCGTCTGCTGGCTATTGTCGGGCCTTGTTCGATTCATGACCCCGAGGCAGCGCTCGAGTATGGCGAAAAGCTGCGCAAGGAGGCCAAGCGCTTTGAAAAGGACTTGTTCGTGATGATGCGCGTCTATTTCGAGAAGCCTCGCACGACGGTTGGTTGGAAGGGCTTGATCAATGATCCGGGACTCGATGACTCGTTTGACATCAACCAAGGCCTGCGCGTCGCTCGTGGTTTGCTGCTAGATCTTGCCAACATGGGTGTGCCGGCGGGGACCGAGTTTCTCGATACGATTTCTCCGCAGTACATCGCCGACCTCATTGCGTGGGGCGCGATTGGTGCCCGCACGACCGAGTCGCAGATTCATCGCGAATTGGCTTCCGGGCTCTCGATGCCGGTGGGTTTCAAGAACGGCACGGGTGGCTCGGTGCAAATCGCCATTGATGCGATCCAATCAGCATCGCGTCCGCATCATTTTCTCTCGGTGACTAAGCAGGGGGTTTCGGCGATCGTTTCGACAACCGGCAACAACTCCTGCCATCTGATTCTGCGCGGCGGTAAGACCGGCCCGAACTATGAAAAGCCGTCCATCGATGAGGCGGTGACGATGCTTCGTGAGCAGGGCATGAACGAATCGATCATGATCGACTGCTCGCACGGCAATTCGCTCAAGGACTTCCGCAATCAGCCGATGGTCGCTCGCAGCATTGCGAATCAAGTGGCCGAAGGTTGCCGCGAAATTACTTCACTGATGATTGAGTCGAACCTCGTTGAGGGAGCTCAGAAACTCACCAAGGATTTGTCCGCGCTGAAGCGGGGTCAGTCGATTACCGATGCCTGCCTTGGCTGGGACGAGACCGTCGAGACGTTCGAGGTTCTGGCCGAAGGCGTGCGTAAGCGGAGAGGGTGAAGAGACATTGGAGATTTGATATTGGGGATAAAGAGGAAGCCGATTCTTCGATTTCCCCCCCAATATCCAATCACTAATCACAAATAACTCTTCCCTTCCTCAATGCCCGCTGAGGTAGCGTTCTGCTTCGAGTGCGGCGGCGCAGCCTTGGCCGGCGGCGGTGATGGCTTGGCGGTAGTAGTGGTCGGCGACATCGCCAGCGGCGAAGAGGCCCGAGGTCTTGGTGGAGGTCCGGCCAGGAGTTTGGATGATATAACCGTTTTCGTCCTTGTCGACGAGGTCGCCGAGAAACGCGCTGTTGGGTACATGGCCGATAGCAACAAACACACAGGCGACGGGGAGTTCCGATTTTTCTCCGCTGACGAGGTTTTGGAGGGTCACCGCGCGCATTTCACCTTTTTCGTCGGTGAGGTATTCGGTGACCGTTGAGTTCCAGACCGGCTCGATTTTCGGGTTGGCGAGAACGCGATCGGCCATGATTTTTGAGGCACGGAGTTCGTCGCGGCGGTGGATAAGGAAAACCCTGCTGGCAAAGCGCGTGAGGAAGTCGGCTTCCTCGCAGGCGCTGTCGCCGCCGCCAATCACGCAGACCGGCACATCGCGATAGAATGCGCCGTCGCAGGTGGCGCATGAGGTGAGGCCGTGGCCGATGAGTTTCTGTTCGCCGGGCAGGCCAAGGTGGCGCGGTGCGGCGCCGGTGGCGACGATGAGGGTTTTGGCTTCGAAGGATTCCGCGCCGGCCTTCAGCAAGAAGGAGCCATCGCTGCGGCGCTCGACCGATTCAACGCTGGCATAGGCGATGCGGGCACCGAATTTCTCCGCTTGGGTCTGCATTTTCATCATCAACTCCGGGCCCATGATGCCTTCGGGATGACCGGGAAAATTTTCCACTTCGGTGGTGGTCGTCAGTTGTCCGCCCGGTTGGGTGCCGGAAAGGAGCAGGGGGCTGAGGTTGGCGCGGGCGGTGTAGATCGCTGCGGTATAGCCGGCGCAACCGGTGCCGATGATGATGACATTTTCCATGGATGTGAGAAATTGAAGTGCGCGGGAGTATCGGACGATCCGTGCAGTCGAGTCAACCGCCCGCTCGCGTGATTGGCGTATGATTTTCAATTTCCGCGCTGTCGTGGCTGGTCTCATTGCGAGTAGTGCTTGCACAAGGGCGGAAGCGGGCGAAACTGCCGGCGTTTATGAATCCCGACTCCATTCGAGAAATTTTGCGGCAGGTGAGATATCCCGGATTTTCCCGCGATATCGTGTCATTTGGGTTGGTCAAGGATGTGCGTGTGGAGGATGGCGTGACACTGGTGAAGATCGAGGTTTCCACCCGCGATCCCAAGGTGCCGGAGCAAATTTTCAAGGACTGCCATGCCGCGTTGGACGCGGTGCCAGGAGTCGGCAGCGTGAAGGTGGATATCGATGTCAAGGATGCGCCCGCCGCGGCCGGTGGCTCGGGTGTGGGCAAGTCGTCGATCCCCGGGGTGAAGCGCGTGATCGCGGTGGCATCGGGCAAAGGTGGTGTGGGGAAATCAACCGTGGCGGCAAATCTCGCGGTGGCTTTGGCGGCGACCGGTGCGCGTGTTGGGCTTTGCGATTGCGATCTATATGGCCCCTCGGTGGCGCAGATGTTTGGGGTCAATGATCGGCCGATGGCCAATGAGCGCGATGAGATCATCCCGCTCGAAGCGCATGGCATTCAGCTCATGTCGATGGGTTTTCTGCTCGATGACCGTTCGCCGGTGATTGTAAGGGGTCCGATGGCGACGCGTTACACACAGCAATTTTTGCGTCAGGTCGCGTGGGATGATTTGGATTATCTCGTGCTCGACATGCCGCCGGGTACGGGTGACATCCAATTGACGATTGTTCAGACCGTGACAGTGGACGGTGCGTTGATTGTGACCACGCCGCAGGAGGTTGCCTTGATCGATGCGCGCAAGGCTGTGTCGATGTTTGCGAAGGTGAATGTGCCGATTCTTGGTTTGGTCGAGAACATGGCGTGGTTTGAGTGCGATGCCGGCAAGCGATACTATCTTTTTGGTGAAGGTGGTGGCGTGCGTGAGGCAGAGGCCATGAATGTGCCATTGTTCGGGCGGATTCCGATCGATGTGGTGACCCGTGAGCGGGCCGATTCGGGAGCACCGGTTGCTCTGATGGAGCCTTCCGCGAATGCGGTTTCGGCCGCCTTCCATCAACTTGCGGCTGGCGTCTGTCAAAGATTCTGAGATGATGATAGTGTTTCCCTGAACGGAAACACCGTCATCATTTGATCATGCAAGATGTCCCAAAAATTTCCGGTTCTGGCGATATGCCTGACCACGAACTGACCGATCACAGCGGGATTCTAAGGGTTGAAAAGGACGCCTCGGGCAAGGGCGTGAACATTGATTATGATCCCGAGTTGCTGAGTGAAGGCGATGTGCGGCAGATGGTCGACGAACACCGCGAACAACTTGCTTCGGCGATTCGCAGGAGCACCTTTCGCATCGAGAGCGATGCGAGCGAGGCGGTTGCGCAGAAGCTTGAGAAGCGAGTCACTGACATTCCCGGGGTGAGGCGGGCGACGGCGACTTTCATTGGTAAGGTGTTGTCGGTGACTTTTGACACGCAGATCAAGTCCGAGGAAGCGATCATCGCTGACATCAAACATGCGGGTGCCGACATCCAGCCATTGCAGGCAAGTTTGATGGAAAAGCGTTCGCTGTGGGAAAAGGTTCGAAGTGGCGATTTGAACGAAGAAATTTCCTGCGCATTGGGTTTTGTGTTTTTGATCGCCGCGTGGGTGGTCGGTCGGTGGGTGAGCGAGCCTTTGTCACATGGATTGTATGTCGGTGCCTATGTGTTTGCGGGTCAGCAAGGGGTGAGGTCGGCGATCGCATCGCTGCGCGAGTGGGTGCTTGATGTCGATGTGTTGATGGTGCTCGCGGCCTTGGGTGCGGCTTTGATTGGGGCGCCCTTCGAGGGGGCCTTGCTATTATTTTTGTTCAGCTTTTCCAATGTCCTGCAGCGTCATGCAATGGATCGCACGCGGCGGGCGATTGAGGCCTTGCTCACGCTGCGTCCGACCGAGGCGATGGTCAAACGCAACGGGGCCGTAGTGCGGGTGCCGGTTGAGCAGGTCGAGGTGGATGAAATTGTGGTGGTGAAACCTGGTGAGCAGATTTCGGTGGATGGCGTGCTGAGCGAGGGCTCCACGCATGTCAATGAATCCTCGCTGACCGGTGAGTCGATGCC
>JBKDYW010000006.1:0-3008 GCA_046308575.1 Verrucomicrobiota bacterium
CTTGGATTGCCAGAATCATGGATCATGGAACTACCCGCCGCATCGGCCATGAAGGCCCAATTCATCCATGTCATCACCGCTCTCTGCGCGGTGCTCGGTCACAACTATTCGCCATGGGTGAACTTCAAGGGCGGCAAGGGCATCGCCACCTCCGGAGGCGTCCTGCTCGCGCTGATGCCATTCGCGGTGATCATCCTCCTCGCGATTTGGGGCCTGCTGTTCATCACCACGCGCTATGTCTCGATCGCCAGCGTTGGCGCCGCAGTGTCGTTGCCTTTTCTCACGCTCTGGGGATCATGGTTCCACGGCCGCATCCAGGACGGCACATGGAACAAACCATTGCTCGCCTTCACCATCGTCATCGCGATTCTCGCCGTATGGAAACACCGCGGGAATTTCCGCCGCCTCAAGGATGGCACCGAACACCGCTTCGGAAAAAAATCTGGATAGCAAAAAACCAAGATTAGCGATCCACTTCACGCATTCATGGCCATGACCCCCATCACTTCGGCTACCATCCTCGGCGCAGGTTCGCTCGGCACCGCCCTTGCAAAACTCCTCACGCCGAAGCTGAGCCCGATCATCCTCGTTTCCAACGAGGCATCATGCGCCGAGGGCATCAACCGCGATCACCGCAATCCAAAGTACCTTTCCGACATCCCGCTGGCCTCGCACATCCGCGCCACCACCGATCACCACGAAGCGATCGGCCACCCACTGGTGATCTTTGCTGTGCCGACACTCGCAATTCGTAGTGAGGCGGAAAAACTCAAAGCCACCGGAATTCCCAACGATGTGCCGCTTCTAACCTGCGCGAAAGGCATCGAACGCAACACCGGCGAGAGAATGAGCGAAATTCTTCGCGAAATTTTCCCCCATAATCCGATCGCTGTCCTCACCGGCCCCAACCACGCGGAGGAAATCGCCAATGACCTCGTCACCTGCGCAGTGATTGCTTCGGAAGACCCGCAACTCGCCGCCGAACTTCAACAACTTTTCACCTTTCCGCACTTCCGCTCCTACACCAGCAATGACCTCGCCGGCGCGGAAATCGGTGGCGCGGTAAAAAATGTTTACGCGATCGCCGCCGGCATGGCCCACGGCCTCGGCCTCGGCGACAACGCGGTCGCCGCCCTAGTCACTCGCGCGCTCGCCGAGATGACCCGACTCGGCACCGCCCTCGGTGGCAACCCAGAAACATTTTCCGGTCTCTCCGGCGTCGGTGACCTGATCGTCACCTGCTTCTCCGAGCATTCGCGCAACCACCGCGTCGGCCTGGCCCTCGGCAAGGGCCAGTCACTCGAACAAGCGGTGCAATCCCTCGGCATGGTCGCCGAAGGCGTGCCCAACACGCTCTCGATTCACGATGCCGCCCGCAAGGCCGGCGTCCGCACACCTATCCTCGACGCGGTGTATTCGGTGCTGTACGAAAACAAACAGGCGGCTGCTGCCATGCACGAACTTCTCAACAGAGATCCGCGGCCTGAAACCAGCTAAACATATGAAAGAAGCCATCGACTTCATCCTCCACATTCAGGAGCACCTCACTACCTTCACGAGCGCATACGGCCCACTGGTCTATGGCCTGCTTTTCCTCATCATCTTCTGCGAAACCGGCCTCGTCGTCACACCCTTCCTGCCCGGCGACTCGCTGCTCTTCGCCGTCGGCGCCGTAGCGGCCGACCCCATGTCCGGCCTCAACATCTGGCTCGCGGGTATCATCATCCTCGTCGCCGCCATCTTCGGCGACACGGCAAACTACTGGATCGGCAATAAATTCGGCAGCTGGATGCTACGCACTTTTCCGCGCATCGTAAAACCGTCGCACATCGAGAAAACTAACGAATTCTACCAACGCTACGGCGGCAAAACCATTATCATCGCCCGCTTTGTTCCGATCGTCCGCACCTTCGCGCCCTTCGTCGCGGGCACCGGCAACATGGATTACAAACGCTTCATGTTCTTCAATGTCATCGGCGCCATCCTCTGGGTCGTCACCATCCTCCCTGCCGGATGGTTCTTCGGCAACATCCCGATCGTGAAGAAAAACTTCGAACTCGTCGTCCTCGGCATCATCGCCTTCTCACTACTCCCTATGGTGATCGAAATCCTGCGGGCGAAATACATGCGCACGGAGAAATGATGGATGAAACAGCGTCTGATCCGTCTGCTCACGATCACTCCCACTCGATGCTCGCCGGCGGCTTGGTCGAGATGTCGTAAAGCACGCGGTTGATGCCCTTCACTTCGTTGAGGATGCGGTGGCTGGTCTCACGCAGCAATTGCGGAGGCAGCTCAACCCAGTCGGCGGTCATGGCATCCTCAGATACCACCGCACGCAGTGAGATCGCCCACTCGTAGCTACGCTCGTCGCCTTTGACTCCCACGGTTTTCACCGGGATCAAACCGGCATAGGCCTGCCACACTCGGTCGTACCAACCGTGCTCCTTGAGCTTGCCGATGAAGATGGCATCGCACTCGCGGATGATTCGCAGACGGTCCTCGGTGATCACGCCCGGGCAGCGCACTGCAAGACCCGGACCGGGAAATGGATGACGATGCAAAATGTCGTGCGGAATTCCCAAGGAAGCACCGAGCGCGCGAACCTCATCCTTGAAGAGCTCCGCAAGCGGCTCAAGCACCTTGCCTTGTGCCTGCAATTCAAGAATGCGGTCGACGCGGTTGTGGTGGGTCTTGATCTTCGATGCCTTCGATCGAGCGTTCGATGCACTCTCAATGACATCCGGATAAAGCGTTCCTTGAGCGAGCATTTCGGCATCACCGACCGCATCCCAGAACACATCAATGAACAGGTTGCCAATGATCACACGCTTCTTCTCCGGATCATCAACGCCATCAAGCGCCGCCATGAAACGCTCGGAACAATCAACCGTTTCGATCGGCACGCCCATCCGGTGGAAATTGTTGCGAACTTCCTCACCCTCATCTTTGCGCATCAAGCCATGATCGACAAAAATCGCGCGGATGTTGGCACCCGCCTCATGCAA
>JBKDYW010000007.1:0-4652 GCA_046308575.1 Verrucomicrobiota bacterium
GCATGACTTCCGTCGTTTCCCAACTTCAAGACCGTTCCTGATTGAAAAGCATTCCATGAAACCAAAAATCCTCATCACAAACCATGTCCCCGACGACCATCTCGAGCCTTTACTCGGGTTGGCGGAAATCATCAAAGGCCCCTCCGGTGGTCCGATGTGCTCGCGCGAAGAAGTGTTGGCTCTCGCGCCGGAACTTGTCGGCATCATCAACCAGCACGAACTCGCGGTGGATCGCGAGCTTCTCGCTGCGGCGCCGAAGCTTCGCGTCGTCGCGAATGTCGCCATCGGCTACAACAATCTCGACATTGCCGCACTCGATGAGGCTGGAGTCTGGGCCAGCAATTGCCCTGATCCGTTTAGCGAGCCAGCCGCCGATCACACCATCGCGTTGCTGCTCGCAGTCGCCCGCCGCGTGCCCGAAGCCGACGCCTATGTGCGCTCCGGCCAATGGGCGAAGGATGGATTCCAACCCGGTCCATGGGATGGTATGCTGCTTGGCGGTAAAACCATCGGCATCGTTGGCTTTGGCCAAATCGGCCAAGCGGTTGCCAAGCGCGCCGAGGCTTTCGGCATGCGCGTGATTTTCCACAACACCAGTGGGCAACATGATCCGCGCTATCGTAGCCTCGATGCCTTGCTCGCCGAATCCGATGTGGTGAGCCTGAATTGCCCTTTGGTGCCCGCAACGCGACACCTTCTCAATGCGCAAAGCATCGCGCTCATGAAGCGTGGAGCGATCGTGCTCAACATGGCACGCGGTCCAGTGATCGATGAAAACGCTCTCGCTGCCGCGTTGGCCAGCGGCCACCTCGGCGGTGCCGGCATGGATGTCGCCGAGAATGAGCCACACATCCATCCCGGACTCCTTGCACAAAAAAATGTCGTCTTCACCCCGCATGTCGGTGGTGGCACGGTCGAGAGCCGCAAACAAGCACGCCTTACCTGCGCTCGCAATGTCGCCGAGGTCCTGCAAGGCCGCCCGCCACTTAATCCGGTGAATCAACCGAAGGGGCTCTGATGCGAAATTTTTCATTTCACTCCATATGATCAAAAATCCCCGCATGCTTCACGCTTGTGTCGCGCTTTTCGCCTGCCTTGTCATGGGGTGCTCGCGGCAGAGCGTCACCGAAAAAAAATCCGAGCCCGCCGCAGAGGCGAAAGTCACTGCGCCGTCACAGTCACCGATGCTTCCCAATGTGGTTGGCTGCGACTGGGGCGGACTCTGGCTCAACGATCCAAAGAAGGAACTCGATCTCACCGTCCTCAAGCAAGCGGGAATTGATACGGTCGTGCTGGGGGTGAATTTCGGCTGGCACGGTAGGATGCGTCGCTTTCTCCCGCAAAAAATCGCCGGCCAGCCTTATCCCATTCACACCTTCTGGAATGGCAAAGATTCCTATGACCACGAATCGGTCCGCGAGATCCTCAATCTAGCCAAGCAACAGCATCCGACGAGCCGGATCATTTTATGGTTGCAGGTCGACACCTATCCCGAATGGATCACCGAGAATCCCGACGAGGTTTTGCGCAATGATCGTGGTGAACCTTTTGTGGTGGGCTTCCATTTTCAACGAGTGGGCAATGACCCCGACCCAGCCAAGCGCGAGGTGCTTGCTTGGTCATTCTACTCGCAAAAGCTGCGGGATGACATGCGCCCGGCGATCAAGGAGTTCGTCAAGACCGTGGAAAGTCCGCCCGGCGGAGATCAAGTGGACGGCTACCTGATCGGCGGCGCGCAGGACGCGCAGTTTTATCTGTGGGAAGGGCCGAATGCTGCCAAAGCCAAGGATGCCCGCGCGTGGAGTGATTACAGCAAACCGGCTGTGGCGGCATGGCATGCGTGGCTGAAGAAAAAATATGGCACGACCGAGGCGCTCTCTGCCGCGTGGAACCAGAAGGTCGCATCGTTTGATCAGGCTGCGCCACCGTTCGCCGATTCCTTGATCGGCACACCGCGCTTTCACGATCCGGAAACTGAAGAGCAACAGCGCAACTGGAAGGAGTTCATCGCCGACGGACGCGTTACCTTGGCCGAGGACATCGCGCGCATGATCCGTGAATCTGCCTCCCGGCCGCTTCTGATTGGAACGAGTTCGGGTGACAATGGCGCGCGTGCAAACATGGCAGCCAATGTTCGCTTGATGAACTCGAAGGAGCTGGATTTCGTGAATGCACCGGTTCGCTACAAACAGCGAGTTGCTCCCGCCAGTGTTGGCGGTGCTCTTGCCGTCGTGGATTCCTTCCGGCTCAACAACAAGCCGATTGTTTTCGACTTGGATTATCGGACTTGGAAAAACAAAAACTACGAAACCCGACATATGGGTCCCGGCTATTCGATGAGTTCTCTGTCGGGAGGGCGTACTGCAACGCCAGAGGATCTCAGAAGCGTCTGGCTACGAGAGACGGGTCGCATCGTGCTTGGTGGGCACAGCGTTCTTTTAAACCCTCTCGAAGGTCCTGAAACTCATCAGGATCCTCTCATCCAACACGAGATGTCGGTCTTGCGCAACTCGCTCGCACAGGCGCGCACAGCGGCAGGTGCTCCCACCGGGGCTGAAGTGGCCGTGATCTACGACGAACGTGCCACCGACTATCTGAAAGGCGCGCTTGGTGACCTGCATATGGTTTGGTCGAGCGGTCAGAGATCGGAGCTCGATCTCTCCGGCGTGCCTTATGGTTATTATTACTTGGAGGATTTCAAAGCCGGCAAAGTGCCTGCTGCGAAGCTTTACATTTTCAACAATCTTCTCGAGATCGACGATGCCACTGCCGCTGCCATCGAGAAGCTCAAATCGAACAACAATGTGCTCTGCTTCCTGCAAGGCACTGGCTTCAATCTTCAGAAAAAGGACGCCACTCGCCTGAGCCAAATCATCGGCATGGATGTGGCACCTGCAGCCGTGGCCAAGCCTTCGGGCGCATCCGTTTCAAACGAAGCACTGCTTCCGAATCAAACTGCGCCCGGCTTCGCGTTGCCTGTGGAGTGGACCGCTTTCGGGCCGTTTTCTGCCAACTCAACGGAGACGCCTGCACCGGCGGATATCCCTGCACAAATGGAAATTGGTGGCATCGCAAAGGTTGCCACTCCGATCCAACGCAAGTGGGGGACTCTGGATTTCGCGCCTCTTGGCTCGATCGTAGAGGAAGAAGTGGTGTGGGCTTTCACCCGCATTGAATCCGCCGAAGAATGCGAGGTTCTCATTGGCGCGGGAGCCGATTGGCGTATGACCTGGTATCTCAATGGCGAGAAGTTGCTCGATACCGCCGGATTCGGAAATGAGTTTCCCAACATTTCCTCGGACAACTTTGTTTTCCCGCTCAAGCTCAAGAAGGGCGTCAATCATCTTGCGGTGCGTGTGAAGGCTGGCGGCAGGGGCATACGACTTGCGGTCGAAGGCAGGGATGAAATTGACCAAGGTATTTTGCGTGGCGAGACCGAGGGGTTGAAGCTCGATACACAATTGGGCTTGGTCGTGCAGGATCCCAAGGCCCGCCGACTTGCCAACTATCCGGAAAGCAATCTTTGCGGCTTTGCCGAGCGCAAGCATGATGCTTGGACCTCGATCTTCGCGGGCACCCACTCCTTGCGTCGCAGCACGATTGCCGCGTTGGCCCAGCGTGCAAACGCATGGCGCGTTGCTCCGATCCAATATGTCGTGGCTGCCAATGAAAAATTCCTCATGGTTCATCCGCAGTTGAGTGGCAATGTCCTCATTTCGCTCAAAGCGCCGGCAGCACTCTCGGAGGTGAATGGCGCGCTGCCTTCGCAGGCTTATGCCAAGGATCACTTGCTCGATCTCGAAGCCTACAAGACCTACCTTTTCGCCTTGGGCGACAAAGAAACCCTGCCAGGCAGCACGCCCGGCAACGCGACAGTGATCAAGCCCGGAACTTTGATTCAATTCGACTTCACCGCCGATGCTGCCGCAAACCCCAAGGAACTACGCCCCTTGGTGAGGCTCATCTCGGGCCGATCCTCCAAGTTGCTGACCGGCCCCGGCATCGCCGACGCGCATCTCGGGATCAGCGGCAACGGAGCCCCTCCGCAGTCGCTCTTTCTCAACGCCGCGGCACTGCTTCACGAGACCGAAGAACAGGCGCTTAGCAAAGCCGCATGGTTTGGATTCAAGGTTTCGCCATCTGCCGGAAAATCTTTGGCACTCGAGCGATTGGAATTCCAAATCCAACGAACCAACGAAAACGCGGCAAAACATTATGCCATCTTCGCCGAATCGGGTGGCCGCACCGAGCGCATCGGTGGTGGCCCGCTGAGCAATCGCAGCGGCAACGCGAGTCAGGATTTCGATCCCTGCAGTGTCGACCTCAGCCCGCACGCTTCGCTGAAAAATCTTTCCGCTCCGGTCACATTCCAGATTTACCTCTTTGGTGGCGTCGACAATCCCCAGGCCCCTGGCAATATGCGCATCGACAACATCAGCCTCATCGGGAAAAGCGAGCTGAAATAAAATTGGAATTCCACCAACAATCATCACATTCGCCCCATGTCCCAGCCATCGATTTCGGTAAGCACTACACCCAGCCAAGCTCCCGTGCGCATTCTGTGTATCGGCGATTCGATCACCAAGGGAGGGAGCTTTGTTGGTGGCTATCGCGGTCCGCTGCAGGCGCATCTGCGCGATGCGGGTTGGGAG
>JBKDYW010000008.1:0-4296 GCA_046308575.1 Verrucomicrobiota bacterium
GCTTTTCACCAAAAAATTTGTCGGTCCACTCACCGGATTCAAATCGAAGTTCAACAAACCCTTCGATGCCGGACTCGAACTCGATGCGAAGTTCAAGATCAACTTCGTCTTCGACAACGACGACAAGGACGCCGCCGCGGAACTCACCGAAGATCAGGTCATCGGCGAAGTCGAGCTGGCCGATGGACGCCGCGTGAAACTTTACCAAACCGACAAGGCCTACCACATCCCAGAAATCGTCACGAAAAAAGAGCCCAACGGCATCCGCATCGGCAAGTCGATCCTCCAGCACGAAATTACGAGCGAGCAGGCGATCAAGCTGGTGAGCGCCGGCAAGACCGACCTCATCAAGGGCTTTGTTTCGAACAAGACGAAACGCAAGTTCGACGCGTTCCTCACCTTCGATGCAAAGGAAGGGAAAATCGGTTTCGATTTCCCGCCGCGCCCGGCGAAGAAAGCTGCGACCAAAAAAACCGCGGCCAAGGGTGCTGACGAATGATGCGAATCAGCCCGAGTGCTTGTCCTTCGCTTTGATCTCATCCGCGCTTTGGTTGACGAAGGCGGATGCACCGAGCGGATGACGGTCGCCGAGCAAGTGCTGCTTGCCTTGGCGGTAGAGGTCGACGAGGTGAGAGCCCGCGCGAACGGCGAGGGTCATGGTCGAGGGATTCGACTGATGGAGAAAATTTGCCTCATGGCCGAGGGATGATTCCTCGCGTTCGATGTGGTCGAGCAGGATGTGGATTTTCTGCAGAGCAAGCGCGCCGTCGTGATCGCGATGCTGGAACTCGCTGTAGTTTCGCTGCAGCGCCTTGTATTCGATTTTTAAAGCGTTGAGTCGGCGGTCGAGCGCGCGCGAGGCGGGCTCGCCGATGTCGTGGAGTTCGGTGCTGAGTTTTTCAAGTTGTTCGCCGGCATTGGCGATTTGGACATCGAGATGGTTTGCGGTACGATCGTTCATGACGGTTTTGGGTTTATCCAACTTTCACTTTACTCCTTCCCCCAAACCTCCGCAACCCGTTTTCCGCCCCGCCATGACGCGGCCCATCAAATGATCGGCGCGAGGTCCGGCCTGGGCAGCCGCAGGCCCAGCAGATGATGCGGCAGCGTGGTGATCATGTAAAAAACGATGCCAGCCACAGCCAGCGTGTGAGCATTGAATGGGCCTAGCAGCAAACAAATCGGGATGAGGCAAAGGACGGTGGGCACCATGAGCGGCAGGCTGATCCCGTGCACGCGAGCCAATCGGCGCAAGAAACCTGCGGGCGCGAGCGGTGGCTCGATCACCACGCGGGTGCAGGCCAATCGCCGCGTGTGACGGTACGCATGCACGCCGAGGAAAAACATGCCCACCGCAAATAAGGGATCCGCAAAGACCGCAAGCATAGCAACCAAGGCATGCTCGATCAGATCAAGGCACGCCTTGCGCGTCCTGCCACATCGCCATCTCGCGATCGCACCGGCGATCGCAAATGCCGCGCCTGCGATGACGCCGAGCCATGATAATTTTTGCAAATGCATCAAGTCTGGCATCCACATGGTTTGCTTCCATGCAAATGCCTCAGCGATTAGCGCAAATGGTGCCCATGCCGCTTCTGGGCTCATCGCAAACACCGTGGCCAATAGCAACAAGCCACGACCCAGTACGAATGACCAACGCGCAAAAGAACCATCCGCATCGATTCGCAGCGCCGTCGCATCGGCCATGCCGAAGTGGAAGATGGTAAGCCCAAGGAAAAACAAAGCAAAGACGCCCGGCTGCCACACGAGAAACAAAGTGCAGGCAAGCATCAGCCCAAGGTAATCCGCAAAACCCACAAGCTGCCTCGTGAAAATTTTTTCACCTGTGAGCCGTGCCTGCACTACCCAATCGGCCGCGCCGTGAGGCATGCCAAAAATCAGCAAGGCCAACACGAATGGCCACGCGGCGAAGCGCTTTGTGATCTCGGGTGCGATGATGCCGATCGCACATCCGATCATCAGCATCGCCCAAGGCAGGGCCCGCGGACCGGACCACAGCGCTCGCGCGGAATTCAATGGTCCGGCTCGCTCAAAGCTTTAACACCCTGATAGCATGCGAGGCCGAAGAACACTTTGTTGATCACATCCGCGATGTTGTAGCAAACCTCGCGCCAGCTTTCGCCATCCGCCCCGCCGAGAGCCATCAGGAAACCCACCGGATAGATCACCCAACCCAACAGGACATAAAGCCGCATCGTTTCCAGGCTTCGCTGGATACTCGCTGGCGCGCTGGTCATCGCTTCGGAAACTTTGCTGTAAAGCATGTACACAATGTAGAGCCATGCGATGCAGCTCACCGCATACCAAAGCCACCACTGACCGCTGCCGACTTTGCTTTCCTCCGCGACCCATGCGGTGACAAGCATGACCAAAGCCCAGAAAACGAGCCCTCGGAATAACCTGGCACCTTTTCGGCCGAGGTTGAGCAAAAGCGGAAATTCCATCAGCAACAAAGGCACGGTGATGAGCCAGTCGATGTAGCGATAGGCAGTTGGAAATTGCCGGATCGTGGCGCCGGCGATGCGATTCCCATTGGCATCAAACAGCGAAGCCACGCCTTCCAGATAAATGCTGCTCATCCGCCAGTAATGAAATGCCGCCACCGCGCAAATGATGCCGGCAACCGTCAGTGTCGTCTGGTACTGCCTCGGCACGGTCTTGCGCTGCAGCCAAAAGAACAAAGCACCGGCACCCATGGCGACCGTGGCCAACCAGAACAGGTACATGGTGACACCTTCCATCGAGAGCCCCGCATTGAGCGCCTTCATCGTCGTCGACATGTCGGCAAGTGTCAGCACGGGGAAATTCAGCGCGAACAACTTGCCCTGCGGAAACAAGTCGCCGGTTTGTTTCTCGCAGCTTGCTGCATCATCCGGGCATGCGCCGAACTCCTTCTGCGTGTTGGCATGAATTTTCATGATGGATTGGAGGGATCTCCAATCATCAATCTAATTCACCGCCAATGCCGCACAAGCAGCCTCGCGTCACGCGATCGCGTGTGTGCTCAGGCCGCAACGATGTTAAGCAGCTTGCCGGGCACAAAGATGATCTTGCGAATGGTTTTGCCATCCGTGTGCTCGAGCACCTTCGGGCTTTGCAGCGCGAGCGACTTGACCATTTCCTCGTCGGCGTCCTTGGCGACCGTGAGACGCTCGCGAAGTTTGCCATTCACCTGCACGACAATCTCGATCTCGTTGCGCACCAGCGCGGCAGGGTCGTATGTCGGCCACGCGGTCTCGGAGAGAAGAGAAGAACGGCGACCGGTGATCGCCGCCATGCGCTCGTGGATTTCCTCAGTGAGGTGCGGGGCGAAGGGATTCAAAACCGTGAGGAACTGAATGAACTCCTTGAGCGGCACCACCTCCGCCTGGGTGAAGGCATTGGTGCAAATCATCATCTGCGAAATCGCGGTGTTGAAGCTGAGCTTCTCGATGTCCTCGCCAGTTTTCTTGATCGTCTCGTGCACCACACGAAGAAGCTCCTTGTCCATGCATTCGGTGTCCTTGATCTTGGCGGAAACCTGATGGCTGCCATCGCTTTCCTCGAAGGCGATGCGCCACACGCGTGCAAGGAATCTCGAGACGCCTTCGACGCCCTTCATCTGCCATGGCTTCACCTGCTCGAGCGGACCCATGAACATTTCGTAAAGCCGCAAGGCATCGGCGCCGTACTCGCGCACGACATCATCGGGATTCACGACATTGCCGCGCGACTTCGACATTTTTTGCCCGTCCTCGCCGAGGATGAGGCCTTGGTTGACGAGTTTTTGGAATGGCTCGGGCGTGCCGACATGGCCGAGGTCGAAGAGCACCTTGTGCCAGAAACGCGCGTAAAGCAGGTGCAAGACCGCGTGCTCGGTGCCGCCGACATAGAGGTCGACCATGCCGGTCGAAGCCCTCTTGCCGGACCAATACTGCTCGGCCTCTTTGGAAATGAAACGGTCTTTGTTACTAGGATCGCAGTAGCGAAGGTAATACCAGCACGAGCCCGCCCATTGCGGCATCGTGTTGGTCTCGCGGATTGAACCATCGGGCAGCTGGACCCATTCGGTTGCCTTGTTGAGCAAAGGATCGGGAGTGCCACTTGGCTTGTAATCATCGAGCGGCGGAGCAAGCAGCGGCAGCTCGGAATCGGCAATGGCATGATGATGCCCGTCCTTCCACACGATCGGAAACGGCTCGCCCCAGTAGCGCTGACGCGAAAAAAGCCAGTCACGAAGTTTGAATTGGATGCGGCGCTTGCCTTTGCCGTTCGTTTCGAGCCAATCGATCATCT
>JBKDYW010000009.1:0-2142 GCA_046308575.1 Verrucomicrobiota bacterium
CTCTCCTCTGCTCTCGCGACCGCCGCTTCGAGGATGCGAGAAATTACTACCAACAGGCACTCGAACGCGGCGCCCAACCGGATCCAAAACTCGAGGAAACCATCAGGAAGCAATGATTTCCCGACACCACATGCTTTCTGCAATGCTGGTCATGCTAGCATCGTGCGCGAATGACACGAAGCCTGCCGAATCCGCACCCACGCACAAACCCTTCAGTCAGCGTCTCAACGAAAAAAACGGCTACAGCCAGGACTCCGAGGGGAATTGGAAAATCCAAGGAGACAAACGCAGCTCATTTGAGAGCCAAGGGGCCTCTCCCTATTTCCAAGGCGAATATCAAAAAAACACCTATAAAACAGGCGAATACGCGAAAAAATCCTGGTGGGGAAACAAGGACTACGGCCGCAAAACCTACGATGGCAACACCGATGGCAGCCGCTTCATGACCCCATCCGCATTGGATGGCAAAAGCGCGCGCGAGGCCGACACGACCGCAAAACTTTCCGGCACCTACGAGACCAAAAATTTCGCCACCAACGAGGCTAGGGAAGCGGGTACGCAAAACATTTCAAAAACCTCCGATGCCGAAACCGACATCCGCCGGCGCGTTTTCCAAGAGCCGCAAATCATCGACTGGCGCGAACAACGCTCACTCAGCCTCGAACAATCGAAGGGTCTTCTCGGGCGTTAGAGCATTTTGCTCAAATCTGTAGCCGGTGGTTGGGGTTTGGTGTCGTAAATTTGCGGCTTCGCCGAGTCTTCAAAAAGAGCGGAATCTTTTGTCCATGGCTGCGTTGTCGCTCAGTCGTGGATGTCTATCCACTCCATCGCAACGCCTTGCCCTGGCCAAAATCTTCTCGCTCCACCGGCTACACCTTTTCGCAAAGTGCTCTAAGCTTTTTGCTCGGTCACCTGCGCAAGCGAATCCAACAGGATTTTTTTCAACGTCTCCCAACGCAGGGGTTTGCCCTCGAGAAAGAAATTTTGCGAAACCTCCAAACGAATTTGAGCGTATCGCGCCGGATCGTATTCGCGCGCCAAGGCCATGGCAAAGGCACCGGTATCGGCTCCGCGAACGCAGCGGATATCAACATCGCTCGCTCTCAACTTCGAGCCCCACTCGCCCGCCAAAGATTCACCCAAGACCGACTTCTCCGGTGTGATCAGACTCACCCTGCCGGCATTGACGGCATCCGTGTGCACCATGACATGCACCACACTTTCATATCTGCGCAGATCCTCTGCGATACGCTGACGCAATTGCTGACGGAAAACCCTCTCATGCCTGTCCGCCATCCTCAGCCTCATGCTCTCGGAAATTTTTTCGGAAAAGCGACTCCACCTTTCATCGCCATCTTTTTCCAAATCAATCAACAGCCGAGTCACATCTCCATGCACCAGAGGCGTGCGAAATCTCATCGCGAAGGCCTGACTCAAATTCAATGCCCCCGGCTCCCAGCCCTCGTTTGATGTTAGGACTTCCTCACTACCGCGGAAATATTCGCGGTATGCCTCCGGAACCGTGCAGGTCGCATGCTCACAACTGAAAAGATAGGCGATCATCGGCTCTCGAGGGCTATCGTTGCCATGCATACACGCCAATTTCTCCGATGGCAATCCCTCATCGCGGCCGAAGCTGCGGCGGATTTTTCTCGTCCTCGCGCCCCCCTCTCCCTCACCCTCCCCCCGCAATGCTCAAAGCCGGAATCGTAGGACTGCCCAATGTCGGGAAATCAACCCTCTTCAACGCCGTCACCCGCACCGGCACCGGCACGAGCTCGGTATTCGGCCGCCAAGACAGCTACGACCTGCGCGAAGGATTTCCCTGCATCTCCACCAAAAAACTTCATCTCCGCTCGATCATCCATGAGCTGCTCTGGTTCCTGCGGGGCGAAACCAACACCCGCTACCTGAAAGAAAATGGCGTCACGATCTGGGACGAATCTGCCGATGCCGATGGTGAGCTCGTCCCGGTCTACTGCAAGCAGTGGCGCTCTTGGCCCGCGCCCGAACGACATGTCATCATTGCCCCACCGCATGTGATGCGCTCAAAAAAACTCCTCGGTCTCAAAGCCAAACGCACCGCGATGCTCAGCGGCTGGGCATTGCAACCCGGCGCAAAATTTCGCTATGGCGTCGATG
>JBKDYW010000010.1:0-2878 GCA_046308575.1 Verrucomicrobiota bacterium
CGACTATGTGCTGCGTCATACCAGCGAGGAGCAACGCCAGCCGACGCTGATGTATGACATGGAGCTGGGCTTTGATCAGTTGTCGCTCGACTTCATGGCCGACTACGACCTGCTGCAACCCTTCGGCAACGGCAATCCGCAGCCGGTTTTCATTTCACGGCGCGTGGGCCTAAGCCGTTCGCCACAGCACATGAAAAACCATCACCTGCGCCTGATGCTGCGCCAGGGTTATCACGAACAGGACGCGGTCTTTTTCGGCGGCGGCGAGCACCCCTTGCCCGACCCACCCTGGGACATCGCCTACACCATCGACCGCAACCACTTCCGCGGCCGCACGACCCTGCAACTCGTCATCCAAGCCGTCCGCGCGGCGGAGGAGTGCTGAGGTGAAGAGTTATTAGTTATTTGTGATGGGTTATTGGGGAAGAGAATAAAAAAGCCGCTTCTTCAACGGGAGCGTGGGCGTCACGACCGTGTCTTTTGACTCACGCGCGCCGCCCGCGCGTTCGACCCTTCGGGCCACGTCACTCGCTGAGCGAGCTCCTGTCCAAAACGGCTACAAGCCTTCGCCGTTTTTCTGGGTTCTTGATTCTTGTTGTCTTGCATCTTTCACCGGTAGGGCGATGCGGCCTCGCAGCGCCGATTCTCTCTTTGCATGAAAGCCCAGGCTCACTGTCCGTGAAATGGTAGGACAAAATCGAAACGCCAAGGCGCGGAGCGCGCAGAGGACTTCGCGGAGGGGAATGATGGAGTGATCTTACGGCGCATCCATGCCGATCAGAAAAACTCCGCGCTTTCCTTCGTGTGCTCCGCTTTTTACTAAGACACCATTTATTTTGACTGGGAAATTGAATGAGATCTAATGATGAATCAAATTAAACTGTCCCAACTGTGGATTTCTAGTCGAAGGTCGAAATCCTAGGTTAGAAATTCCTAGGCAAACTGAAGGTTTATGGTAGCCGTATTGGTTTACAGAATGCGATTTCGCTTCTGTTGCCTCCCAGTTTGCTGCGCATAACTACTACGAACAAAAAACAATGAAAGTCATTCGAGCCATCACCTTAAGCCTTCCGTTTTTACTCGTGGCGTGTCACACGCTTGAACGCTACGAGTGGGTTGGCCCAACTCCACTACGTGGAGCTGGAGGCCTAATGAAGAAAGAGGGAGGCATCGAAATATGGGTGCAAGGTGAGCCAAATCGGGCCTATGTTCCTATCAAAGTTGTAGAGACGATGACTTCTGGGACAATCGGCGTAGAAACATATCTCTTCAATGTTCTTAAGAAAGAAACGATCGCTCTGGGTGGCGACGGCTTTATTCTCTTAACAAAGGACGCCCGCTCTGGCGGCACTTACATTGCAGCATCAGCTGCCACAAATTCGAGCGGCTCCATTTACGGCAATACTTTCTCATCGCACTCCACAACTACAGGCTCGGCGATTGCGGTGCCGATTCAGTATAACACGTATCAGGCACTTGTTTTCAGATACAAAAAATGAAGCTGCCATAAGCGCTACTAACAACTCTTTGTCTTACCGCTGAAGTTAGGTCACTAAACGCTTCAATGACCCTATTGCCTCCAACATCATGCCATTCATTTTGTTCGGGTAATTGAGTGGAACTACGAATAAGCCGCCGCTTCCTTAAAGGGGAGTACAGAGTTTGTGAACGGGATATGGGCCCGGTAAATATGCCCACCCAAATTCCCTCCGCGAAGTCCTCTGCGCACTCCGCGCCTCAGCGTTTCGATTTGGAAAAATAGCATTCAATTTGACTGGGAAATAGTATGAAGACAATCACCTTGCGATACTGTGAAACCATGATACACATAAACCTTATGAAAAACATCACTCTCGCCCTTGATGAGGACACTTACCGCAAGGCCCGCATTGCCGCCGCACGCCGGGACGCCTCCGTCTCTTCCTTGGTGAAACAATACCTCCAGACCCTCGCTGCCACGGAAGCAGGGTCCGAAAAACCCGCCCACGAGCTGGAATCCTTGCTCGCGGAAATCGCCCAGCGCCACCCCGGCTTCACCTGCCGTGACAACCTTTCCCGCGAAGCCCTCTACGAAAGCCGCCGCTGATGCTCTTCGTCGATACCAACATCCTGCTCTACGCCATCTCCAACCATCAAAGCGAGGCGGAGAAAAATCAAAAAGCCAGGGCGATCCTCGGTGGCTCGGGCCTCGTGTTTTCAGTCCAGGTCTTGCAGGAATTCTATGTTCAAGCGACCCGCCCCACCCGCACCGACCCATTGACCCACGAGGAAGCCACCGCACTCATTCAATACTGGCTCCGCCACCGCATCATCCCAATCACCGTTCAGGTCATGCAGGATGCCCTCGACATCAAGAAACGCTACCAGACCTCTTACTGGGACGCCGCCATCCTCGCCGCCGCCGCCTCCGCAGGCTGTTCCGATCTCTTATCCGAAGACCTCAACCCCGGCCAAAGCTACAACAGCGTCCGCGTCATCAACCCCTTTCTGAAAAACTGATTTCGTGCGCATCGCCCTACCGGGCATTCATGAAGTGTCCCGCAAGATGCGTGACACGGCCGGCGGGCCACCCCCCTACGAAGAAGCGGCTGATCATTCGCGCGGACCTTTGGGGACAAAGGTCCCTGCCTATTTGTCATCCACAATCCCAACAAATTCGCGTTCATTCGCGGTTCGGCATCTCTCTTCAAAACATCGGCGCTGCGGGCCGCATCGCCCTACCGGGATTGCAGAGGCCGGCTGGTGCAAATCTTTCTCTTTTTTAACCTTTGCGTAATTTTTTCCCTTGCGCGAACGGGGGATGTGGATTATCCGTCCCGCGTCGCAAGACAAGGCGGTCCGACTGAGATGCCCTTCAGGTTATTGGGTTTTTCCTGCT
>JBKDYW010000011.1:0-3132 GCA_046308575.1 Verrucomicrobiota bacterium
GCACTGTCACCAGAAGGCGCTCTCATCGGTGCAACCGACACTGAGCATGCTGTCCCTGCCGAAAAATTTCACCGTTCGCGAAATCCCATCTGGCTGCTGCGGCATGGCAGGATCCTTCGGATATGAAAAAGAGCACTACGAGGTCTCGATGAAGATCGGCTCACTCGTGCTTTTTCCGGTTGCCGAAATGCTCGACCCCAAGGCGTTGATCGCCGCCCCAGGCACCAGCTGCCGCCACCAGATTCACGATGGCACCGGCCGCAACGCAATGCACCCGGCATTGATCCTGCGCAATGCTCTGAAACAATCGCGCCTTTGAAACGACCAAGTATCCGTTCACCTCATGTTTGGCGAGCCATCAGCGCAAAAGCCGGCATCGCATAGCAGCCTTCTGGAAGGCTTTCGCGCTCCTCGAAAAGAAAGCCAAAAAAAGAGCTAATCGCAGCGGATCATATAAAGGGACAGTCCTTTTATATAAATTCCTCTTGCCTTCTGGCCTTGGCTGGCTATTCTCCCTTCATGCGACAGGCACGTTGGCTGGCAGAGTGGCGGAATTCGGAGTCCAAACCGGTCTTCTATCACTGCATTTCACGCATCGTCGACCGGCGCTTCGTGCTTGGGGCTAGGGAAAAGGAGAAATTCCGCGCGCTAATGCGCATCTACGAGAAATTCTCCGGCTGCCGAGTTACTTCCTACTGCCTGATGGACAACCACTTCCATCTCCTCCTCGAGGTCCCGCCGATGCCGAAAAACGGCGAGTCAGATGCCGGCCTCTCCGACACCGAACTCCTCCAGCGCCTTTCCGCCCTCTACAACGAAGCCTTCGTCGCGACCGTGGCCAAGGAGCTTGCCGATGCGCGCAAGCTCGTAAAAGACGGCCTCGCCGAAGAATCCGTCGTCGTCGCGCAGATCCACGCGCGCTTCACCTATCGCATGCACGACCTCGGCGAGTTCATGAAAGGCCTGCTGCAGCGTTACACCCAATGGCACAACCGCATCCACGAGCGCAGTGGCCGCTTGTGGTTGGATCGCTTTAAGAGCGTCATAGTCGAGGACGGCAGCGCGGCCCGCACCATGGCAGCCTACATCGATCTCAACCCGGTGCGGGCAGGCCTTGTGAAAGATCCTGCCGAATACCGCTGGAGCAGCTATGGCGAAGCGATTGGTGGTGGCACCAAAGGAAATGGAAAAACCGCGCGTGCAGGGCTCGTTCGGGCGTGGGGCGCGCACAAGGGCATGCTTGCGGATGCCGCGTTGTGGTCAGGCGAAGTTTCACGCGCTTACCGCAAAATGCTGATGGCGCATGCGGTGGAAAAAACTTTCGAGAGCATTGGTCGCGATGGTTCTTTGGTGCGCAAAACAACGCGCAAGGGTATTGCCAAAGATCAAGTGGCCAAAGAGCAACGCGATGGCGAAATCCTTTTCGCCCGCATGCTGCAGCATCGCATTCGCTACTTCACCGACGGCGCGGTGATCGGCAGTCGCATCTTTGTCGACGAAGCATTCGCCAATTCGCGCTCACGCTTCGGCCCGAAGCGAAACTCCGGCGCTCGCAAGATGCGCGGCGACGCCTCTGCCGCAGGCCCTCTCCTCTGGAGCATGCGCGACCTGCGAAAGGGCATCGGCTGAGCACTTCAGAGCGCCCTCCGCAAGATCCGCTGGCCTTGGCGGAAGTACTCGACGCCCGACCAAATGGTGAGCAGTGCCGCGGGAATGCAGGCGAGCACTGGGGCAAACAATGGCACTCGCAGCATCACCCAACCGAGCGCAAACATTTGCAACACGGTGCAAAGCTTGCTCGTCCAGTGCGGCGCCATCGCGACATGCCGATGCTTTGACCAAAGCACGCAGATGCCGCCAAGAATTACCGCTTCGCGTAAAAACACCAATGCCACATACCAGAACGGCAAACGCCACCCGGCCTCACCCCAATCAAAAGCGCCCGCCATCACCACGCCGGTGAGCATGAGGCCCTTGTCGGCGATGGGATCGATGAAAGCACCGAAATCGGATTTCTGATTGAAACGCCGAGCAATCCAACCATCAACACCATCACTCGCGGCGGCGACGAGAAAAACCGCCAAAGCCCACCAGCGCAGTGATTCGTTCGCTTCGCCCGCAGTCACCGATTGACCATAGCGCCAAGCGAGCGCCGCAAACACCGGGATCAGCACGATCCGGCTGACGGTGATTTTGCTGGCGAGCGTCATTACCCCACTCAAGCACGATCCACCCGCATGTGAAATGACAAATTCGCGCACATCATTTGGCCGCAAGGCCATTGCTGGAAATGGCCTATGCGCCCTCCACGGCATCGATGATGACCTGATGAATGTCCTCAGCGCACTGCACCAGAGAGCTGGCGCCGATCAGCACTGGGCGTTCGTCGGCCGGCACCTTGTCGCGCCCGTGCGAGCCTTTCACGCATGAAGCATCGAGCGGGATGACATCGAGCAGGCCCCGCAGCCCGATTTTTTTCTTCAGCAGAAATCCAGCGATTTTGAGTTTTGGAAAACGCAGCTTCGGGTCGATGAAAAGTTCGCAGGGGTCGTAGCCTGGCTTGCGGTGGATGTCGATGGTGCGCGCGTAGTCGGGCGCGACTTCATCATCATTCCAAAAGTAATAAGTGAACCATGCATCGGCCTCGGCGATCGCGATAAAGTCCCCTGCCCGTTCGGTGGCCACACCATTGCCCCAGAGCTCGCGCGGCAACCTCACCTCATCGATGCCCGGCGTTTGATCGAGCAAGGCACGCACCTCATCGCGGATGCTTGGATCGTTCACATAAACATGCGCGACTTGATGATCGGCGATCGCAAAGGCCCGCGAGCCACCGCAGTCGAGCGTTTCGCGGCCGAGTTCATTTTTGAGCGAGAGCCAACCTTTTTGCCGAAACAATCGGTTTAGATGCACCGGTTGGCTCACCGGCGAGATGCCGTATTCGGAGAGCACGATCACGCGCACGCCGCGAGACTGATAGAACGCGATCAAGTCGCTCGCGACGCGGTCGATATTTTTCAATTCAGCAGGAATCTCCGGCGCATGCGGGCCAAGCTTTTGCAGCGAATAATCCAGATGGGGCAGGTAAACCAAGCTCAGCGTTGGCGAATGTTTTTCTTCGATCCACTTCGC
>JBKDYW010000012.1:0-34800 GCA_046308575.1 Verrucomicrobiota bacterium
GGCGGCATGATCATAGCCGACGACCGCGTCGCCGGAGCCGCATGCGTATTTCCGGTCACCGAGCGCGAAATGCAGGATCGCTCAACCGGCCTGCGCCACCGCGCGGCAATCGGCCTCACCGAGCGCACCGACGCCGTCGCAATCGTCGTCAGCGAAGAAACCGGCGGCATCTCGATCTGTGAAAATGGTGTCCTGATGCGCAATCTCAGCGAAAAAATCTTCCGTGAAAAACTCGCCGAAATCTTCTTCTCCAGCACCCCTTCCCATGAAACTGAACCTGGCCAACAACTGGATCGCAAAGATCCTCTCGCTGCTTCTGGCGATCGCGATCTGGTTTCTCGTTAAGTACGACCTCGCCGGTGGCGGTCGACTCTTCGAAAAACCCCCGCGCGCCCTCGTCGTCCCGGAAAATTGATCCGGGATGGACATCCGCCATGCATGTTTCATGCTCCGACCATGCCGACCGTCCATGTCGATCTCGCCGAACGCTCCTACGACATCCATGTCGCCAAGGGCTCCGTCCGTGATGTCGGAAACCTGATCAAAGTCGCCGGACTCGCCGGCCGCCGCGCGGCGCTCATCACCGATGATGCGGTCGCAAAACTTCACGCATCGCCGCTGGTCGCAGCGCTCGATACCGCTAACATTTCCCACTCGTTCCACACTGTTCCCGCCGGCGAAAGTTCGAAGTCGATGCAAGCGACCGAAGCACTCTGCCGCGAAATGATTCGTGCCGGTCATGACCGCAAATCATTCGTCATCGCACTCGGCGGCGGAGTGATCGGCGATCTCGCAGGCTTCGTCGCATCGATCTTTTTTCGAGGACTTCCTTTCATCCAGATTCCCACCACGATCGTCTCACAAGTCGATTCATCGGTCGGCGGCAAAACCGGCGTCAATGTCACCGAAGGCAAAAACCTCCTCGGATGTTTTCACCAACCGCGCATGGTGATCATCGATCCCGACACGCTCGCCACACTTCCCGATCGCGAGTTCCACCAAGGCTTTGCCGAAATGATCAAGCACGGCGCGATCCGCGATGCGACGATGCTCGATGAGCTTTGCGCCCTTGATCCGCAAAGCCGCGACATCCCCGCCGATCTCATCGCGCGCAATGTCGCCATCAAGGCACGCATTGTCGAAAGCGACGAACACGAAACTACCGGCACCCGCGCGCTGCTCAACTTCGGCCACACGATCGGCCACGGCATCGAAGCGGCAGTCCCCTACGGCTCGCTGCTTCATGGCGAAGCAATTTCCCTCGGCATTCGCGCGGCATTGCTGATTTCTCAACGCCATGCGGGACTCAGCACCGACGCCTCCGCAAAAATCCTCGACCTCCTGAAGCGCTTCTCGCTCCCACTGGTCCTGCCCGACTCGATCGCCACCGATACGGTCATGGAAAAATTGTCACATGACAAAAAGTTCTCCGCCGGCAGCATCCGCTTCGTGGTCCTCTCCGCGCTCGGCAGCGCCAAAGTCGTCGATACCGTCACGCTCACCGACCTGCGCGAGGCCATCGACCACCTAAGGTCCGCTGTCTGATACCGCTCATTTCACAAAAACCATGGCAAAAATACGGGCTTTTCGGTAATTTACCCCTATAACGAACTGAACAAGGTAAAGCAATGTCACTCACCCCGACCATCCTTCACGAAGAACGCATTCCCGCACACGGAGTGCTGGTGGTACCCGGGCGTCTTGATTTTGACCAGTTGCTTGAGATCGAAAGAATTTTTTCCAAACGACGGATCACTTGGCTCATTGAGGAATCCGCCCATCATGATCCTGCAATTCGCGCGCATTTGGAAAAATCCAATTCCGGCGCGATGTTTAGCATCGCCGATGCCGCACCCGAGGCGGCCGGCAAGGAACTCAAAACTTACCTCGATAACGGCGGCGTCCTGATCCATGTCCCGGGCACAGCCAACACCCGCAATGCCACACCCTGCCACATCCCCTCGGCGGAACTGCGCGTGCTTTGCTCCTTCGGACTTCCCATCCTTCCAATCGCGATCGACTGCCCATACGAATCTGCTCTCTCGATCGAAAACACCAACGCACTTCCGTCCGCCGTCATCGTCATCGGCCAAGAAATCCCCGCGGCATCGGTGAGCATCGCGAGCTATCGTCAAGCGCTTCTAGCCGCTCACGAGGAAGCCTTCTCGCAACACATCCTGCTCGATCAATCGCTTGCGATGGCATTGCTCGAAGGTTTGAAAAAACACGGCAAAGACGGTCGCATCATCGATGGTGCCGATGACTCGGAGCTGGGCTACGACAAGATCCTCGCCGCCGCTCTCGCATTCTCGCGTTTCATCCGCGAAGAGACCGATCAACTTCGCGTTGCGATCGTGCTCCCTCCCGGCAAGGCCGGCCTCATCGCCAACCTCGCTGTCATTTTCGCTGGAAAAATTCCGGTAAATTTCAACTTCACCGCCGGTCCCGATGCCGTGCGCTCCGCGATCCGTCAGTCAGGCGTCGACCGCTTCATCACCGCCGACCCCTTCGTCCGCCGCGTGCCAAGCTTCCCATGGCCGCCCAATCGCGACCTGATCTTCATCGAGCGCGCGATGCCGAGCCTTAAGAAAAAAATCATCCTCTGGGCCGTCATTTCAAAAATCCTGCCAGCATCGCTGATCGGCAAATTTCTCAAACTCAACGCCCGCCGCGGCAATGACGAAGCAGTCCTGCTTTTCACATCAGGCTCCTCGGGCGAACCCAAAGGCGTCGCGCTCAGCCACCGCAATGTCCTCGCCAATGTCTCGCAGTTTGGCTCGCGACTCGATCTGCCAGCACATTCATCAATGCTTGGATGCCTTCCGCTTTTCCACTCGTTTGGCTCAACCGTCACGCTTTGGTTTCCGGTCATCCAAGGCGTGAACCTCGTCACCTACCCCAGCCCGCTCGAAACCAAACGCCTCGCCGAACTCATCGCCATCCACCAAGTCGATGTCCTGCTCTCGACGCCGACCTTCATGCGCGGCTTCATGAAGCGCGTCGATTCCGCACAACTGGCATCACTGAAACTGGTCGTCACCGGTGCGGAAAAACTTCCGCAATCACTGGCGGAAGCGTTCAGAGAAAAATTCGGCATCGCACCGCAAGAAGGTTACGGCCTCACCGAAACTTCTCCCGCCACAAATGTGAACCTGCCCGACCCGGCCGATCGAACGAACGCCGTCACACTGCCTTCCTCGCGCAACGGCACCGTTGGTCAACTGCTTCCCGGCATCGCCATCCGCATCACCGATCCGACGACCGATGAACACCTGACCATCGATCAGCAGGGCATGATCTGGCTCAAAGGCGCCAACATCTTCCAAGGCTACTTGGGCAAACCCGAAAAATCCGCCGAGGTATTGGTCGATGGTTGGTTCAAAACCGGCGATGTCGGCCGTGTCGATGATGAGGGATTCCTCCACATCGAAGGTCGCATTTCCCGCTTCTCGAAAATCGGCGGCGAAATGGTCCCCCACGAAACCATCGAAAGCGCCATCAACAAAGCCCTCGGACTCGATGCAGAATCCGAACGCCGCATCGCCGTCGTCGGTGTGCCCGATCCCCAAAAAGGCGAAGCCATCGTGCTGCTTTCCGCACTCGAAAACGCCACCATTGAGCGTGACTGCATCGACCTTCGCTACAAGCTACTCGAGCAAGGCATCCCCTCGCTTTGGTGCCCCAAAACCATCATCCCTGTCCCGGAAATCCCCGTCCTCGCCTCCGGCAAACTCGACATCAAACGCTGCGAAACCCTCGCCAAAAGCGCCCGATAATTCACCATCATTTTCCCATGTCCGATCGTCTCGCCCGCACCTTCCAATCCCTTCGCGAAAAAAATCAAAAAGCCTTCGTCGCTTACATCGCCGCCGGTGATCCGAATTTCGATTCATCGCTGGCAATCATGAAGTCACTCGCCGACACCGGTGCCGACATCATCGAACTCGGCCTCCCCTTCTCCGATCCGCTCGCCGATGGGATCGTCAACCAAATGGCCGCCGAACGCGCGCTGAAATCAGGCATGACCACCGCACGCGTGCTCGACCTCATTCGCGAATTCCGCAAATCGCACGAAACGCCGATCGTTCTTTTCACCTATCTCAATCCGGTTTTCACCTACGGCTTCGATTCGTTCCATCACGAGGCAGCCGCGGCCGGTGCCGATGGCATTCTTCTCCTCGACCTACCGCCCGACGAAGCCGCGCGCAACAAGGACCTCACCGGCGGCAGCGGACTCAAGGCGATCCGCCTCATTGCTCCGACCACCCCACCCGAGCGCATGGCCACCCTCGCGCAATCAGCCCAAGGCTTCATCTACGCACTCTCACGCACCGGCGTCACCGGTGCCCACGGCGGCCCTTCCGCAAACATCGCCTCCATGGTCGCCGCCATCAAACACCACACCGATGTGCCGGTCTGCGTCGGCTTCGGCATCAGCACTCCCGATCAAGCCGCGATGGTGGCCGCGGCCGCCGATGGCGTGATCGTTGGATCGGCGATCGTGAAACAGGTTGAACTCAACACGCAGGACCCGGTACGCGCCGTGGTGGATTTCACCAAACCGCTCATCGATGCGGTGAAGTCGGTCCAAGCGTAACCCTCAACGCTTGGCCTTGGGCTTCTTGAGAAAAGCCTCGATTTCCGCCGTCTTGCGGGTGTTGAACACATCGCCTTTTCCAAGCCATCCCTTGCGCGCGATGCGCACACCAAGACCCAAATAATGCAGGCCCTCCCTTGAATGGGCGTCGGGGTTAATCGAACAAAGCACGCCCTTGTCCTTCGCGCGCTTCCACCAACGCCAGTCCATATCGAGACGCTGCGGGTTGCAGTTGAGTTCGATGATGGTCCGCGTCTCCGCCGCGCAATCGATCACCATCGCATGATCGACGGCATATGCCTCACGCTTGAGCAGCAATCGCCCCGTGAGATGCCCCAGCATCGTGACATGCGGATTCTCCATCGCTCGGCATATGCGGCGCGTCATTTCCTTTTCGGGCAAATGAAACGAGGTGTGCACCGAGGCCACACAGTAATCGAGCGATGCAAGCACATCATCATCAAAATCCAGCGAGCCATCCTTGAGGATGTCGACCTCGGTTCCTGCAAAGAGCCGGAAATGGGAAAATTCGCGATTGAGCCTGCGGATCTCCGCCACTTGCGCGGCAAGGCGTTCTTCATCGAGACCATTCGCCACAGCCATCGACTTCGAGTGATCCGCGATGCCAAGGTATTCGAGACCCAACTCCATCGCTTCCTCGGCCATTTCATCGAGCGTGTGATGACCATCTGACGCGGTGGTGTGATTGTGAAATGTTCCGCGCAGGTTCGAGAGCTCGATCAAGCGTGGCAGCTTGTGCTCTGCCGCTGCTTCAATTTCACCGCGGTTTTCCCGCAGTTCGGGTTCGATGAATGAAAGACCGAGCACCTTGTAAATTTCGCGCTCGTCATGAATGTCATCCGGCACCTCCGTCTTGCGCGCAGATCCCTCCACCGCGGTGAAGCCGTATTCGTTGAGCGAAAGACCCTTCTTCAAGGCGATCCCGCGCAACGCGACATTGTGCTCCTTCGATCCGCTGAAGTATTGCAGCGCAAATGGAAACTGCTTGTTCGACACCGCACGCAAATCGCACTGGATGCCGTTCTTCAAACGCACCGATGCCTTGGTCTCGCCACAAGCGATCACCGATTCAACCTCTGCCAGCGTCGTGAAATCCTCGCACACCAGCTTCGGCTCCTTGGTTGCCACCAAAAAATCCAAATCATGCACGACCTCCTTGGCCCGACGGAACGAGCCAGCCACCGCAACCAAGGAAATTTCCGGATGCAGCCGCAAAGTGTCGAGAATCTCGGAAACCAAAGGCGTGACCGAACCCAGCAAAAATGAATCGGCAAATTTTTCCTTCAACGCAATCGCCTCGAGAATCGCCGCCTGGGTTTTTGCACCAAAGCCCGGCAAGCCCGCCACCTTTCCCGCCTCACACGCCGCCTTGAGATCGGATACGCCACCCACTCCAAGCTCGCGATGCAAGGCCTTGACCTTCTTCGGCCCCAATCCCTGAAGATCAAACAAGCCCAGCAAACCCTTGGGAAATTCCGCGCGCAGGTTCTGATGAAATTTCAACGCGCCCGTCGATGCAAGCTCATGCAACTTGTCGCGCAGCGCCTCACCAATGCCCTTGATCCCCTCAAGTTCGTTGTCCTCAGCGAGCTTCACGATGTCGCCATCGTACGCCATCACGGTCTCCGCACCATGACGGTAGGCCCGCACCTTAAACGGATTCTCATCCTTGAGCTCAAGGAGAAGCGCGATCTCCTCCAGCACGGCAGCCATTTGCTCACGAGTCATACCCGCAATCTCGCCCTCATGCGAAATCGGGTCAAGCCCGCCGCCGCATCATGCTTTGCAAACTCACATCCCCGGGATGCCCAAGCCGCCGGTGAGTTTTTTCATCTCTGCCGCAGCCTTCTCTTTGCCTGTGTTCACGGCATCCTGCACGCCCTTGAGCACGAGTTCTTCGAGAAATTCAACATCCGCAGGATCCACCACCGAAGGGTCAATCCGGATCGACAACACATCACCCGCGCAGTTCGCAGTGACCGTCACCTTTCCGCCGCCCACCGATGATTCGACGGTCTGCTTGGCAAGTTCTTCCTGTTTGGCGGCAAGCCCAGCCTGCATCTGCTGGGCCTGCTTCATAAGTTTGGCAATGTTCATAATGGAATGGTTATGGATGTGAAAAAATTTTTTACGCGCCGACAATTTTGCCTTCGAATTTTTTCAAGGCAGCCTGCACGAGCGGATCCTGATAAAACGAATCATCTGCCGCTGCTTCCTTGGGTGCCGGCGCTTCGACGATTTGCTCTTTCGGCTCTGGCTTCGGAGGTTCTGGCGCGGCAATCGGCTCGCTCACCTCGGGAGCGGATTCGATCAACGACCCAAGCGACTCCAACGCAGATGTTTTGGATTTCGCCACAGGCTTGGCTACCGGTTTTACGGGCGCGGCCTCGACGGGCTTGACCTCATCAAGCTTCGGCGCAGGTGCTGGTGCTGACACAGGTGCCGCCTGCGTCGGGGGAAGCTCCACCGCAGCGGAAAAATCCTCACCACCGGCACTGATGCCTTTGTTGAGGACCTTGATGACATCGGTGATGCGAAATTCTCCGAGCGATTGGATCGACTTGATGACTCCAAGTTCAAAATGCAGGCGCTTGTTGGTCGCCCATTTCATCCGGCTCTCGGTCTCAGCAAAGACATCGATCGCCGCCAGAATGCGATCGGACTCATAGGCCGCACTCGCAGCCAACAAAGCCTGCCAAAGTTCGGCAGGAATCCCCTCGCCATCGGCCGCAGGATCCAACTTCGCCACGAGCAAGGCACGCAGGCATCCGATCAGCTCACCCAACAGTTGCGAAAGATCGCGACCACTCTCGGATTCTTTTTGGATCAACGACAAAGCGGTCGGCGTGTCGCGCGACAACAAGGCAGTGGTGAGATTCGCCACCTTCTCGCGCGAGGTGAACCCGAAAACATCGAGCACATTTTCCTCAACGATTCGGTCACCGCAGAATGCCACAAGCTGGTCGAGCATCGACTGCGCATCACGCATGCCGCCATCCGCCCCCTTGGCGATCGCCCACGCGGCCGCCTGATCAAGATCAATGCCCTCCTTGCCCGCAATGTGCAGCAAGTGATCGGCAATCAATTGCGTCGGAATCGGGCGCAAATCGAAACGCTGACACCGCGAAAGAATCGTCGGCAAAATTTTGTGCGCCTCGGTCGTCGCAAAAATGAACTTCACATGCGGCGGCGGCTCTTCGAGCGTCTTGAGCAAGGCATTGAACGCCGCATTCGATAGCATGTGGACCTCGTCGATGTAATAGATCCGAAACTGACCCCGACTCGGCGCAAATTTCACCGAATCCCGCAGCTCGCGCACCTGCTCGACGCCGTTGTTCGAGGCACCGTCGATCTCAAGCACATCCAGCGAACGCCCCTCGGCAATCTCGACACAGACATCCTCGTCGGGATCGAAATCAATCTTTGGCCCGCTGGTGCAATTCAAGGCCTTGGAAAAAATCCGCGCGGTCGAGGTCTTGCCCGTACCCCTCGGCCCGACAAACAAATAAGCATGCGCCAGGCGATTCTGCTGAATCGCATTGCGGAGGGTCACCACCACATGATCCTGACCCAACACATCGTCAAAGGTCCGGGGACGGTATTTTCGGGCAAAAACCTGATAGCTCACGGGCCCCAGTGTAGGCGGCGCGACGGGTTTGTCATGACCGAGTTTCAGCGAAATGCAAAATTTGGCGCAGCCACCGACAAAGCCCGATTTCCCACCTGCCCAGGGTTGAAGTGTCCACCGAAGCCGCTAAACTTGCGGCAGATGTTCTCCATCAAAGGCAAAAATATTTCCTGGACCCAAGGCGCGAGCCTCTGCGTCGCCGCCTTCATCGCGGGCGGCCTGATCGCCGCACTCGGGCTCAAGGCGCCTGCCAAAAAAGAAAGCAAGGCCACGCCCGCGATTCGCGATACAACCAATCATTCGGAGCTCGAAACCAAACTGCGGACCGAGATGGAAGCCGAACTAAAAAAACGCAGCGCCGAAATCGAAAAGAAATCCGCTGAGGAAATCAAAAAACTCAAAGCCGAACTGACCCCAAAAACGCCCTCTGCCGGGCCCATCACCGATGTCCGCAAACTTCGCAACGGCATCCCGTTCAAGACCGAAGTCAAAGTCGAACCCGGCACGATCTCCTCTCACGAACGCGAACAAGCTGAAAGCTACTCGGCATTTTACCAACTCAGCCTCAAGCGCCCCAGTCCCGCCACCACTGTTCCCGAACTAATCAAAACAAGTCCGAACCTCCCAACCCTTCTCCCGGGCCTGCCCGCTCTGCTCGAAAAAGCAGAGGTCTCGAAATGGTTCCACACGCTCTACGACAACAAGATCACCCGCATCCGCCGCGACGCCACATCGCTCAGCGAAATTCTCAGCAAACACAATTTCTACGACTGCGAAACGATCCTACATTTTCGCAGTCACACCGGCCGACCGGTCTTCTTCATGCAGGCAGAAATGGATGTGGTTTCCGACGGCTCCGACGGCGACCGCCTTGCTCAAATGCCTGACAAAATCGTCAACTCTACCCACTACCAGCCCTTCACCAGTTTCGCATGGCGGAAACAAGGACAGACGCCGAATCCGATGATAGCCGGTTGGCAAAATCGCATCGCCGGTGCACAAAAAGAACTCGCCGCCACCGCCACACCCGCCGATCGCAAATCATGGCTGCGCGATCGCATCGCCTATTTAAAACGCGGCATCGAGGACATGAGGAACCGCAGTTTCCTCATCGCCGAGCATGACCCCTTCATCGTGATCCCGGTCAACATCCTCACAGAGAATGACCCCTTCGCGCCAAAAGCCGGCGACTACGCGGTGATCGTTCACAACGACAAAATTTATCCCTCGATCGTCGGCGATGGCGGACCCACCTTCAAGGTCGGCGAGGCCTCTCTGCGTGTCGCCCGCGAATTGAACGCAAACGCCTCCCCTTACAGCCGCCCGGTCTCGGACCTAAAGGTAAGCTATGTCGTTTTCCCCGGCAGCCGCGATCCCGAACGCAAAGCGCCGAACTACGAAACATGGCGCCAACGCTGCCACGAATTGCTCCAGGAAATCGGCGGCAGCTCCGTAAGCCTGCACGCATGGCAGGACACGCTGCCGAAAGCACCTTCACCGACCACACCTATCCAAACACCACCCGGCTACCCGACCACCATCAATCCTTTTCCAGCATCCGCCTCAACCTCTCCCGGTTCAACGCCGCCAGCACCCGCATCAACAACACCAGACAAACCAGAGTCACCCCCAACTCAATCAGCGGAGCAACCACTCGATCAGCCTCCCCGCTGAGCACATCGAGCAGGTGCGGAAAATTTCCAAGCCCACGGCCCGCACCCAACAAGGCCAAGACACCGGCCCCAATGATGCCGTGCCATTGCGACTTCAGGGAAAAAAATCCGCAAATCAGCAAGCCGCCGCCAAGCGTCAGCGCCCCGTGCAAAAATCCAAGCGCCTCGCTGCGCTCAAGCACACGCATCGCGAACAAGCCAAGGCCGATAACCACCGCGCCGCTGAAAAATATCTGCAATTTCACACGCGAAATTTGATGCATCCCCATGCGATGGCAAGCACGACGATCCCGGGTTTACATGCGCCGCCCAATCACCCAACATCCGAGTCGATGACCCGATACTGGCGCGAAAACGAATGGCACGATGCCGATTTCCTGCCCATGAGCCCCACCGACCGCGGACTCACCCACGGGCTCGGGCTCTTCGAAACGATCCTCGCCATCGACGGCTCACCCGCACTGCTCGACCGACACCTCGCCCGTATGCTCGCCTCCTGCGATCGCCTTGGATGGGAAAATCCACTGCCAAACAACCTGCGATCCGCAATCATCGCACAACTCGCCGCCGCGAAACTCGACCAAGGACGCGCCCGTGTCCGCCTCGCAATCAGTGCCGGCAGCGGCCAACTCGCATGCCCAAGCATCGGACCCGACCACCTCGTCTGGATCACGGTCTCCCGCACCGAAGATCCACCTGCAAGCATCACGCTCTGCAAAGCACCCTTCGTCCATCCAAGCCACTCGTTCCTAACTGGAATGAAATCGGCCTCTTACGCCGAGAATCTCCTCACGCTCAACCATGCGCGGCAACACGGATTCGACGACGCAGTTTTTTTTAACGAGAAAAACCTCATCTGCGAAACGACCACCTCCAATATCTTCGGAGTCAAAGACGACACACTCCATTACCCGCCCGATGACACCGGCTGCCTGCCCGGCATTACGAGAGCTCTCATCATCGAACTGGCCGAAAAAAACGGCATTCATGCATCAGCCAAATCTCTGACTGAAAGCGACCTCATTGCCTGCGATGAGGTGTTCATCACATCCGCCATCCGCGGCCCAGTCAGAGTCTCACGCTACGAATCCACGGAATACTCCAAAACCAGCATCACCGACAAATTGCGCGAAATGTGGCAACAATTTGTCACCGCAGATGCCACACGCAACAAAGCCTGATCCATCAAACACCATGGCCATCGAATCCATCGCAAACTTTCACCCCAAGATCCACGAAAGCGCCTTCATCGCCGCCAGCGCCGATGTGATCGGCCGCGTCACCATCCACGAGGAAGCCAGCGTCTGGTACAACGCCACCCTTCGCGGCGACATCAACGAAATCACCGTCGGCCCACGCTCCAACATCCAAGACAACGCAGTCATTCACCTCGCCGATGACTTCGGCTGCCACATCGGCGAACTCGTCACGGTCGGCCACTCTGCCATCCTCCACGCCTGCACGGTCAAAGACGAAGTCCTCATCGGCATGGGTGCCATCGTGCTCGACGGATCCGTCATCGGCGAACGCTCAATCATCGGCGCCGGAGCCCTCGTCACCGGCGGCACCATCATCCCACCCGGATCCCTCGTCCTCGGCTCACCCGCCAAAGTCATCCGCACCCTCTCACCCGACGAACAATCGAAAGTCAAAGACTGGGCCCTCAAATATGTGAAAGGCTCACGCGAATACATCGCGAGAAACTAAAGGGACATTGGTTATTGGTGATTTGATCTTGGGAAAAATAAAGAGCCGCGACCACAGCCTCAATCCCCAGCAAGCACCTCTCTCATCTCGGCCGCTGTCAGGCCGCCGTCGCCACCACCTTCCTCGTCGAGCCCAGCCGCCAACTCGCGCTTGCCCGCCTGCATCCGCACGACCTTTTCCTCCACCGTCCCACGGGTCAGCAAACGATAAACCGTCACCGGCCGCGTCTGCCCGATCCGATGCGCACGATCCGTCGCCTGCGCCTCAACAGCCGGATTCCACCACGGATCAAAATGAATCACCACATCGGCCGCAGTCAGATTCAGACCATATCCGCCAGCCTTGAGGCTGATCAAAAACACCGGAGGACCATCGACTGATTGAAACTTATCAACAAGAGCCTGACGATTTCGTGTCTGGCCATCGAGCCTCAAACAGCCCCACTGACGCTCGTGAATATGCTTTTCTATTTCGAGTAATTGCTTCTGGAACTGACTAAATATCAGTACTTTATGATTTCCAGAAATAGCTTCTTCGAGAAGCTCAAACAGGCGTTGCATTTTGGCGGATCTTTCAGAAGCCAACATTTGTTTCAACCTTTCGCTTCCAAGCAACGATAGATCACAGCAGGCCTGCCTAAGCCGAAGCAGCGCGGTGAGCATCCGCATCCGTACCGCGGCAGCATTGCCGGAATCACCCGCGACCTGCACCAGCTTACGCCCTTCGGCCTGCAAGTCCCGATACACGCTCTTCTGCTGATCCGTGAGCTCGCACCACTCGTCGATGATCAATTTCGATGGCAGATCTGGCGCCACCTGTTCCTTGCTGCGCCTCAGCATGAGCGGCTTCAAGCGCAGGCGAAGTCGCTCCATGACACCGGGATCACTACCCAGGGCCCGAAGAGGTATTTCATACCGCTGCTTGAAATCCTCACGCACCCCAAGCCAACCGGGCATCACAAATCGGAAAATCGACCATAGGTCCCCCACCCCGTTTTCAAGCGGCGTACCGGTCAGCGCGATCCGCGCCTTGCTGCGCAATTTGAACAAGGCCCGGGCATGATCAGTATCAGGATTCCGCATCAAGCTCGCTTCATCGACCACCACCGCGCGGTACTCACACCCCAAATGCCAAACAAGATCCCGCGCCAAAGTACCATAACTCGTGATCACGACATCCCCATCACGAAGCCCTTCGCGCAAACTCTCGCGTCCCGCGCCATGCAACACGACCACCCTGCGCTTCGGCGCGAACCTCGCGAATTCCGCGCGCCAGTTGCCCAGCAAGGACGCAGTCGCCACCACCAGCACAAGGCCGGACTCATTAGGCTTTGTTTCAAACATAAGCTCGATCACCGCAATGGCTTGCAGCGTTTTGCCAAGCCCCATGTCATCCGCCAGCAAGGCCCCACCAAATCGCCGCACACGATCCACCATCCACGCCGCGCCCGCCGACTGATAAGGCCTAGGCTCGGCCACCAGCGTTGATGGTTTTTGAAAGGGCTCGAGAGCCGCACTTTTCCCTGAGCCCGATTTTGATAAATTCTCACAAAGCTCCGTCACCACATCCGCCGACACACCCCTTGCCTCATAATGGCCTCCCTCTTGCCGAACATCGAGCTCGGCCATCAAGGGATCGATCAAGCCACCAATATCATCAGACAGCACGATACGCCGACCATCGCTGCGTTTCTCGACCCCGGCACCGGACCGCAGCATGCGCTGGATCTCCGCCGCAGGAATGCGCGCACCATCACCTGTTTCATATGACAAATCAAAATTGAGCCAATCATCGCCCGAGCCCTGAATCTCGATGCGCGGAGAAACAAGCAGCACCTTTTCACGCGCCCGTTTGAAATTCGCGCTTTCATCAATTTTCCACGCCCCACGAAGTTTCGGTAGAACCCGCGAGAGAAACCCAATCACCGCGGCCTCGCCCGCAAGCGCTCCACGCTCGTTGCTCGAAAAATCAAATCCCGCGGCACACATCGTCTCAAGCACCTTGGCCTCGCCTGCAAGGTCGCGCACCTCACAGCGATCACCTACGAGACGCGGCAATGCGGCGACAGTTCCAGACATTGGAAAAACGGCATCACCGCCCTCATAACGAAGCGAAATGCCAGCCTCCACACGAGAAAGAGATCCATCCAAGGACAGGACCACCTCAAAGCGCGCAGCCACAAAATGCAGCGAACCAAGCCATCCCGACTCCGGCAATTCGAGCCAGTTTTGAAACAACCCGATGCGATCCAAAAATTCGCGCATCGGCAATTCGACCGGCGATTGCCGCGCGAGGCCACGCATGATCCTTTCAACGGCAATCGGCATCGCTCCATCACCAAGACGATCGAGCCCCGATTCACCTACTCGCCAATACGACCCATCGAGCTCAAACCATTCGCTCGCAGCAGGAATCAGCCGCACGAAATCACCGGCATTATACACCTCCGAAACCGCAATCCGTGCCCCTTTGGAAATTTGCAGGGCGTCAGGCGACTGACCCGACCGCACCCGCGGATGATCGATGATCGCCAATAAGAAATCATCAACCCGCTTCCCATCCAGATGCAAATGCATGTCCGGACTCCGCGCCACTCGCTGGTACTCCAACCAAAGCCCAAGTTTTTCATCCACAGCGGAAATTTCATCAGCCTCGGATTCGCGCACCAACACGCTGAGTGTTCCGCGCTGCAAGGAATCCCGCCAATTTCCCGGCAACACCAAATCCCACGCGCATTTTTGCGCAGCTGCCGCCTTCGGCTCAGCCTGCGTATTCACAGAATCCGACCCCGCCAACGCCTGCAACCCCGTGGCCACGGCATGACAACACACCTCGCCGCTCGCCTGATTCTCCGGGCACGAGCAACGAACCTCAAAGTCGGACGCCGACTTGACCACCACCCCCACACGAAAAACCCGCTTTCCAACCCGCACGGCACCCCGCCACCCACTCTCGGTTTTTTTTGCCTCCACCACCGCCCCACTGTCACGCAAAGCCATGCCCTCCTTGAAGGCCCGCCATGATGCCGCCCCACGCAGCTCTTGCTCCGTCCATTCACTCATCCGCCACCCATCATCCACGGGAAATGCTCGCGGGCAACCTTGGGTATAAATAGCCTTTGCATTGACCCCGCACCGCCCGTAGCGAAACCTTTGCTCATGGAAATGCCCGAGGACGACTTCACCGACATCCTGCGCAAGGCGATGATTGGCAACGCGCTTCCGCCGGCTGAACTGGCGCGCAGGGCGGAGACAAGTCTCGCGGCACTGAACCGTTTTCAAAAGGGGCAATTCGACGAAACCCTTGCCCGGAAGATCGCCATCGCGCTCGACCTCGATGCGAATGCCTTTGCCTCGATCGACGCGTATCGGCCCGACACACCCATTCCACCTGAAATTCACCGCCTCGAATTACCCTTTGGCAGAGGCCATGTGAACGCATGGATGCTCGAAGCCGAAAACCAATTGATCCTTTTCGACACCGGATATCAGGCCAAGGACCTGCTGGCTGAAATCGATCAACGCTTTGGCCGCCTGCCCGATCGAGTCCTCATCACCCACGCCCACCGCGACCACACCGGCGGCATTCGCAATCTCCTTCAACACGGCATCCCGATCCACGCCCAAGGCATCCGGGAAACAACTCCGATGAAACCCGGCGATTCGATCCGCATCGGCAAGGTCACCATTCGCGCTTGCGATCTCGCGGGTCATGCAATCCCCGCACTCGGCTACCGCATCGATGGATTAGCAAGCCCCGTACTTGTCACCGGCGACGCTCTCTTCGCCGGATCCATCGGCGGCTGCGCCACACCCGAGGCCTATCGCATCGCCCTCAAAAACATTCATCACGCGTTTGAACACAGCCCACAAAACTGCGTCATCCTGCCAGGTCACGGACCCGCCACCACCTGGGGCGCCGAAACAAAACACAATCCGTTCATCGCCGGAAAGCACGGATCTCGTTGAGGCTCAAATCCGGATATCCACCATCGCGCGCTTGCGGCGGAGCTCGATCCACCTTTCATACTGCGCGGAGGTCTTTTTCTTGCGCACGCGCTCTTCGATCATCGGGCGCACCTTTTCCAGGGGTGGTGGCGGACCCAAGGAAATTTTGATCGGCTTTACGATGGTGAAACCTTGCGGGTCCATCAAGGGGCCCACAACGCTGTCGACCTTAGAGTCAAATATGATCGCCGCAAATTCGGCTGAGAGATCCGTGCGCGGGACATTTTCCTGAAGTCCGCCATTTTCGGCATAGGCGTCCTTCGAATGCTCCTTGGCGAGTTCCCCGATGTCCTTGCCCCCGGCGATCTGCTTGGCGAGATCCTCGGCCAAGGCCAATTGCGCGTCGGGCGTGACAGCCGGATTCGCTGGGTCAGTGGCCGGAATGAAAATTTTGCGGAAGCTGATCGTGTCCTTGCTCACATCGCGCATCGTCGGTTTGACCGCTTCATACTCGTCACGAATTTCATTCGGCAATGGCGGTGGCGCATCGGAAAATTGCTGCGCGCGCATTGCCTGCACCACCATTTTTTCGCGCGTCATTTCGCGATACCCTTCCATCGTCAGGCGGCTGCGCTTGAGTTCTTCACGAAATTTCACCTCATCGCCGTTGTACAACTCGCGCATCTGGCGCTTTACCTCCTCATCGATGAGGTAGGGTTTGATCGAAGCACCGAGCTGTTTGAACTCATCAAGAATGATCTGACGATCGATCAACTCCTGCATCACACCAGCCCTGGCTTTTTTGAATTGCTCTTCAAATTCCGCACCGCGCCGCGGGTACTGCGCGCTGAGTTGCGCATACACCGGCGCGAGCATGAAGGAAACCTGGTTCTTGGTGATGACCCGACCATTGACCTTTGCCGCGATGCCATTGACCTCAATCGGCCCGCTCGATCTTGCTGCCGCAGGAGCTTGGGCTGATGCCGATGGCGCCATGATGGCAGTTGCGGCGATGACGAGGCTGGCGGTGAATTGATGTTTCATAAGTCGCTAAGGAAAGCCACGCGAAGCAATGCGGCCATCCATGATGTCCGAATCATCCCCCCGACCCCACCGGATGGCAAGCTACTAAAGTCGCGCACTTTGGCCTTTTGTGGACAAATTTAACCAACAATGACGCTAGCGATCAGGGGTTAATTCTGATAAGTTCCGCCCATTCAATGGAAACAAACGAAAACCGCAAAGCCCTGAAGATCGAGCCCTTGCTGGGCGGGCTGGCTCTCTTGCTGCTTCTTGCAGGATGTTTTTATGTGCTCAAGCCCTTCTTCTCCGCGATTCTTTGGGCGATCATTCTGACTTTTTCGCTGCACCCACTGCAAAAAAAATTCACCCAATGGTTCCGTGGTTCCAAAACCCTCGCCGCTTGCCTCGTCACCCTCATGGTCCTGCTCGTGATCGCCGGACCATTCGTCGTGGTCGGCATCAGCATCGCCAAGGACGGCAAGGAACTCGCCATCGCCACCAAAGATTGGTTTTTGTCGATCCCAGACACGCCACCGAAATGGATCAGCAAAGCCCCGGTGATCGGCGAAGAACTCGGCAATTACTGGAGCGACATTGCCGCGGACCGCAAACGCTGGATCGAACAGCTCGACAAAGAAGTGGAGTCGCCCATTAAGAACAAGGCAACCGGTAATGAGGACGACATCAGGGTCACCCCGCATACAGAGCTGCTCCCAGGGTACACCGAACAAACCCAAGCTGAATCGGCGGACAAGACCACCGCGAAACCCAACAGCGAGTCATCCCCCATCATCGCAATGCTGGGGCGCTTTCTCGCATGGGCCCGCACCGGCCTCATCGCCGTCGGCCTCACGGTCGGCCAAGGGGTCACCCAAATTCTCATCAGCACCTTTCTCGCGTTCTTCCTATTGCGCGACTCACCACAACTCGCCACCCGCCTCAATGTCACCGTCGAGCGCCTCGCCGGTGATCGCGGCCGTCAATTGATCAAAGTCGCGGGCAATACGGTCAGCGGCGTGATCTACGGCATCCTCGGCACCGCGATCGCACAAGCCATCGTTGCAGGTATCGGCTTCACCATCGCAGGCATTCCCGGTGCCGTCCTACTCTCGGTGCTCACCTTCTTCTTCGCCGTCATTCCCTTCGGCCCTCCACTCATCTGGCTACCCGCGACGATCTGGCTTTTCGCCAACGAAAAACACGGACTCTCGCTCTTCATGCTGCTCTGGGGCATCTTCGTCATCAGCAGCGTAGACAACCTCCTGCGCCCCTACCTCATCAGCCAAGGCACCAAACTACCCTTCGCGCTTATATTCTGCGGTGTGATCGGCGGAGCCCTCGCATTCGGTCTGGTCGGCGTCTTCCTCGGGCCCACCCTGCTTGCCGTGGCCTTTCGCCTGATCGAAGAATGGTCATCGGAAAAGCCCGCCATCACATCCGAGTCACCAGCAGCGAGCATTTAGGCATTGCACCGCCAGCCATGTGGGGCATAACCCGCGCGTGGCGTTGAGTCCATCCAAGCTGGGAGCCGTTCTCGAGGTTTTCGAAAACAATTTTCGCGCGCACGGCGAGATCGGCGCATCGATCAGCATCTGGTGGCGCGGTCATGAGTTGCTATGCCACGCCGCCGGCTGGTACGAAAAAGAACAACTCAAGCCATGGAACGACCAGACCCTCATTCCGGTCTACTCCGCCACCAAGGTTCCCTCGGCCGCAACTTTGCTCCTCGCCCTTGCCAATCAAGGCCTAAATGAAAACACCCCCGTACGCGAGGTATGGAAAAATTTCCCGATCGCCGACGCAAATTTCTCCCACCTCCTTTCCCACCAATGCGGCCTCGCGATCCTCGATCACGACGCCGATGTGCATGACCACAACGCCGTGGTCGCCGCGATCGAAAATCAAATTCCCGCATGGCCGCTCGGCAACGGTCACGCCTACCACCCGCGCACCTTCGGCGCGCTCACCGATGAACCCGTGCGCCAACTCACCGGCCAAACCCTCGGTCAATACTGGCGCGAAAATATCGCAGATCCGCTCGGTCTCGAATTCTGGATCGGCCTGCCCAGCAGCGAGCATCATCGCGTCGCGAGACTCTACCCCGGCAAGGCCGGCCATGCGGAAATCGCCGATCCATTCTACCAACAACTCAACTCGCCAGACTCACCAACCCGCCGCGCCTTCACATCGCCACGCGGGCTTCATTCGATCCAGGAAATGAACTCCCCCAAAGCCTGGTCGGCTGGCTTTCCCGCACTCGGTGGCATCGGCACAGCCTCGGCGCTCGCAAAATTCTATCAAGCCATCCTCGGCCACATCGAAAGCCCACTCAGCCCCGCCATCCGCAACGCAATTACGACACCCCTCAGCTCCGGCGACGACCGCGTGCTGCTTCGTCCCACTGTCTTTTCCTGTGGCGCACAACTCGACCCACTCGATGCAGATGGCAAAAAAATCCGAAAAATTTTCGGCCCCTCACCCCATGCCTTCGGTCACCCCGGCGCCGGCGGCAGTCACGCACTCGCCGACCCGGATTCGGGCATTTCCTTCGCCTATGTCATGAATCAAATGACTCTCGGCGTGATGCCCGGGCCGAAATGCTTGGCATTGGTCGAGGCGCTTTTCAGCGATGATGACTGATCCCGTGAAGCATGCCGCTTGACCGAATCAATCGGCGGATTCCATGCTCACCGCCGATGCGAATCCTCACCGGTCTCCAACCAAGCGGCAAACTCCATGTCGGAAACTATTTCGGCGCAATGGAGCCGGCCGTGCGCCTACAGGATCAAGGCGAAGCATTCTACTTCATCGCCGATTATCATGCGATGACCTCTTCACACAAGGCCGATGCCTTGCGCGAAAATGTCCGCGAACTCGCCATCGACTTTCTCGCCTGCGGCCTGGATCCGGCAAAGGCAGTCTTCTTCCGTCAAAGCGCCGTGCCAGAGGTCAACGAACTTGCATGGATCCTCTCAACGATTTGTCCGATGAGCCTGCTGGCAAAATGCCATTCGTACAAAGACAAGACCTCACAAGGCATCGCACCCAACCACGCGCTTTTCGCCTATCCGGTCCTCATGGCTGCCGACATTCTTCTCTACGATTCCAACAAAGTTCCTGTCGGCAAAGACCAGAAACAACACCTCGAAGTCACACGCGATCTCGCAGTCAAACTCAACGACACCTACGGCGAAGGCACCGCAGTGATCCCCGAACCAATCATCCGCGAGGAAACTGCCATCGTCATCGGACTCGACGGACGCAAAATGAGCAAGAGCTACGACAACACGCTACCGCTCTTTGGAGATGAAAAAACCCTGCGCAAACTCATCATGAAAATCACCACTGACTCGACAGCGGTGGAAGATCCAAAACCGATGGAAAATTCCATCATCCTCGCACTCTACCGGCTCTTTGCGAGCGATGCGGACTACGCGACCATGGTTGCCGACCACGAACGCGGAGGCATCGGCTACGGCGACCTTAAGAAACGCCTCGCCGATGCCTACTGGGACTACTTTGCGCCGATGCGCGAAAGGCGACTCGCCATTTCGCAGGATCCGAGCTATGTTGACAAAATCCTAGCCGATGGCGCAGAGCGCGCACGCAACGAAGCCGCCAAGGTCCTTCAACGCGTCCGCCGCGCGGTCGGCCTTGCTTGATCCAATCACACAAAAAAATCATCATGAAAAAATCCGTACTCTGCCTGCTTGTCGATGGCTTCGAGGAAATTGAAACCGTCACCCCCGTCGATGTCCTGCGCCGCGCCGGCGTCGAAGTGACCATCGCCGCGCTCGCTGCCAAAACCGCCACCGGCAAACAAGGCATGCGCCTCGAAGCGGATGCCATGCTCGACGACGTCGATGCTTTGGACTTCGATCTTCTGCTCATCCCCGGCGGTCCGGGTGTGGCCGCATTGCGCAGCGACGGACGTCCCGCAAAACTTGCCGCCCAGTTCGCCGCCAAACACAAGCCGGTTGCCGCGATCTGCGCCGCGCCACTGGTCCTCATGGATGCCGGTCTGCTCGCCGGAAAAAAATTCACCGCTTACCACTCCGTCCGCGAAGAACTTGGCGGCGGTCTCGACGATCGCGTGGTCGTCGATGGTCAGATCATCACCTCACGCGGCGCAGGCACCGCCCTCGATTTCTCGCTGGCAATCGTCAAACACCTGCTCGGCGCCAAAGCCACGGTCGATGTGGCCGAGGAAATCATGGCCTGATTCCGCACTCGCGGCGAATGCGCGCTTGCGTTCAACCCATCGCTTGCGAATCTTCGCCCACCGTGCCTGCCGAGCCCCGAAAGCCGCTGTGGCTGCTCCCCAACCTGCTGAGCCTTGATGCCCCGCTTGTCGCCATCGCATGGCTTTATGTCTTTGCGCAAACCTGGCGGCTCGGCTACCTCCCATGGGAGTCCTATCTGATCCTCGGCCTTGCCGTCTGGGCCATCTACATCGCCGACCGCCTGCTCGACCTCTCGATCCTCGGAGTCAATTCGCCGAAACTTTCTGTCCGTCACCGCTTCCACCAACAGCACCGGAAATTTTTCACTATCGCGCTGATCATCTCGGCAAGCATCACACTCGCACTTGTGATCTCGCGAATGCCGATGTCGATCTACGCAAAACTCATGCCCGGCGGATTGCTGGTGGCAGGCTTCTTCGGCGTCTCAATGCTCGCAAGCCAGGACGAACAGGAAGTCCCCCACGCAAAAAACATCATCGCGGGATTCAGCTTCGCTTTCGGCACCGCGATGTTTGCTCAACTCTATCGATCCGGCTTCGACCTCTGGGACATGATCGGATCCCGCGAATTCATCAGTTTCGCAGCCCTCTGTGTTCTCAACATCTCCGCGATTGATATCTGGGAACACGCCAACCGCTCGCCCGACAGGGAAACCAAAGCCAGCGACGAACTCTCGCTCACCCTTCCCCTCACGCTTCTTGCCGCAACCGCTCTCGCCAGCGCGGTCCTCGACCAAAGCGGTGCCAGCCGGCCCTTCTTTTACTCGATCCTCACCGGTACCGCCCTGCTCTACATGCTCAACCGCATGCGCTCGAGCCTATCGATGGACGCAATGCGTGTGCTGGCGGATGTCGCCATGCTGGCACCCGTCCTGCTATTCATCGCCTTCGACCGGCGCTGATTCATACTTGTCGGCTGCCACCCGCATCGTTAAATCAAACCTTTCCAAAATGAGCCGCTCCGACCAGTTCACCCGCAAACCCGCCATCCTCATCCTCGGTGCCCCAGGCTCCGGAAAGGGCACCCAAGGAAAAATCCTCGGCACCATTCCGCGCTTCTTTCATTGCGCCTGCGGTGATGTCTTTCGCTCACTCGATACCCGCACACCCCTTGGCATGAAATTCGTCGAATATTCGAGCCGCGGCGAATTGGTGCCCGACGAATTGACGATCAGTCTTTGGAAGGCCCAAATCGACAACCTCGCCGACACTTACATTTACAAGCCCGACATCGACCTTCTCGTGCTCGATGGCATCCCGCGCAATGTCCGCCAAGCGGAACTCCTCAGCCAACATGTCGAAGTCCAACGCGTCTTTCATCTCTCCTGCCCAAATCGCGACGAACTCGCCCGCCGCATGCGCAAGCGCGCGCTCAAAGACAATCGCATCGATGACGCCAGCGATGTGGTGATCAACCAACGCATCGCCACCTACGAAGCGGAAACCAAACCGATCCTGGAATACTATTCTTCATCGATGATCACCGACATCGATGCCTCCCAGCAACCGGTCAAAGTTCTTTCCGAAATCATCCAGCAAGTCACCAACCTGCCTTTCTATCAGGAAACCTCAAAACAGTTGATCTGATTTCGGATTGTCGGATCGATCATCAGAATTTCATCGCACGGACATGAGGTTGGTTTTCATCGCCACAGGTGACATCGCGCTGCCAGCCTTTCGTCACCTTCTCGATGCCGGACCAAAACCGCTCGCCCTCGTAACCCAGCCTGACAAGCCGGTGGGCAGGCATCAGCAAATGCAGCCGCCCGCGATCAAGACCGCCGCCATCGAGGCAGGCATCCCCGTGCTTCAGCCGCAAAAAATTGGCGATGCCGCCGCCGAGATCGCCACAATGAATCCCGACATCCTGGTCGTGATGGCATACGGGCAAATCCTCAAAAACGACATTCTCAGCCTGCCGAAACTGGCAATCATCAACCTCCACGCATCGCTCCTGCCAAAGTACCGCGGCGCGGCGTGCATTCAGGCCGCCATCGACGCTGGCGACACCGAAACCGGCATCACATCGATGCATGTCGTGCGCGAACTCGATGCCGGCGATATGATCGTGGCAAAGTCGATTCCGATCGGGCCCAACGAAACCGGCGGCAGTCTGCACGACCGACTCGCGCAACTCGCCATACCGGTGCTTGATGAAACAATCGCGAAGTTAGCCGATGGCACCGCCACGCGCATCCCGCAAAACCCCGAGCAAGTCAGCCATGTGCCAAAACTCGAACGCGATGACGGCAGGCTCGATTGGTCGATGTCAGCTGCCCACCTCGAGCGCCGCATCCGCGCCTACGACCCATGGCCGGGCACTTACACAACGGTCGCCGAAAACGGATCCACCAAGCGCCTCAAAATTTTTCCACCCACCCGCATTTCAAACACTTCACTCAAAGCTGCGGAAGTTTCATGCAACGAAGGCAAACTCATCGTCGGCTGCGGCGATGGCTCGCTCGAACTGACCACGGTGCAACCCGAAGGCGGCAAACGAATGTCCGCCACCGATTACCTGCGGGGCAAAAAACCCCACCATTTTGCCTAAACCAAGCGGGTTGCGAAAACCAAGCGCAGCATCTAGTGTGCGGCAAACGATGATCCGCCATTTTACATCCCTCATCCTCGCACAGGCCATTTGCCTGAATGCAACGATGGCGGATCGCGCGCCGATCAACGACAAGCCTGCGCCGGAAAACCGTGAAGATCTTCTCGCGATTCAAAACGCAGTCATTAGCGCCCTACCAAACGCCAGTGCCGCCACCGTCGCTATCGAAATCACCGATGGCTCAGGCACCGGCGTGATCGTCTCACCCGATGGCCTCATCCTCACTGCCGCCCATGTCAGCGGCGCCCCCGGAAAAAAAGTCGAGGTCATCATGCAAGACGGCAAACGCGTGAATGCCATCACGCTCGGCCTCGATTCGGAATCCGACGCAGCGATGGTCCGCATCACCGATCCCGGCACATGGCCATTTGTCGAAATCGACAAATCGGAATCATACAAACTCGGCGACTGGGTCTTTGCACTGGGTCACTCAGGCGGCTTTGATAAGGAACGCGGACTCGTCCTGCGCCCGGGCCGCATCGTGCGCATCGCCGATCAATCGCTCCAATCCGATTGCATCCTGATCGGCGGCGACTCGGGCGGTCCCCTCTTCGATCTGGCCGGACGCCTCATCGCCATTCACTCACGCGTTGGCCCGCAACTCGTGGTCAACATGCATGTCGGCATCGGAGTCTTTCAGGAAAAATGGGACGCCCTTTTGAATTCCGAATTTCTCGGCGATGGCCCCTTTGCGAAGAAACCCGTGAAAGGCAACGGATACCTTGGCATTGCCACGGAGCCCACCAAAGACGGACTCAAAGTCACCAAAGTCGGCGATGAAAGCCCCGCTCAAAAGGCCAGCATCCGCAGCGGAGACCTGCTCATAAAACTCAATGACAGCGCCTTGCAATCGCGCGAGGACCTTCAAGCCATCCTCAAGGAACTAAGCGCCGGCGATGAAGTCCGCATCGAAATCCGCCGCGGCACGGAAACCAAAACCCTCACGATGAAACTCGATGAACGCTGACCGCATCGCCATCATCCTCGGGGCGATTTTGCTGACGCCACTCATCGCACAGCAAAACCTAGAGACGGATTTCCGCATGACCGGAAGGACAACCCTCGCGGCATTCGAAGCACAACGCCAAGCACTCCAGCAATCCAGCGCAGTGATCAGCATCGGCCAGGAAGAAATTGCTTATGGCGTGGTGGTTTCCGCCAATGGACATTTGCTAACCAAAGCCAGCGAGCTTCGCGAAAAGGAAAAGCTCACCATCACCATCGACCGTCAGCGTTACGATAAAGTCGAAGTCATCAACACCGACGAGGAATGGGATGTCGCGCTGCTCAAGGTCGATGCCACCAACCTTGTACCGGTCACCTACACCAGCACCACCGAGATACCCCAAGGCACCTGGGTCGTGGTGAATGGTGCCACTTCACGAACCCAACGCCGTGCCAACATCGGCATGATCAGCGCCAAGCCCCGCGAAATCCAACCCAGCGGTGGACTCGCCCTCGGCATCGTGATCAAAAATTCGTCCAAGCGCATCGAACTCGAAAAGGTCACTCCCGAGGGCGGAGCTCATGAGGCAGGGCTTAAGGCAGGCGATGTGATCGTCGCCATCGACGACAAGCCGCTGGCAAAAATCGAAGAACTCTCCGATGCGCTCGATCAATACAAGGCCGGCGACAAGGTCCGTATCACCTTCAAGCGCGACGGAAAAACATCCACCGTCGATGTTCGCCTCACCGCCAAAACCGAGCTCTTCGATATTTCCGCCAACCGCAACGACGAGATGAGCGGCGACTTCTCCAAACGCCGCAGTGGCTTTCCCCGCGTGATCCAACACTCGGTCATGGGCAACAGCCAAACCATGGGCGGACCCGTGATTGATCTCAACGGCCACTGCATCGGAATGAACATCGCCCGCGCCAGTCGCTCGGAAACCTTTGCCATCCCAAGCGCGGAATTGAAGGAACTTGCCGAGCGCATGATAGGCCACCAATCAAAACAGTAGGGCAACGCGGCCGGCCCGCCCGACCATCATGGCGCATCATCATGCCTACTCCACTCCATGACCCGCGGGTCATGACCGCTCACATCGCCTCGCACAAAGGCCTCAAGATCCGCTGGCAAACCTATGTGCCAATCCATCATGCGACCATTCCACATCAGGCTCAGCCGTGACGCATGCAGGGCATGACGCGGCAAAAGCAGTCTCTTTTGCAGTTCCGGCGTCCATCCATCTCGCATCCATTCGAGATATTCCGAACCATCGCCCGAATAAAGTTTGTCGCCCACGATCGGAAATCCATCGTTCGCCAAATGCACGCGGATCTGATGCATCCGGCCGGTTTCGGGATAACAACGAATCATGGCATGACGCCGCCCGCCGATTTCCAATCGATGCTCGACCTTGAATCGCGTGAGGCATTCGCGGCCTGCAGGATGCACCACTTGCCTGACCCAAATCGCTGCAGGCCCAAGCTCACCTTCGCGCAGGATGGGCTGCGCATTGGTCCACTCATCCACATCCGGCCATCCCGTCACGATCGCAAGGTATTCTTTCTCAACCTCACGCCGTTCAAAAATCATGCCAAGCTCGCGCGCTGCAAGCGTGTGCTTGGCCACCAAGACGAGCCCGCTCGTGTCACGGTCCAAGCGGTTCACAATCGCCGGCTTCGCGCCATTCTCCATTTCAAAGGCCAACAACCGCTCGATCCCGCCGAGCAAGGTTGGCTCGGGCTTGCGATTGGCCGGATGCACAATCAAGGGCGCTGGCTTATCCACCACAAGCCAGTCGGCCGACTCGTCGACCACCGAAAAATCCACCACAACCTGCAAGCTCACCCAACCAAGTCACACCAGCCAGCCCCACCGCGCAACCTCTTGTTGCCCCATGCCTCCATGCTTCTTCGACAAAAAAATGCCAGAAACCCGCATTTGCGGATTTCCGGCATTTGAAGATTAAACAAACAGCCCTTGGATTAGGACTTGTAGCGGAGACGCTTCTTGTGGCGGTTCTGCTTCATGCGCTTCTTGCGCTTGTGCTTGTTGATTTTCGTTTTACGGCGTTTCTTGATGGAGCCCATGGCGTTTGCTGTCGGTGTTATGTTACGGTGAGAAAATCAGGGAACGATTTTGTTGAGCGGGTATTCGATAATGCCCTCCGCGCCAAGGCGCTTGAGCTCGGGGATAATGTCCCGAACGACGATTTCGTCAATCACAGTCTCAACCGCCACCCAATCCGGCTCGGAGAGGTGAGAAACGGTCGGACGGCGCAGAGAAGGAAGGTTTTCAAGCAGCTCCTTTAGGCGATCGGCTGGAAGGTTCATCTTGAGTCCCACCTTGCCGCGGGCACCCAGCGCCGCCTTGAGAAGTAGCGCGATGCGGTCCATTTTTTCGCGTTTCCACGGATCGGCCGCGGCGGCGGGATTGGCGTAAAAGTGCGGGAAAGAAGTCAACAGCGTGTCGACGATGCGCAGGCGGTTGGCCTTGATCGATGAGCCGGTCTCGGTGACATCGACAATTGCATCGACGAGATCCGGCACCTTCACTTCGGTGGCGCCCCATGAAAATTCAACCTCGGCATTGATGCCGCGCTCGCGCAGGTAACGCTTAGTGATCCCCACCCCTTCGGTGGCAATGCGTTTACCTTCGAGATCCTCAGGTTTGCGGATCGGCGAATCCTCGGGAACGACCAGCACCCAACGGGTCGGCAGCGAACTCGCACGAGAATAAGGAAGCTCGGCCAAATCCAGCAAATCGACTTCATTTTCATAAGCCCAGTCGTGACCGGTGATGCCGCAATCGATGAAACCTTGGCCAAGGTAGCGACCAATCTCCTGGGCGCGGATCATGTAAAGGTCGAGCTCCGGGTCATTCGAGCCGGGACGAAGACCGCGCGACGAAACATAAACCTCATAGCCAGCCTTGGCGAGAAGCTCGATAGTCGGCTCCTGCAGACTGCCTTTGGGAATCGCAACTTTGAGCGTACGGGTCGTATCGGGCATTGGGGGCGGGCGTTTTACCCACGAAATGGCGGGAATCAAGCCAAGTTTCGCGAATTTTCCACATTGCCAACCCCATCATCATGGGACTCAACACGCCACAACCATGCCAGCAGCAGGAAATATCCGGCAAATTCCAGTGCTTTCGCCCAATAGCGGATGGGCGCATCGCCGCCATGACAGCCGCAAGAAATGTCGAGCCCGCGAACCCATGCCGAGCCAACCGCTACGGAAAATATCAACACCAAACCAAAGACCGCGAGCAATGCCCCATGCCGCAAAATGCCAAGCATCAGGCAAACACCGGCGACCAACTCGAGCCATGGCACGCCGTATGCCACCCATGCATCGAGCGGCGGACCGACCATGCGGTAGTTCGCCACATCAGCTAAAAAGCGATCCAAGCCGGTGCCGAAAATTTTCAACCCACCACTGTAGGCAAACCAACAGCCAAGCATCACCCGCAAGATCAGCGCGACGACTTCTTTGGGTTTCGCAGGCATCGTGAAATTTGCAGCTCAAGATGGAAACACCGATCCCCAAAGCATCCGGAGATGCAACTCACACCCTATCAAGCGTGCGCCATGTAGCGGCGTTGCGCTTCAGCTTCGGGATTATGCGGAACGGACTCGTTCTCGACCTTGGTATCGGCCACCAACTCGTCGCGGAACTTGGCGATGATCGCCTCGACCGGCCATGAAGATGCCTCGCCAAAGGCGCAAATCGTGCGTCCGTCGATTTGGTATGCGACGCTCTCGAGAGTCTGAATATCACTCGGCGCGGCATCACCCGAAACAATGCGATCGGAGATTTTTTTCATCCATGTCGATCCCTCACGACACGGAGTGCACTGACCGCAGGACTCGTGAGCGTAGAAGGCGTTGATGTTGTTGAGCACCCACGACATTTTGCGTGAGTCATCGAGAACGATCACTCCCCCCGAGCCGGCCATCGAACCACAAGCAGCGAGCGTATCGAAGTCGAGTTGGATGTCCCAGAAATCCAACTGACGCTCACTGCCGTCGGGGTTCTTCAATTTGAAGGATTCGTCACAACGCAAAATCTTCGACGAAGAACCACCGGGAATCACTGCTTTGAATGAGCGCCCATCCTTGGGTCCGCCGCAAAGATCATAAAGCAGCTCTCGCATGGTGAGCTTGCCGACTTCGACTTCGAAATAGCCGGGGTTTTTCACATCACCCGACACGCATAGGATACGGGTGCCGGTATTGCGGGCAACGCCGAGCTTGGCGTACTCATCGCCGCCCATGCGGATGATGTGCTTCACATGGCAGAGTGATTCGACATTGTTAACGATCGTCGGGCACATGTAGAGGCCGAGCGCAGCGGGAAAGTAAGGCGGCTTGATGCGCGGGTACGGGCGCTTGCCTTCGAGCGATTCGATCAGACCGGTTTCTTCGCCGCAGATGTAGGCACCGGCGCCGCGGTGGACATAAAGCTCGAGGTCGAAGCCTGAGCCGAGAATGTTTTTGCCGACGAAATTTTTCGCGCGCGCCTCTTCGATCGCGCGCTCGACGATCAGCGCCGCTTCGGGGAATTCCTCACGCAGGTAAATGTAAGCCGTGTGCGCGCCTACCGCGAAGGCCGAGATGACCATGCCTTCGATGAGTTGATGCGGATCCTGATGAAGGATGTAACGGTCCTTGAAGGTACCCGGCTCGGATTCGTCGCCATTGCAGATGAGGTACACCGGCTTGGTATTGTTCGGCGGAATGAAGGTCCACTTCATCCCCGTCGGGAAACCCGCACCGCCCCTGCCGCGAAGGCCGGATTTTTTCACTTCTTCGATGATGTCCTTTGGCGGCATCGCCATGGCCTTGCGCAAATCTTCATACCCGCCGTCGCGCATGTAGCAATCGATCGACGGATCCCATCCTTCACGATCAACATTTTTGAAGATGAGCCGGTACTCGCGGGCGTGGGGTTGTTTGGTGTAGGTGATCATTGGATGAATCAATCGGCAGAGGGAATGGCCTCGAGCATGAGACCGTGAGGAACGAAGCGCTGAAAATCACTGATGTTGCGGGTGGCCACCACCTCGCGCTTGGATAGAGCGGCAGCGGCAATCATGCAATCGGCATGCGAACCGCGGCGGCGTCCGGTAAGGTGAAACAAACGCGACGCGATTTCCGCCTGATCCTCATCAAATGGGCGTATGCCACCGGCAAGTACGGCTCGGACTGCGTCTTTCTGAGCATGGGAATGCGGACCATTGAGAAATTCAGACCATGCCACGGCAGAGGTCGTGAGCACCCTACCCTCGGACAACCATTCCCGGACCAGCGGCACCTGCGGCGAATGCGCGGTGACGATGTCGATCAGGATGTTGGTATCGAGATGAATCATGGTTCCCACCAATATTTTTTGGCGTTTCGCTCTGCGACCATCTCGGCGCGGTACTCGGCAGCCTCCTCAGCCAGGAGCCCCCCACCCGATTGCAGCCAATCCAAGGCCTCCAAAGGCTTCGGGGCCGCAGCCTCACGATCCGAGCGATCTTTCATTTCACGAACGGCACGACGAATCACCTCGGCCTTCGAGGTGTGCATGCGCTTGCTAAGCTCATCCAAGGCATGAATGGTCCAACCATCCAAGGCCATGCTGGTGCGGGTTAATTTGTAGGTATCAATGCTCATGTGGTAATTAATACACTAACTGATTACCGATTACAAGCATTTTTTTACCCCACGGAATATTTCCCCAATAAATCACCAGCCTTTTCTGGCGCGACACCCTCGTGGAAATCGTCATTTACCATGCAAACCGGCGCAGTACCGCAGGAGGCAAGGCACTCGGCAAACTCGACGGAAAATTTTCCGCAAGGCGATACGGAAATCGGATGATGGTGCGAATCGGCATGCGAGCGATCGATTCCAGTCAACTCGCAGAGTCGCTCCATGAGTTCATAGGATCCGCCCATCGCGCACGAAAGCGTGCGGCAAACACGGATGTGAAATTTTCCCGGCGCGGATTGACGGAAGCCAGGATAAAAGGTCACCACCTCCAGAACCTTGATCGGTTCGAGGTCGAGCTTGGCAGCAACCCACTCGATCGCCGGTGCGGAGATGAATCCGAAATGATGCTGCACGATGTGAAGCAGCGGCAATGTCGCGGATCGCTTGCTCGCAGGGTAATGCGAAATACGCTCGTCCGCCTCGGCCTCAAGCTCGGGCGTGACCGCAAAGGGCGGATAAAACTTGGTGCCCGGAGTTTCGGGTGATTCGATGGTTTCTTCGAGGGACGAGTGGGACATAATCATTTCACGAGTTCCGCCAGCTTGTTGAGGTCGCTACGGAAGTTACCGAGGTTGTTACCCTTGAGGTCGCAGACAATGACTGACGGAATGCCAGTAACTCCGAGCTGAAATTCCTTTTTGAAGCCGTCCACCTGATCAAACTTGAGCTGCGGCCAGGGCATTTTCTTTTCCGCAGCGTATTCCTCCATGGCGTTCTCCTCTTTGTCGCTGGTGATGAGTATGATTTCGAAGTTCTCATTCTTGTTCTCCTTGTAGAACTCGACGAGCGTCGGAGTGAACTGGTGGCACGGGCCACACCACGATGCCGTGTAGTAGAAAACGTAGAACTTGGAAGGCTTTTGGAAATCCTTGAAGGATTTTAACGACTTCCTGTCCAGCTTGACGAGTTTGCCGTCGAGAATGTCGTCAAACACGCTCGACGATACTACAACGGCAGGATCGGGAGCGGGCTGCCAATCAGCGATCAGCTTGGCATCTGCCTCGCTAAGAGTGGATGCCTTGATCGACAAGCTGCGGCCGTTGCGCATCCTGAACTCACCGACCTTCCCATCATCCGATTCGGCGACCGAAACGAGCTCAAGCTCGGCGGTTTTCCCGTCGTTGCGCGTCCAAGTGCGGAACTCCGCCAACGCGGTAGCGGCAAACGACAGGACAACGATGGAAGTGATGATCGCTTTCATGACATGTTAATCGTTCATCAACGATCGCACTCGCCCATGACGAAATCGAGCGAGCCGAGGATCGCTGGAATGTCGGAGACCATGTGACCCGGCAAAAGTTTCGATACGATCGAAAGGTTGCAGAACGAGGGGCTGCGGATCTTGAGGCGATAGGGAACTCCCCCACCCTTTGAGTGAATGTAAAATCCAAGTTCACCCTTGGGATTCTCCGCTCCAAAATAAACCTCACCAGCCGGAGCATCAATGCCTTGCGTGGAAACAATGAAGTGATGGATCAGTTCTTCCATCGACATCATCACGCGCTCCTTGGCCGGAAGCATGCTCTTGCTGTCCGCAAGATTCACCGGGCCGTCCGGCATGCGGTCGAGCACCTGACGGCAAATGCGGATCGACTGACGCATTTCCTCCATGCGCACCAGATAACGCGCATGGCAGTCACCTTCATCCATCACCGGGATGTCAAAATCGTAGTTTTCGTACCCAAGATACGGGTTGTCCTTGCGCAGGTCGCGGGCCACACCCGAAGCGCGTAGGTTGGGTCCGGTCATGCCCCATGCAACCGCCGATTCCTTGGTGATGACACCGATGTCGACCATGCGGTCGAGGAAGATTTTGTTGCGGTCGAGCAACTTGGAAACCTCGCCGATCGTGATCTCGCACTCGTCGAGGAATTTGCGCACCGATGCCTCGAAGCCCGCAGGCATGTCGCGAACCTGACCACCCACCCGCGTGTAAGAAGTCGTAAAACGCGCACCGGTGAGCTGTTCGCACAAGTTGTAAACCTTTTCGCGTTCAGTGAAGGTATAGAGGAAAACCGTCATCGCGCCGACATCCATCGCGCAGACACCAATGCCGAGCATGTGGGAGGAAATGCGCGCCAACTCGCAGCAAAGCAGACGCAGGGCCTGACCCCGCGGCGGCAGCGTCCAACCCATCAGTTTTTCGACTGCCAAGGCATAGGCCACATTGTTCGCCAGCGGCGCGAGGTAATCCAAGCGGTCGGTGTACGGCACAAACTGGTTGTAGTGCATGTTCTCGGCGATCTTCTCATCGCCGCGATGAAGAAAGCCCACATCGGGATCTGCCTTGGCGATCACCTCGCCATCAAGCTCGAGCACCAAGCGCAAAACCCCGTGTGTCGCCGGATGCGATGGCCCCATGTTGAGAACCATTCTCTCGCCAACGAGATCGTCCGTCTCGGCATGATAACCTTCAACAGCCTGGGCCGCGCGAGCCATGGTGTCCGGAGCCTCGATTTCGTGGGTGCTTATGCTCATGAATTGCCGCAGGAGTAAGCACCCAAAACCGCCGACTTCGCAAGGGGTTTGTGAAATTTTCTCACCTCATCAACATGCTCGACTAAGGGCAAAATCCTCACCGCACGCGCACCCACGCCATTTCCATCTCGCATTACGCCACCATCGTGCTTTGATCGCCTTCATGCGCACCTACCTCATCATGACGATCCTCGGCAGCGATCGCCCCGGCCTCGTGAATTCACTCGCCGAAACCGTCGCCCGCCACGGCGGAAATTGGCTCGAATGCCGCATGACCCGACTCGCCGGGCAGTTTGCCGGCATCGTGCGCGTCGAATGCCCACACGACCATGTCGATGCCCTTCTGCGCGAACTGCAATCCCCCAGTGGCGACCCCGGCCATACGGGGCTCACCGTTCAAGCCGCTCGCGAGTCCACCGAGCCACCCCGCCCCCACCGAACAATCACAGTGGAAGTTGTCGGCAACGACCGCCCGGGCATCGTTCGCGAAATCACGGCAGCGATCGCCACGGCCGGCGGCAACATTGAAGAACTCGCTACCAATCTCGAAAGCGCCCCGATGAGCGGTCACCCAATGTTCCGCGCCAATGGCACTGTTTCCATACCTGAGTCAGTCGCGATCGGCAAAATCACCGCAGCCATCGAAAACCTCGGCAGCGACCTCAGCGTCGATGTCACGGTGTGACCAACTCAATGCGGATCAAAACGGCCAGACCACGGGGATCAACAAACAGGAAACAATCCAGCAAATGATGTTAAGCGGGATGCCGACCTTCAGGAAGTCGACAAAGCGGTAACCACCCGGACCATAGACCATCATGTGGGTCTGATAACCCATCGGCAAAGCAAAGGCAGTCGATGCAGCCACAGTCACTGCCATGATGAATGGCCGCGCGCTGACATCAAGCTCGCCCGCCAGTGTGACCACGATTGGAATCATCATCACCGCCGTGGCATTGTTAGACAAAACTTCGGTGAGCAAAAGCGTGAGCAAAAACACCGACCACAACAACACGATCGGAAGATTTTCAGGCGCAACAAGATGCTCGGCAAAATTTACCAAGCCCTTGGCCAGCCACACAGCCGTGCCGGTGTTCTGCATCGCCATCCCAAGACCAAGCAATCCGTATAGCATCAGCAAGACCTGCCAGTCGATGCTCGCATGCGCCTCACGTGGCGTCATGACCTTCATCCACAACAGGAACAACGCACCGACCATCGCCGCATAGTGAATCGGGATGCGCGGAATCCACGGGTAAACCCGCCCAAGCACATCGCTCAGCGTAGCAACCAGCACCACGCCGATCAACACACCGGCGGAAAGGAACATGTGCGAACGCTTGTGATGACGCTCGACCACCGGGGCATGAGTCTCAGCCTTATCGGTCATCACGAAATCCCTCGTCGCCTCAAGCGCATCGAGGTTGTTCTTGGCGGTGATCACCAAAAGAGTATCGCCCTCCTCCAGATCGAGAGTCGCGATGCGATCGGTGATATTCTGACCATTGCGGTGCACGGCAAGCACCACGCTGTTGTATTGCTGGCGGAAGTCCGACTCGGCGAGCGAAACTCCGATGAGCGAGGAGTCATCGCGGATGACGAGCTCGGAAACAATGCCATCGACCGTCGAAAGAAGTTCCGCGCCGATCGAAGCAAACAAGGCCTCAGCCTTGGCCACACCACCGCGCCTACGGTGAAGAGCAACCAGAAAGCGGTCGTTTTTCTCCACCACGATTTCCGACAAAGGCTGCATCACACGCGCACCGCTGCGCCGCACTTCCATGATGTGAATGCCCTCGGCGCGATTGGCCAAAGGCGTCTGGAAAAGCGGTTTGCCGATCATGTTGGAATCGCGGCCAACGAGCAAATGGTAGAGCGGCGTCGTGCGGGATTCGATGTCCAAACTGCCGGTGATCGATGAACGGGCCGGGATGAGCTTGGGCCCGAAAACAGTAAGGTAAACAAGACCCGCAATCGCCAGAGGAACTCCAAGCGGCGCAAGCTCGAACATCGACATCGGCTCGACCTTGAGATCACGCAGCGCGCCATTCACCAGCAAGTTGGTCGATGTGCCAATCAGCGTGCAACAACCGCCAAGAATTGACGCGTAAGAAAGCGGCATCAACAACCTCGAGGCCGCAATGTCCTTCGACCTCGCGAAGCCC
>JBKDYW010000013.1:0-6212 GCA_046308575.1 Verrucomicrobiota bacterium
ATCCCCATGCGCTGCTTGAACGAAAGCATGGTTTCATCGAGCGACATCTCCTCGTCGGGTGAGCCGCCGGTTTCCCAGTCGACCAAGACCAGCTCGGGGTACTTCCACAAATTCCCAATCGGCGCGTCTTTGCCAAAGGCCTCGCGAAACGAAAAAGGAAAGCGACCGTTGATTTCAAAATATCTCGTCACCACCGCACGGAACTTGCGGATCCGCAGCATCGCGCCATCGACTGCTTCGACATCGGCGGCGGTCAAATCCTCAAGCCTTCCCTGCGTCAGAGCCAGCAACTCCTGCGCACCGGACAAGGCCGGCAATGGCGCGCTGCGACGGTAGTAACCCTGACCCTTCTCAACCTTGGCGATCGGCGAACCGGGATCGCAGGACATGATGGAAAAATGATAACGCAGCGAGGCGTCGGAATAGTTTCCCTTCAACTGCAGCCGCGTCAGACGGATCAATTCAGTGCCCTTGATGGCATCGGTCGGGTTTCCCGGAAGCAATGGCGGAAGGATATCGGAAAGTTGCTTGCGGAGACTCATGTGGGCGGAAATCGGTGACCCGACCATCCAAGGGGCGAGCCCCAAGTCCATCAAGCCCCAATCGAAAATTGTTTAAAAAAACACCGACCGCACCCGCTTATTTTTTGAACTCACCACGCGGCTGTCCTTGCCGTTCGGCACAAATCGGCCATCTTGCTTGCCATGCACCGCCGAGTTTTGCTCGCCCTTACCCTACCCTTCCTGTGCCTCAACGCGATGGCCCAGGCACCCAACCCCGCAGCAATCTTGGAAGGCGCGCGCCTATCGGCGTCCCTCACCAAGCTCGAAAAAGGCCTCACCGGCAGCATCCGCAAGGGCAACCACAAGACTCCCGTCACGCTCTTCCTAATGGGCCGCGAAATCCAATTCCAGTTTTCCGAAAACCCGAACACGCCACGTATCTTCCACATGCGCATGGGCGATTCGTCATACAACCTTTTTGAAATCATCGATGGCAAAACCCGCGACCTGAACGCCAGCCAACTCGTCGCACCCATCGCCGGCACCGACCTAACCTATGAAGATCTCTCACTGCGATTCTTCTATTGGCCCAACCCAAAGCTCGAAGGCAGCGAAGATGTCGGCGGTCAACCCTGCTACAAAATCCGCATCGACAAACCACACAACACCCCCGGTCGCTACGATGTGGTCTATGTCTGGGTGCACGAAAAATTTGGCGCGTTCATGAAAATCCGCGGGCACGACTCGAAGGGCGGATTGCTCAAAGAATTCCAAGTCGAGGACATCATGCAGGTCGCAGACAAAGTTTGGACACTGCGCAAAATGCAGGTCGCCTCGCACGATCCCGCAAGCGGGCGCCGGATTTCGATCACCGACGTGACCTTCGACTCGCCCAATCAAGTCAAACCACGCGGGCTTCGCTAAAACAACGACTACTTCCCTCGTCCATGTCAGGTTGGATCGACGCGCACAACCACATGCAAGACGCGCGCCTCGGCGATCACGATGCGATCATCCGCAGCATGCGCGAAGTGGGCATCGAGAAATGCATCGTCAATGCCACTCGTGAAGACGATTGGCCCAAGGTCGAATCCCTCGCCATCGCCCACCCGGATTTCATCATCCCCGCCTTCGGCATCCACCCATGGCACGCACACACCGCATGCCCAGGTTGGCAGGAAAGACTCACCGCATTGCTGATCAAATACCCGCAATCCAGCATTGGAGAGTGCGGCCTCGACCGCTGGATCGATAGCCCGTCGATTGAAATTCAAACCCCGATCTTCATCGATCAACTCCGTATCGCACGCGAACTGAACCGCTGCGCCACCATCCACTGCCTCCGCGCATGGGAGCCCTTGTTCGACGCGTTCAAACATCAAACGCCGCCGGAAAAATTTCTCCTCCATTCGTTCAACGGATCGATCGAAACCGCGCGCCGACTCATTCCGCTCGGCGCGCGATTTTCCTTGTCCGGCTATTTCCTCAAACCGGAAAAATCTCGCACGATCGATGTCTTTCGGCAATTGCCGCCCGAACTGATTTTACTCGAAACCGACGCGCCAGACATGACCCCACCGGCCGAGTTCACCACCCATCCGCTCACCGGAAACCTCAACCACCCGGCGAACCTGCCTGCCATCGGCCACGCCCTAGCCAAGGCCCTCCAACTAAGCCCCGATCGCCTCGCCGATCTCACCCGCGCCAACACGATCGATTGCTTCACACTTTCATGAGCCATCACGCCAATGATAGCCTTGCATGTCGGGGCATGGTGGCTATGGATGTGTTGTGAATTTGGCCGACTTTCGAAAGGAATACTCCGACCGCGGCTTGCGTCGCGCCGATCTCAAAGCAGATCCGATCCAACAATTTCGCGACTGGTTCAAAACTGCCACCGATGTGGGGGTGCATGAGCCGAACGCCATGACCCTTGCCACCGTCGGAGCCACAGGCGTCCCTCTTCAACGCACGGTCCTGCTCAAAGGTTTTGATGAAAATGGCTTCGTTTTTTTCAGCAACTACGAAAGCCGCAAGGCCGCAGACATGCGCGCCAACCCGCAAGTTTGCCTGCTCTTCCCATGGCTCACGCTCGAACGCCAAGTGATCATCCAAGGCCGCGTCGAGAAAACCACCATTGAAGAATCAACCGCCTATTTCCATTCCCGCCCGCTCGATTCGCAAATCGGCGCATGGGTTTCAAATCAAAGCGAAGTGATCGCTTCACGCGAAGCGCTCAACGCAAAACTCAGCGAAATACGCCAGCGCTTCGCCGATGGAAACATCCCGCTGCCACCCTTCTGGGGCGGCTATCGCGTCGTCCCCACGACCATCGAGTTCTGGCAAGGCGGCCCAGCCCGACTCCACGACCGCTTCCTGTATTCACGCAAGACCGATGGCTGGAAAATCGAGCGACTTTCACCCTGATCCAGCACACAAAAAACCCAAGCCACCGCCTGCATGCAAAACCGCTTCTACGGATATTTCGACACCGAACGCCTCTCGGGTCAGCAAGATGCCGGCGACTATCGCAGCCCATTCCAGATAGATCGCGACCGCGTCCTCCACACTCCCACCTTTCGCCGCCTGCAAAACAAAACGCAGGTGTTTTGGAGCGGCGAGTACGATTTCTACCGCACCCGCCTCACCCACTCGCTCGAAGTCGCACAAATTGGAAAGTCGATCTGCCTCTGGCTCAAATCCCAAAGCGACGGACCGCTCGAGCCAGATTTTTTCATCGACCCCGACCTGATCGAAGCCACCTGCCTCGCCCACGACCTTGGCCACCCGCCCTTCGGTCATGCGGGCGAGCGCTCGCTCAATCACCTCATGGCCGACCAAGGAGGTTTCGAAGGAAACGCCCAAACTCTGCGCCTGCTCACCGAAAGGATTTTCTCCGCCAAGCGCACCGGCATGGACCCCACCCGCGCCTTCGTCGACGGCATCCTAAAATACAAATCGCTGTGGAGTGAACTCAAGACCTCCCTCGGCCACAACCCGCACAACCATTTCATTTACGACGACCAGCAATCGCAACTCGATTGGGTCCTCGCCGGTCACGACTTCCCGCTCGAACTCCCGCCCGGCAAAGCGCGCGATTCATTCAAATCAATCGAATGCCAGGTGATGGACTGGGCCGACGACACGGCCTACTCGCTCAACGATCTCTCCGACAGCGTCCGCGCCGGATTTCTCCACATCGAAAAAATCGAAGCATGGGCCGAGCGCCGCAATCACCCGATCGGTGAAGCCACTCCGCTCGGCGACCTCATCCGCGCCATCCGCCAGCGCCGCGTCGATCCCTTCGTCGGCAAACGCATCGGCCACTACATCCGCGCGACACGCCTCGAATCGCAAACCAATTTCCTCAGCCACCTCACCAACCGCCACCGCTACCAACTCGTCATCGACGAACACGCGAAAGCCGAATCCGAGATCTTCAAAAAACTCGCCTTCGAGGTGGTCTTCCTCTCGCCTCAACTCAAACAACTCGAGCTGAAAGGCAGCCGCATGCTGCGCCAACTCTGGGAGGTCCTCGGCACCCGTTACATCGACCGCGAAAGCATCGACGGACAAAACTTCCAACTGATGTCAGCCGAAAACGCCGATGAAATCACCGCCACCGATTGCGCCGCCACCCGCGCGCGACTGATCTGCGATTACCTCGCCGGCATGACCGATGGCTACGCCGCCCGCACCTACAAGCGGCTCTTCTCGCCAGACTTCGGCTCCATCGGCGACCTGATCGGTTAGATCGATTCCGTTTTCAAAATCCCCACATATGGCAGGTTGCGGTACTTGCCTTGATAGTCGAGGCCGTAGCCCACGACGAAGTCATCGCCGATTTCAAAGCCCACATAGTCGGCCTCCACCTCCGCCGCGCGCACCTTGTCCTTGGCCAAAAGCACCGCTGTTTTGACGGCCAAAGCGCCCTCATCCATCAGCCTCCGCGTCACCGCATGCAGCGTTCGCCCGGTGTCGAGAATGTCATCGAGCAACAAAACCTGATGCCCCTTCACCTCGGGAAAATGACGATCCAAAAAATCCACTACGCCCGAGCTCTCCACACCACCATGATAGCTCGCCACATTCAGACACTCGATCTCCAACACCCGCGGCACCCGCCGCAAAAGATCGGCCGCAAACACCAAAGCGCCCTTGAGCAATATGATCACCACCAGCGGCCCCTGCGGAAAATCCCGCTCAATCTCCGCGGCCATCGCATCAAGCCGCTTCTCAATCACCGCTTCATCAATCAACACGCGCTCAATGTCATCCCGCATGCCTCGAGATAACTTCCACCCACACACGCGCCAAGCACGAATGCCGCGCGTACCTCAACGCTCGCGCTTGAAACGCAGCACCTTTTCGCCATCGCGGCACATGTCCAGACGGTCACGGGCATGGAGCTCGAGAAACGCCGAATCCTCCCGCAAAGCTTCGAGCTCGATCCGGCGATGATCCCTCTCGCCCAAGGCCAGACGCTCACGCTCTTTGGCCTCCGCCACCTTGGCCTCAAGTTTTTTCAGCAGCTTGAGCTGCGGCACCGCCGTCGCCACCACCACAAATCCAAGGCTCACGCAAAACAACACAAAGGCACATCGCACCAACGCCTTCACGAATCGCGTCCGGGCCTCCAGACGCGACAACATACCGGCATCCATGTGTTTGCCCGCCATGCGCTTGACCCAAAAACACTTACGCCAGCCAAAATGTCAAGCAAACTAAAGGGTTTAGGCTCACCCTCTTCTCTCTTCTCTTCCCTTAAAACTGAACACTTGAGAATTGAAACCTCCCCGATCACCTCGACGCCTCGCGCAAACGCTCAAGCCGATCCATCGCCGCCCCGCTGCGAATCATCTCGCGTGCGATCTCAATCCCCTCGCTCATCGAGCCAGCGATCCCCGCGCAGGCAATTCCCGCCGCGGCATTCAACACCACCATCTCGGTCTTCGGCCCACGATCTTTGCCGGCCAAAATTTCCTGCAGCAGCACCGCATTCTCCGCCGCCGACCCACCATGCAGCGACTCGACCCCCACCGGCTCCATGCCAAAGTCGCGCGGACTCCACTCGGCATCCGATCGCGAATGCTTGCCACCGGTCACGCACACCCGCGTCGTTCCCATGAGGCTGAATTCATCCACCGCCCGACCATCTGCCGTGGCACCATTCACCACCCAAGCACTTTCACGCCCGAGCCGCTCGAGGATCTCCGCAAACACCGGACACAGGTCGCGTGAAAACACCCCGACCAATTGGCACTGCGGCTTGGCCGGATTCAACAAAGGTCCGATCAAATTGAAAATCGTCCGCACCCCGCGCGCGGCAAGCATCTTGCGCACGCCCACCACCGCCTTAAATGCCGGATGATAATTCGGCGCAAACATGAATCCCACGCCGGCCTTCTCGACGCAGCGCCGGAATTCATCCGGCGGCAAATCAATCCTCACGCCCAGCGCCTCCAGCACATCCGCCCCGCCACTCTTCGATGTGATACCGCGGTTGCCGTGCTTCACCACCACCGCTCCCGCGGCCGCCGCCACAAACATCGCAGTCGTCGAAACATTGAACAAATCCAGCTTGTCGCCACCAGTGCCGCACACATCCAAGGTCGGGCCGGGCAAATCAAGCTCACCCAAGCCGGGATCAACCGCGTGACGCAAAAACTCTTCCACAAACGCCGCAATCTCCGCCGCGCTCTCACCCTT
>JBKDYW010000014.1:0-8086 GCA_046308575.1 Verrucomicrobiota bacterium
TCCTTTGGCGTTCGCGCCGGAAGCTCAACGACCCGCGGCGCCCACTCGGGCTACCGCACGCTTTCCGATGGCAACCAGCAATTCGGCAGCTGGACATTTTCCATGCGCTTCGATGTCGACAACACCAAGGGCTTCTCCGGCGTCAACCTGAAGTCATCAACAAGCACCTCCTTCGGCGCAGGCGAGCTGCTCTCGATCGGCATCATGCCCGCCAGCGGAACAGTCGGAGGCAACACCGGCATCATGATCACCGATGCCACCGGCCAACACATGATCGACATGGGAGCGGAAGTGCGCGGCAACATCATCGATGCTAAAATCGATTTCGACACGCTCACCGGCGCCTACACCAGCGGCGTGAAATTCCGCACCGATGCAAATTACAAAACCTACACCGGCACACTCAAATCCTCCGGCGCCAGTGTGAGACTCGTGGCATTCGGCTACCTCAATTCCAACAACTCCGGGGCCATCAACCAAAACCTCATCTTCGATAGCCTGCAGTTCAACAACTACACCGCCATCGGCAGCAGCACCAACGCCGCCCCGGTCACACAATCCTTGAGCAGCCTCACGGCCAATACAATCTACACCTACCGCGTTGCTGCCAGCAGCACAATCGGCACCTCCTACGGCAGCAACCAAACCTTCGTCACGGGGCCTGACCTGACCCTTTCCAAAACACACAACGGCACCTTCCAAAAAGGCGGCAACGGAAGCTTTTCCATCGTCGTCACCAACGCCGGCAGCACCGCAAGCAACGGCAGCCTCACCCTCACCGAAACTCCACCCGTCGGCATGAGCATCAACTCGATGTCCGGAAGTGGATGGACCTACAACGCGACCAATCAAACTTGCACCCGCTCGGACTCGCTCGCGGCCGGAGCCAGTTATCCGCCGGTCACGGTCAATGTTAGCTTCAGCGCAAACGCCAGTACCGAGCTGACCAACACCGCCAGCATCAGCGGCGGCGGCGATGCCAGCCCCTCCAACAACACAAGCAGCGATGCGGTCACACTCACCGCCGCTCTCTCACCGATCGAGGCATGGCGCCAGTTGCATTTCGGCTCGCCCGAAAACACCGGACAAGGCGCCGATGGAAACATCGTGGCCAACGATGGCATGCCCAACCTGATGAAATACGCACTCGGCATCAACCCCACCACTCCCGGCGCCAGCGCCGCACCAACAGGCACTCGGCAAGGCGGATTACTCAAACTCACCTTCACCCGACGCCGCGATGCCACCGACATCACCTACCGCGTCGAAGCCACCAGCGATCCGACTACTGATTGGACCACGCTCTACTCGAGCGCGCATACTCCCTACGAAGGCGGCCAAAACGAATCATCACCCGTCACGGTTTCCGACAACCCACCCAGCGGCACCCCGACCAAAAGATTCATGCGGCTCAAAGTCACCCGCCCGTGATTCCAAAAAAATCGCAACCCCGCAGCGCCGACTCATCGCTGCAGGCATCTTTTCAAGCATCGGGCAGACCCGCGAAATGATCCCAACCACCGCTCAGGGTGATGCCCTTGCCTTCTTCAACCAGTCGACCGATGACGGTTAGTTCCAAATCCGGAAATCGCTTCGCCCACGCCGCTTGCAATTCAGCCACCAGCTCGGGCGCCATGGCAAAAAGCAATTCGTAGTCCTCACCATCGGCCAAAGCCTGATCCACCCCGCAGCCCTCCCCCCGCGGCAGGGCCTCGAAATCCAAGTCAAAACCACAGGCAGACGCCTCTGCCAAACGCGGCAAATCTTTCGCCAGCCCGTCCGAAATATCCATCATCGCTGTAGGCTTGAAGTTAGATACCAACCAGTCTGATTCCTTGACGCGAGGGGTAAAATGCAGGTGCTTGTGCGCGATCGAGCCGCCCAGCCGACCAGTGACCATGAGCACATCGCCCGACCTGCCGGTCGAGCGCAAAACCAATGCCTCACGCGCAACGCTGCCAGTCGCAGCAATGGAAATCACCGCAGAAGACCCTTTGGGCACTCGCGAAGTTTCACCGCCCGCCAGCCGCGCATCAAAGGCCCGCAAGGCCTCGCCGATCCCCTCATAGAGCGCTTCCGCCCATGCCAACTCGGTTTCCGGTGGAAGGGCCAGGGTAACCAAAAAACGCTCAGGCCGCCCACCCATGGCCGCAAAGTCCGAAACCACCCGCGCCACCGCCTTCCAACCCACCTGCTTTGGGGGCGATTTCAGCGTGAAATGAACATTACATACCAAAGCGTCGGTTTTTAAGAGCTCGAGGCGTCCTCGATCATCAGGATACTCGACCACCGCGCAGTCATCACCAGGCCCGGCGCCCGGCGCGGGGTCGCAAGGGGCCTTGGAAATCAGCCGAGCAATGAGAGCGTCCTCGCCGATGTCGCTGAGTCGACTCATGGGGTAGCATCGAGTGGGATGTTGAAGTAGCGGGCTGCCATTTGCACGGTCACGGTGGCGCCGTTGAAGCAAAAATGCACGGCGATCGGCGCCCACAGCGAGCCGGTTTTTTCATAAATCCACACCAGCAAAAGGCCGAAAAGAAACAGCGGCAGCAGAGCGCTCAGGTTGCCATGGGCGGCAGCAAAAAACAGGGCGCTGGAACACGCAGCCAGCCAAGGTCCCGTGAATTTCTTTGCCACCGGATAAAGGTAGCCCCGAAAAAGCAACTCCTCGCAAAGCGGCGCCACAAGCACCGCCGCCAGAGCCATCAACCAAAGCACCGCAGGGTCCTCGGTGGTTTGCAAAAGTTTCACCGACTCCTGCATGGTCTCCGCGCCGAGCGATTCAATCCACTGCATGTAGCCGCAAGCCTGCAGCACGCCAAAGACCAGCCACATGCCAAACACCGAAGCGGGCGCGATGAAAAACACCTTCGACCACGCAGGCCAACGCAGACCCAGCCAATCGGCAGCCGTCGTGCGACGCATCATGTAAACCAAGACCGTTCCTGCGATGAAAATTTGAAACCCGATATTCATCACCAGGTCCGACGCCACAAGCTGGCGGTCCGGCGAGGCGGGCGCTGACAAGGATGAAACCACCAGCAGCGAGAAAGCGGAAAATATCAATGCCACCGGCAACAGATCCAAAGGCTGATACAGGCCCACCGACACTTTTCCAAATGGCAAGGGCGGCGGCAGCACGCGTGGCGGCCCGAGCGGATCCAATCCCGCGCTCTGCGGCACCCGCCTCAGCGCGCCGATCACGGCCGCAATCGGAAAGATCAACGCCGCCACCACGAACGCGGCCGAGATGACAAGTGAGGTGGGATCGTTTGCCGCATTCATGCTTCGCTCGTAACGCTCCACAGGCTGCGACGGCATTTGCAAAAGCGCCAATGGAAAATCACCAACTCACTCAGCTGATTATTCGCCTTGAACAATCACGCGCGTGAAATCTAGCATGCGATATCCCAACCATGATGCCGGCAAAGTCGGCGCCCGTGACATGAGCGAATCCTCCCAAATCATTTTCCAAGCACCGGAAATCGATCAACTGGCGCCGCTGTTTCCTGCCTATCACATCGAATGCCTCATCGCCACCGGCGGCATGGGCGCCGTCTATCGCGCCGTGCAAAAATCGCTCGATCGCACGGTCGCCATCAAGATCCTGCCGCACGAGTTCAGCCAAGACCCGGTCTTCTGCGCGAGCTTCGAAGCCGAAGCGAAAAGCATGGCGCGGCTCAACCACCCGAACCTCATCAGCGTCTATGACTTCGGCGAAGTGAACGGCATGCTCTTCATCATCATGGAGTTCGTGCCAGGGCAGTCGCTTTTCCACTGCGCCCACGGTCATGCGGTCGAGCCAAACGAAGTGATCCGACTCATCACCGGCATCTGCCAAGGCCTCGCCCACGCTCACGAAAATGGCATCATCCACCGCGACATCAAACCGTCGAATGTTCTGCTCGATCATCACAACGAGCCAAAAATCGGCGACTTCGGCTTGGCCCATCCGGTCGGCACCGGACACCAGGAAGGCGCGCAAATTTACGGCACCCCCGGCTACACCGCACCCGAAGTGGTCAACGCTCCACAAACGGTGAACCACCGCGCCGATATTTTTTCGATCGGCGTCCTGCTCCACGAACTCCTCACCGGCAAACTGCCCGCCGATGATCCAAGGCCCGCCTCACAGATCGCCCATTGCGATCCGCGATTCGATGCGATCATCCAACGCGCCACCGCAGAAGCCCCAGAAATGCGCTACCCCAACGCGCATCAGATCATCGCGGACATTTCCCAAATCAAACGCCAAGTCACGATTGCACCCGCCCACGCCGCAAGACCAACTCCGCGGCTCGCGCCCGTCGCGCCCGTGAAGAAAAAATCCTCCGGCATCTCGATGGTCTCCGGCCTCGCCATGCTGATCCTTGCCGCTGCGCTCGGATACCTCGCTTACAAACGCCACATCGGCGAAGCACTCGTCACCCAACGCAGCGTGGTCACACCCGATGCCAACAAGCAGCCTGTCAAACCGACCCCTCCAGCACCCACCCCCGCACCCAAACCCGCACCAGCGCCGCAACCAAAGCCGACGCCAGCACCCGTACCTTCTCCCACACCTGCTCCAGCCCCCGCTCCAAAACCCACGCCACCCGCACCACAACCAAGTCCCACACCTGCGCCCAAACCAAGCCCGGCGCCCGAAATAAAAACAACACCCAATCCAATACCCAAGCCGCAGCCTACTCCACCACCTGCGCCCGAGCCTAAACCCGAAGCGCGCTTCGATGTGCCCGGGTACTTGATATACGCGCAAAATAGCATGCGAAAAAAAGGCGAAACCACCATCGCCGCATACCGCAATGCCCTCGAAGGCAATGTGGAGGATCTTGAACGCTCCCTCAAGCGCTCAATCCGCGACATTCCAAGCCGCGATGTGAGGGATGTCATCGAACAACACCTCGCAAGCTTTGTCGATGAATGCAAAAAGAACGGAGGTCGTATTCCCGATGTGATCAATCCCCATTTGGCAAGCCTCAGCGAATCGCAAAAAGACCTGAAGAAACACCTTCAAAAACAATCCGAGATCGATCTCAAGATGATCGAAGAGCTCAAGCCGCTCAGCGATATGTACATCATGGGACTGCAAAAAAAACATGATACCTTGATCGAAGATCGCGATAATGTTGCCGCCGCTCAAATCGCCGAAGAAATCGAACTCACCCGCAAAAGCACAACCCACTTTCAAGAAATCATGGGCTGCCAAATTCCCACACTCATTGAAGTGGAAGAATGATCGGCGTGTAAAAGAAAGAGCAAGCCCTCCCTCTTCCATTTCAACTTTCTGCTTTCAACTTTCCGCTTTAACTCCTCCCCTTGCATCAAATTCCCGCGCCTAGCCCCAGCTTCCGCTGGCAGTGAACGCGATCCCGCCTAGACTCGCGGCGTGCCCACCCCCAAGAAATCCTCAGCGTCCGCGATTCGCTTGCGCGGATGCCGCCAACACAACCTGCGCAACCTCGACCTCGAGATCCCGCTTGGCAAACTCACAGTGGTCACGGGTCCATCCGGTTCGGGCAAATCCTCACTCGCCTTCCACACACTCTACGCCGAAGGACAGCGGCGTTATGTGGAAACCTTCTCGCCCTATGTGAGGCAGTTTTTCGACCGCATGGACAAACCGGATGTCGACGCAATCGAAGGCATACCACCCGCCATCGCGATCGAACAAAAAAACCACACGCGCTCAACGCGCTCGACCGTCGGCACGCTCACTGAGATCAACGACTACCTCAAACTGCTCTTTACCCGCGCGGCCACCGCGCACGATCCACACACCGGCGAACTCATCGCGCCCGACTCGGCAACCAGTGCAACCGCATGGGCGATGCAACACCTCGCCGATCAAACAATTCTAATCACCTTCGCCGTGCCCGCACCCGCAGGCACGAAGCCCGCGGATTTTTTTGCCTTCCTCAACCAACAAGGATACCTGCGCGTCGTGCTGAATGGCGCGATCGTCCGCACCGACGAAACACCAAGCCAAACGCGACTGCCGGCCACGGTTGATGTCCTCCAAGACCGCATCACCCTAACCCGCGCCAACCGCGGCCGCTTGCTCGAAGCGATGGAAGCAGCCTTCACCTTGGGCAAAGGCCGCGCATCGGTGCGCGCGGTGAACGCAAATGGCAAAGCCGAGCTTGCACGCAGCTTCAGTGCTGATTGGACCAACCCCGCCACCGGCTTCACGCTGCGCCCGCCGACACCTTCGCTGTTTTCGTTCAACAACCCAGTCGGCGCATGCCCGACCTGCCGCGGCTTCGGGCGTGTGATCGGCATCGATCCGCAAAAATCCGTGCCCGATCCCTCGCTCTCAATACGCAAAGGTGCCATCAAACCCTTTCAAGGCGAACGCGGCGGCGAATGCCAACGCGACCTGCTGCGCTGCTGCAAGGAACGAGGCATCGATGTCAACCAGCCATGGGAGGAACTCTCCGAAGACGAGCAGGAATGGATCTACTATGGAGATCGTAGAAAATCGGATCTGACGCCCGAAGAGCTGGAGGAACTTTGGAGCTCGGGCTCATGGTATGGCGTGAAGGGATTTTTCGATTGGCTCGAAACGAAAGCTTACAAGATGCATGTCCGCGTCTTTCTTTCGCGCTACCGCTCCTACACAACCTGCCACAGCTGTCGTGGCAAACGCCTGCAACCGGAAGCGCTCTGTTTCAAAATCGACGGCAAATCGCTGCCCGAACTCTGGGCGCTGCCGGTCCGCGATTTGCTGGAATTGCTCAAACAACTCCAGTCGACCGACCGCATCAAGAATTCCACCGATTCCACGCTCGCTGTCGTGCTGGCGGAAATCACCTCGCGCCTAGGCTATCTGGTCGAAGTCGGGCTCGGCTACCTCACGCTCGATCGCCAGACCCGCACGCTGTCCGGCGGCGAAGTCGAACGCGTCAACCTCACGACCTGCCTCGGCGCCTCGCTCACCGGCACGCTCTTCGTGCTCGACGAACCAACCGTCGGCCTCCACGCCCGCGACATCGATCGCCTCGTCGGCATCATGCACAGCCTGCGCGACAAGGGAAACACGCTGGTAGTGGTCGAACACGAAAACACGGTGATGCGCGCCGCCGATCACCTCGTCGACCTCGGCCCCGGCGCAGGCCAACACGGCGGCAACATCATCTATCAAGGCCCGCCAAACAGCACCGAAGGGAAAACCAAAAAACAAGCGGCCCCCAACGAAACCCGTCGCTGGCTGAGTGGTGAAAAATTCATTCCGGTTCCAGCCAAACGCCGCCCGCGCGGCAAAGCGAAACTCTCGATTCGCGGTGCCACCCGCCACAACCTCAAGAAGCTCGATGTCGACCTGCCACTCGGCCTCTTCGTCTGCCTTACCGGAGTTTCGGGCTCGGGGAAATCAACTCTCGCCCACGATGTGCTCCACGCAAATGTTGCCCGCCGCCTCGGCATCGAGGATGCCTCGCTGGATCCGGCCCCGCTCAAAGAACTACTAGGAACACAGTACTTGTCGGGCATCGCGCTCGTCGATCAATCACCGCTGGCCCGCACGCCTCGCTCAACACCGGCATTGCTGCTCGGCGCTTTCGAGCCGATCCGCCAGCTTTTCACGATGACCGATGAGGCCCGCGCCCGCGGACTGCAGGGTGGATTTTTCTCTTTCAATTCCGGCGACGGACGCTGCGACCGCTGCTCGGGCACCGGCAGCGAGCAGGTGGAAATGCAATTCCTTGCCGACATCCAAGTGACCTGCCCCGCCTGCAATGGCCGCCGCTACAAGTCATCGACGCTCGAGTTCACCTACCGTGGCCGATCGATCGCCGATGTACTCGAGCTCACTGCGGCCGAAATTCCCGAGGCATTTGTCCTCACTCCCGAAACCCCAACGGCCGAAGGGCGGCTCATCAAAAAAATCCACGCGGCGCTCGCTCCACTCGTCGAGGTCGGCCTCGGCTATCTGAAGCTAGGCCAAGCACTCAACACGCTTTCGGGTGGCGAGTCGCAACGACTCAAACTCTGTCAGCTTCTGGGCGAATCGCCCTCGTCCTCACAAGGCACAAAACTTCTCATCCTCGACGAGCCAACCACCGGTCTCCACTTCTCCGACATCGAA
>JBKDYW010000015.1:0-50710 GCA_046308575.1 Verrucomicrobiota bacterium
TCCGCTCGCCAAGGATCTGCCGGAAGACATCGCCGATGGACTCCGCGAAACCATCGACCGCAACTGTTTGCAGGGATTCGAATTTCAAAATTCCATCAAACGCTGGTACACCTCGTCGAACCTTGCGACGCACCTGATCGGGTTCACCGGCGAGACCGAGAAGCTGAACGAAGAGGGCAAGATCGAGACCAAAGTCGTTGGGCGCTTCGGCATTGAGCAGGCCATGCAGGAATATCTCTCTGGCCGCGACGGATGGCGCCAGCACCACCGCGACGCACGCGGCTTTGTGGTACCCGGCAATTCCGCCAGCCTCCTGCCGCCGCGCGCGGGACTCAATGTGCAGCTCACCATCGACATGGGATTGCAGGCGATCGTCGAAGAGGAAATGGAAGCCTGCCTCGCGGAATTTCAATCCGAGCGCGGAGCCGTCATTCTGATGAATCCAAAAAATGGCGAGATCCTCGCCATGGCAAGCAGGCCGCACTTTGATCTGAATCACCGCAAGGACATCGCACAAAACGGATTCAACTTTGCCACGCAAGCGATCTACGAGCCGGGCTCGACCTTTAAGATCATCGCGACTGGCGCGGCGATCAACGAAGGTCTCGCCAAGCCGACCACGCAGGTTTTTTGTCACAATGGCATGTATGTCGAAGGCAGCAACAAAGTGCCCGATCATCACCCCTACGGCAGTCTCACGCTTGAGGGTGTGTTGGCGAAATCGAGTAACATCGGTGCGTACAAATTTGCGAAAATGATCGGCTCCAAGCGCTTCTATGATTATGTCCAACGCTGGGGCTTTGGCCGCAAAACCGGAATCTGTCTCAATGGCGAAAGTTCGGGCATCGCCCGCAACACCAACAACATTGTCGACTTCTCGCGCGCGAGTTATGGCTACGCTCTTAATGTCACGCCCTTGCAAATGGCCAGCGCGTACGCGGTGATCGGTGGCGACGGCCGCTTGCTCAAACCGAAGATCGTCAAATCACTCGTCGCCAATGACGGCACGGTGGTGGAAACATTTCCCGAAGTAGAAATTTGCCGCGTGCTCAAGCCCGAGGCGGCAAGGCAGATGCGCGAGGCAATGATCAAGACCATCGAGCCCGGAGGCACCGCGACGCTTGCAGCCGTGCCGGGCTACAAAGTTTCCGGCAAGACCGGCACCGCCAAGCGCCACAACCCGAATGGCTCGGGCTATCTCAACAACAGCTACACCGTTTCCTTCGCCGGCATGATGCCCGCACACGATCCGGCCTTTGTCGGCGTCGTGGTGATCGACGATCCGAAGACAAACAAAGTGTCGCGTTACGGCGGCACCATCGCTGCGCCCGCCTTTGGCCGCATCGCTGCACGCGCTGCCACCTATTTGAACCTGCCACCCACCGAACCCGTGAATCCCTCGCTGACGAAGGTCGCCAAACCATGATTCTGAAGCAACTTGTCGCCAGCCTTGCACGCGTCACCGCCTCTGGGCCGATGGACGCGGAGATCCTCTCGCTTACCGCATCATCCAAAGAAGTTGGCCCCGGCGTGATGTTTGCCGCGATCCGGGGCAGCGCAAATGATGGCCATCGTTTCATCAATGATGCTTTGTCAGCCGGCGCTTCGGCGATCCTTGCCGAGACCGCGCCGCCGAGTGACTTTGGCAATGCGGTGGCATGGCTGCATGTGCCCGATAGCCGTGCGGCGCTTGCCGAAATGGCATCGGCGTTGGCGGGTCATCCATGGCGCGACCTCGCGATGGCCGGTGTGACCGGCACGAACGGAAAAACGACCACCGCGTTTCTCATTCATCATGTGATGAAAACCGAATGGCACCGCGCGGGATTGCTCGGCACCGTGTTGGTCGACGATGGAGAAACAGTTTCGTCCGCCACGCACACCACGCCCGATCCGGTGGCGCTTTTGCAATTGATCGCCCGCATGCGCGACCACGGGTGTCGTGGTGTGGCGATGGAAGTTTCTTCGCACGGCATTCATCAAAAGCGTGTGGCGTCGATCGGATTTGATGCATGCGTTTTCACCAACCTCAGTCAGGATCATCTCGATTATCACGGCACAATGGACGCGTACTTCCGCGCCAAGGCCGATTGGTTTCATGCGCTTGCGGCCGACCCGCACGGCAAAAAACCGGTGGCAGTGATCAACACCGATGATTCGTTCGGCGCCGAGCTTGCGGATGAGCTCGATGGCAAAATGCCGCTCATTCGATTTGGCTTCGGCGTGCATTGCGACTTCCGCGCCAACAACTTCATGCAATCGGCGCGCGGCATGGAGTTTGAGCTGGCGACCAAGGGGAAATCCTATCTCGTGCGTGCGCCATTGATCGGTCGCTTCAATGCTTACAATTTGCTCGCAGCATTGGCGGCGTCCAATGCTTGCGGGATCCGCCCGCGCGAAGCGGTGGCCGCGTTGGCGCATGCGCCGCAAGTGCCGGGCCGCATGGAAAATGTGGGCAATGCCGGCGGTGCAACGGTTTTTGTCGATTACGCTCACACGCCCGATGCCTTGGAAAACGCATGTCGCACGCTCAAGGAGCTCAACCCGCGCCGCCTCATCACCGTCTTCGGTTGCGGCGGCGATCGCGATCGCGGCAAGCGTCCGCTTATGGCTGCCGCGGCCGCTCGTCACAGCGATGCCTGTGTATTAACCTCGGACAATCCACGCTCGGAAGACCCGCTTGCGATTTTGCGCGAAATGGAGGCAGGCATTGGTGGCAAAAATCATCGCAGCATCGCCGATCGCGCCGAGGCGATTTCCTTTGCCGTGCAAAACTCGCTCTCCGGCGACATCATTCTCATTGCCGGCAAGGGCCATGAGACGAGCCAGCAATTTTCCGACCACGCCGTCGAATTCGACGACCGCAAGCACGCTGCCAAGGCCTTGCGCGACAGAGCCCAAGCCATTTCCGCCAACCGATGAAGCCACTCAGCGCCCAACAGATCGCGGATGCCCTCGGCGCTGATGTCGCCGCAGGAGATCCGGCCGCGATGGTGTGCGCAGGCGTTTCGACCGACACGCGCAAGCTGCCTGCCGGATGTGCGTTCTTCGCACTGCGCGGTGAGAACTTCGATGGCGATGCCTTTGCGGCGGACGCCTTGGCTGCCGGTGCGGCACTCGTCGTTGTGCAGCGATGGAGTGGAAATTGCCCGGCAGGCGCGGCGGTGATCGTGGTGCCCGACACCCTCGCCGCATTGCAACGCCTTGCTTATTGGTGGCGCCGGCAGCTCGACATTCCGGTCGTTTGCATCACCGGCTCGAATGGCAAGACCAGCACCAAGGATCTCACCACCGCAGTGCTGTCGCAGCGTTTCCGTGTTTCATCCACCAAGGGCAACCTCAACAATCACATCGGACTTCCACTCACGGTGCTGGCGACGACATTGGAAGATCAGGCCGCGGTTTGGGAAATCGGCATGAACCATGCGGGCGAGCTCGAGCCTTTGTGTAAAATTGCGCAGCCGAAATATGGCATCATCACCAACATCGGCACCGCGCACATCGAGCATCTCGGATCGCGCGATGCGATCGCCGAGGAAAAAGGAACGCTGGCACGCGCATTGCCCGAGGATGGGATTCTGTTCATTTCGGCGAGCTGCGATTATCATGATTTCCTCCGCGAAAGAACCAAGGCCGCGCTGGTATCGGTCGGCGATGGTCGCGGCATCGTGCGCGCCGAGAACCTGCGCCTCGAGCCGGATCGCAGCCACTTCACTCTCGTGATCGAAGGCGATGGTCATGCGGAAGTTTGCCTGCCGGTGCCCGGTCGTCACATGGTGATCAACGCCCTGCTCGCTGCCGCGGTCGGATGGAAGCTCGGCATGCCGCCGTGCGAAATTGCGGTTGGCTTGAACGAAGTGAAAATTTCCAGCGGCCGACTCGCGCGACGCGTGGTCGATGGTGTGACGATCATCGACGACACCTACAACGCGAATCCCGAGTCAATGGCCGCAGCGATTGAAACGCTGGCCGAGGCGCCGGTGCCCAATGGTGCGCGACGCTTTGTGGTGCTTGGTCGCATGGGCGAGCTCGGCATTCATGGCCCGGCCGCGCACCATCAGATTGGCAAACTCGCGGCAAGCCGCGATCTTGTCGTCATCGCCGCCGGCGAAGGCGCCGAGGGCATCGCCGAAGGCGCGGGCGGTGCAAAACATTTCCCCGTACTTGCCGATGCTGCGAAATGGCTCGCGGCGGAGGTCAAGCCCGGCGACGCGGTGCTCTTCAAGGGCAGCCGCTCCGCCACCATTGAGCGCGTGATGAACGCCGCATTCCCACCAAACTGATGTTACCCGCGATTTACGATTTTTGGTTCCAAGCCTTCGAGGCTGAAAAAGCCGCCGGCCAGCAAGGCTGGGCTCACGCGTTTTCATTTCTCAACCTCTTTCAATACATCACCTTCCGCGCGGCGGGCGCAGGCATTCTTGCCTTCCTGCTTTCGCTGATCTTCGGCCCGCGCGTGATCCGTCGCCTCATTTCGATGAAGCTGGGTCAGCCGCTGCGCACGGCGGAAGAAGTCCACAAGCTCGCGGAACTCCACGGCGGCAAGCTCGGCACGCCAACGATGGGTGGGGTGCTCATCCTTGGATCGGTGATCATTGCGACATTGATCTGTGCGCGCCCGCTCAACCCTTTTGTCGCGGTGTGCGCGTGCACGATGGCGGCCTGCGGATTGCTTGGCTTTTGCGATGATTACAAAAAGGTCCGCGAGAAAAAATCCGATGGCCTGAGCAGTCGCACAAAATTGTTTTGGCAACTCGTGATCGCGTTGGTGGCGGCTTTGTTCATTTATTACAAGCCGGAGATCTCGGGTTATGGGGTTGATGCCTCGCGCATCGCCAACAACGAGGCAGGCTTCATGCTTGGCAGCGGCAAGCCGATCGGCATCGATGCGATTTGTTTTCCTCTTTTCAAAACGCCGCTGCTGGAGCTTGGCCTTTTCATCATTCCGTTCTTCGCGTGGATCATCATCGGATGTTCAAACGCGGTGAACCTCACCGACGGTCTCGACGGCCTTGCCACCGGTTGCACGATCAGCACCGCGCTGGCCTACGCGTTGCTCGCCTACCTTGCCGGGCACTATTTCATGGCGGTCGAATATCTTGTGATCCCGCACAACCTTTACATCGGCGAGCTTGCCGTGTTCCTGATGGCGCTGGCCGGTGCAGGTTTCGGTTTCCTTTGGTTCAACTGCCACCCGGCGAAAGTTTTCATGGGCGATACCGGATCGCTCGCGATCGGGGGCGCACTCGGCACCGCGGCAATTTGCACGAAGCAGGAGCTTTTGCTGGTCATCATCGGCGGCGTCTTCGTGATGGAGGCAATGTCGGTGATTCTGCAGGTCGGCAGTTTCAAACTTCGCAAGAAGCGCATCTTCAAGATGTCGCCGATCCACCATCACTTCGAACTGCTCGGCTGGCATGAGAGCCAGGTGATCATCCGCTTCTGGATTCTGTCGATCATGCTCGCGCTGTTCGGTCTCGCTATTTTGAAAATCGTTTGATGTCCATGACGCTTGCTGGAAAACATGTTGCCATTTTGGGTGCGGGTCGCAGTGGCCGGGCCGCGGCCTTGCTTGCATTGCGCGAAGGCGCGGAGGTTTCGGTCTGGGATGCGGCCGGCGATGAGGCCTTTGCAGGCATGCCCGAAGGCGTGGTGCTCCATCCTCATGCGAATGAGGAAACCGGGCGCGGCGTGCATTGCGATTTGCTGGTCGTGAGCCCCGGCATCGACACCTACGGATCCTACGTCGCCGCGTTTGCAACGCACGCGGGCGAGGTCATCGGCGAGGTGGAGCTCGCGTCGCGATATTACGATGGAAAAATTGTCGGCATCACCGGCACCAATGGCAAGACCACGACCACCGGCATTGTCGGGCGCATTCTTGAGCACGCGGGTCTTGGCGGCACGCCATGCGGGAATTTCGGCACGCCTTTCGCGGAAGTGGTTTTGCAATCGCATCCGCCCGCCGCTGTCGCGCTCGAGCTGAGTTCATTTCAACTCGAAACCATCCGCACGCTGCACCCGGATGTTGCGGTGTGGCTCAACTTCGCGCCAGACCACATGGATCGCTACCCGACCGTGCAAGCGTATCGCGAGGCGAAGCTGCGCATCTTTCAAAACCTCAAGCCCGACGATGTCGCGGTGATTCCTTTCCGCGGAGAACTTCCCGCACCGACGAACACGCCGATCACATTTTCCACAAGCGATCCGGCGGCCGATTGGTTTTCCGACGGCGTTCTGATTTTCCATCGTGGCGAAGTTTGCGCCGACCTGAACCGCGACAGTTTCTTGCGCGGTCTTCACAATGCGGAAAACGCAATGGCCGCGATGGCCGTCTGCCATGCCTTGGGCGTGCCGATCGATGTGATGCGCGAGGCGCTGCACGGTTACAATCCGCCACCGCACCGCTGTGAATTCATCCGCACGCTCGACGGCGTCGAATACCTGAACGACTCGAAAGCCACCAACCTCCACGCACTCGAAAGCGCACTGCGCTCGCAGGTCCGCCCAGTGGTCCTGATCGCCGGCGGCAAGGACAAGGGCCTCGACTACTCACCGGTGCTGCCATTGCTCGGAAAAAAGGCGCTCGCCTGCGTGACCTTCGGCCAAATCGCCCGCCCGCTGGCCGAGCTTTTCGCGCAAGCGGTTCAGAGCGAAGCAGTTTCGACACTCGCCGATGCGGTGAATGTCGCACGCAGTCTCGCGCCGCAAGGTTCCACGATTCTGCTCTCGCCAGGCACCTCGTCTTTTGATCAATTTTCCGGCTATGAACAACGCGGTGACGCGTTCAGAGATCTCGTACATCAACTCAACTGATACCTATATGAAATTCCAAACACTACCCGTCAGACGCCGCCCGGTTTCCAAAGGGATTTTCCACCGCCTCAGCGCCGTTACCCGCAAACGCCAACGCGTTTCCGCCAGCGCCACGATGTCGGGCATGGAAATGGAAGATGGCGGATCAAAAATTTCCCGCGCGCTCACGATCATCTTCCTCATCCACATCGTCGCGATCGCATTGATCTTCATCCACCAGCGTTTCCTCGATGGACGCCCGAAAGAAAGCACCCGCGCTGTCGCGCGTGAGGTCGCCACACCTGCGGTCGCCGGCAAGACGAGCGATACTCCCACCGTGCCGCTCGCTGCAAACAGCGGCAAAACTCATGTCACCAAGGACGGCGAAAGCTACGCATCGATCGCCGCAATGCACGGAGTGGCGGAGGCGGACCTTCGTCAGTTGAATCAGGACAAGGCCATGCGCAAAGGGCTGATCCTCAGCATCCCGGTGCAGAAAGTTGAAGTCGATCAAGTGGTTTCCGAAGCTGTCGCGGATGGCACAGCGCAAACGACCGATGCCATGGTTGCCGTTGATGCCGTCACCGACGAGGGCATGGTCGATGCGGTGCCGGTCGATGTGAGCGCCGCGCCAAAAGCGAAGGCAATCGTGGAAAGCGAAAGCCCCAAAGCCTCGGGCAAGACCCATCTGGTCAAGAAGGGCGACACGATCGTGAAGATCGCCAAGCAATACAAAGTCACGCAAGACGCGCTGATGAGCGCCAATTCCATCACCGATCCCACCAAGCTCAAAGCGGGTGCGAATCTGGTGATCCCCTGATGTGATTACCGCAAATTTTCATGGCTCGCCATTGCTCCACCATTCTCTGCGCCGCGGTCGCCTTGCTGGTCGCCCTCGGGCTGATCATGCTGGCAAGCACGAGCGCGTGGGTGAAGGGAGTTGAGGCTCCTTATCATTTCCTGCAGCGCCAAGCGATCATGGTGATGGTTGGCTTGGTGGCCGCCTTGGTGGCATCGAAGTTGCCCATGGAGTTTTTTCGCAAGTTTGCGCCCGTGATGTTTATCGTGATTTGCATCCTGCTGGCGCTGTGTTTTGTGCCCGGCATTGGCATTTCAATTTACGGATCCAAGCGTTGGATTGGCGTGCCGCTGGTTGGCTCGTTCCAACCATCCGAGCTGGCGCGGATCGTCGTCGTCATATGCCTTGCGGCGTGGTTCGCGCGCTGGCAGTCGGAGGTGAAAACTTTTTGGCGCGGATTTGTTTTGCCGGGTGTGATTGCGGGCATTCCGATTTTGCTTATCGCCCTTGAAACCGATGTCGGCACGGCCCTTTCACTTTCGGTATCGGTGGGAGCGATCATGTATTGCGTGGGCACGAGGCTGTGGCTCATCGTGCCGACCGCGCTGACGGCGATGACTGGTGCCTACCTCTTTGTGCGTCACAACGAAAACCGTTGGGGTCGTATCCAGGCATGGTTGAATTTGGAAGACCCCGTGCATCAACTCGATCGCGGCATGCAGCAATGGCGGGCCTTGCTTGCCTTGGGCAATGGCGGCCCGACAGGCGTCGGCCTTGGCAATGGGGTTGAGAAATTCGGCACGCTCACCTTTGCTCATATCGACTTCATTTTCCCCGTCATCGGCGAAGAGCTTGGACTTGGTGCCACGCTGTTTGTCGTCTTTTGTTATGTGGCCATCGCGGTGGCCGGTTGCGGCATCGCCTTGCAAACCACCAGCATGTTCAGCCGCTGCATCGCGCTCGGCCTCACTTGCGTGATCGTGGTGCCCGCGATGGTGAACATCGGCGTGACCACCGCGTTGCTGCCAAATGACGGATTGCCACTGCCATTCGTCAGCTACGGCGGTACCAGCCTCGTCTTCAGTCTCGCGGCTGTCGGCATGCTTGTGGGCATTCACCGCCGCGCGCAAGTCGGCGTGACCAAGGAGTTCCCGCTCAACCGCCAGACCCGCCTCGCGGTGAGGTTGTGAGTGAAAAGCGATAGAAGCATACGCTTCCCGAACCCTTCCATCCATGCCGGCAGCAGAATTCGCGTGAGTTAGCGGTGTCAAATTTATCTCCAAATCGCAAATATCACCGCGACTGGAGGCGGAGGTCGGAATGCGGCTTTCGGCTTGCCGGAAATCGGAAAACACCGCGCAGCGGGAAATTGGCACAGCCGCCGGAGATGCAAGGAGCTACGCCACTGGAGGCGGAGGTGGGAATCGAACCCACGGATGACGGTTTTGCAAACCATTGCCTTACCACTTGGCTACTCCGCCTTGCGCGTGACGCGGGAGCGATTTGGTAGCGGCGGGCCGGGGCTTTGTCAACGCGGGATTCGCAAAATTGCCTTGTCCAGGGCGGCGATGGCGTGATCGAGCTCTGTCGCGCTGGTGCAAAGTGGCGGCATGAGGACGATCGTATCGAGGATGGGGCGTGTGAGGAGACCGTGATTTCGAGCCTCAAGGCAGACCTGCTCGCCGATGCGGGACTCGACAGGGAACTTTGTGCCATTGGCCTGGCGCAGCTCGATGCCGGCGACGAATCCGCATTGGCGGACCTCGTGCACCAGCGGGTGCCTTGCTTTCAAATCGGCGAGGCCAGCCCGCAGGTGGTCGATTTTGGCAGGGAGCTTTTCGAGGGTTTTTTCGGTTTCGAAAAGCCTGAGGCTGGCAAGTGCGGCGGCGCAGCCAAGCGGGTTCGCCGAAAAACTATGTCCATAGTAGAATGCGCGGTCGGCAGAGCCGAGGAATGCCTCGTACACCTTGCCGGTGGTGAGTGTGGCGGCGAGTGGCAGGTAGCCGCCGGTGAGGCCCTTGGCGAGGCAGAGGAAATCGGGGATCACGCCTTCCTTTTGACAGGCAAACATCGCTCCGGTGCGGCCGAAGCCGGTCATGACTTCATCGAGGATCAAGTGGATGCAATGCGCGTCGCACCATGCGCGCAGTTGCGCCAGCATGCCAGTTGGCCATGGCCGCATTTCATTGACGCCTTGGATGAGCGGCTCGATCACCACGGCTGCGACCTCTTGCAGCTCGCTGTTTGGCAAGCTGCGCAATGTTTCGAGCGAATCCACATGCCGCACGGCGTAGCCGTTGCCTTTGAAGCGCTCGAAAAACCGGTTCACGCCGCCCAGCGATGCCGCGCCCAGCGTGTCCCCGTGATAGCCATCGGCAAAGGCGATGAAGTTTTTCCGTTCGGGCTCGCCGCATTGCTGGCGGTATTGCAGCGCGAGCTTCAGCGCGCATTCAACGGCGGTCGAGCCGTCGTCGGAATAAAAGACCCGCTCAAGCGTGTCGGGCGGGAAGAAACCGCAAAGTTTTTCCGCGAGCTCGATAGCGGTCGGGTGGGTGAAGCCCAAAAACGACACATGCGAAATTTGCTCCAGCTGTTTGGTGATCGCTTCAAGGATCGCTGGATGCCCGTGGCCATGGATGTTCGTCCATATCGTCGAATTACCATCGAGATAGCGCCTACCTTCCGAATCCCACAGCCACGCACCTTCACCGCGCACGATCACCAAGGGCTCGTGCTCCGCCGCGCACCACTCGGCCTGCCGCGTGAACGGATGCCAGCAGTGCGCGCGGTCGGCCTCAATCCAGCGGCGGGTGTCATCGCGCATCGCGCCGAGTGTGAACCCATCCCACGCAGTGGCAAAGCCGAAAGCGGTGGGAGCTTATGCGCGGATCAATCCGAGTTTTGGATAGTTCGCGCCGAGGATCGGCTTGAGGTTGGGTGCGCGCAACCAATCGGTGAGCAGGCTGGCGTAAACACTGCGGAAATCGACGCTGTGATTGATGTCGCCTTCGGAGAGTTCGGTGAGGCTTGGGTGTTTTCCATGGAGGCCGCCTGCAACGCCGGCGCCTGCCACAAACAAACATGAAGCTTTGCCGTGGTCGGTTCCGGCGCTGGCATTTTCCGCTACTCGCCGACCAAATTCTGAAAAGGTCATGAGCACGACGCGCTTGTCGTTGCCTTGTTCTTTCAGGTCGGCAAAGAACGACTTGAGTCCGCTGTCGAGTTGGCCGAGCAGGCGGTCGTGCGTGTTGGCTTGCTGGTTGTGGGTATCGAAGCCGCCGTGGCTGACGTAATACACACGCGTCGGCATGCCTCCTGCGATCACGCGTGCGACAAGGTTGAGGTTGCGGGCAAGCGGTGTGCCGTCGTACGGGATGTTTGTTTTGTGTTTCGCCGCGCGCTCGAGGATTTTTGCCGAGCTTATGCGTGCGTCGAGGGCGACGCGTTCGAGGAAGGCGAGATTGGTTTCACCATGAATGCCGCCGTGTCGCCCGCCGGCGGGCATCGCGATCGAGGCGCCGGAGACCGGTTCGCCATCACCGCCCGGTTGGTTGAGTTCGGCAAAAAATTCCTCGGCCAGCGCTCGCTCGCCACCGCTGTGGATCCAGCGGTAAAGCTCGGGAGAGCTGAGGCACACGCCGGGGTTTTTGAGCGCGCCGAAGCTTTCCGGTTGGGTTTTGTTGAAGCTCATGCCGACCGTGGGATCCGCGCCCGGGCAGGCATTGTCGAAGTAGCGCCCGAGCCATCCGGTGGCGGAGCGGTTGTTGGTGTCGCCGGTTTCCCAGATTGATGTGGAAACAAAATGCGAGCGGTTCGGATTCGGGTAGCCGACGCCCTGCACGATGCCAAGCCCGCCTTCCTTGTAAAGCGATCCGAGAAAGGGCATCGCGGCGTTCAATCCGACATGATCGCTAAGGCGGATGATTTCCTTTTCCTTCTTCGCAAGCAGCGGCCGCGCCTTGTGATAGGCATCGTCCGCGAAAGGAATCAGCGTGTTGAGACCATCGTTTCCTCCCGCCAATTGAACTACTACGAGTATCGTATCATCCTTGCCGGTCACCGCCTGGACGGCAAGGTCCTTTGCCTCCGTGTGGAGTTGCGCAAAGGTGCGCTCGACAAACATCGGGATTGTCCATGCCGAAGAGGCACCAAGCATGGTCGAGCGGAGGAATTCGCGGCGGGTTTTCATGAGGTTTGGTTGGTTGGTTTTTTTATCGAATCAGCAAAGTTGGTAGTAGGGCGTGCTGAGCATCAGGTGGCAGAGCTCGGCGGTTTGACGGTCGGTCAGGTCCTCACCCTTTTTCGAATTGGCATACTCGATGAATGAGGCGGAAGCCTTGGCCGGAAGCGGCCCATGGAAGAACCGGAAGATCAGCGATTCGACCAGCTTCTCGGGATTTTCCCGCAAGGGAGGGGGCGCGATTTTTTCGTAGTCGGGGCCGGGCCAGTCGGCCATCTCAAGGCGCGGCCGCCCCATTCGCGGGATTTTTTCGCCTCGCGGGCGCGGCATCGGATTGGCCTTGCCGGTGATTTTGCAAAGCTGGCCTGCGAGGTTGTAGCGTGCGAGCAAGGTGTTGGTGTTGATCCACGCCTTGCCCCAGTCCCATCCCGCGACATTTGGCGGCATGAAAAGGATTTGGCCGAGCTGTTGTTGGGCGTTCTGCGCAAAGCCCTTGGGTGATTCATCGAGCTCCAGCTGTTTGTGCAACTGGATGATGAACTGGATCGGGCATTTGATTTGTGTGCCCATCGTTGTCTCGCTGTAAAATTCCTTCGACAGGAAAATTTCGCGCAGGAGTGGAGCCAATTCATAATTCGACTTTCGCAGCGTGTCGGCCAGGGCGTCGATCGCCTTGGGCGGCGGATTTTCATAAGCGAAAAATTCCCATATTTTTCCCGCCATGAATTTCGCCGGTTGCGGTTGTTCGAAGATGAGATCGATGACATCCGCGCCGTTGAATTTTCCGGTTTTTCCGAAGATTGTTTTCGGCGTCTCATCCCAGCGCCGCTTGTTGTGCTGCACGGCTCCGGTGTTGAGGTTGAATTGATATCCGGTGAATGCGCGCGCGGCTTCGCGGATGTCGGCCTCGGAGTAATGACCTTCCCCGAGCGTGAAGAGCTCCATGATTTCGCGTGCAAAGTTTTCGTTCGGTTTGCCCTTTTGCGAATCCTGCGTGTCGAGGTAGCGCATCATCGCCGGATCCATCAGCATCGCGTGGGCAAGGGTCTTGAAGTTGCCGGTGGCGTGTCGGCGAAACAGGTCGTTTTGCCAAACCATGATGATGGGTTGATTCACTTTTTGGATCGAAGTCGCAAAGTGGTCGTGCCAGAACAGCGTCATTTTTTCGCGCAAAGGGGCTTTGCTTTGAAGCATGCGGTCAAACCACCATGATTGGGCCTCGATGCCGCGTTGCCGGTCGCGCATCTGCCTTTCCTTGAAAAGTTCGCGCCTTGTTTCCTCGGCCTTTTCGGGCGACAGGTCGCGGGTGGCCATTCTCATTTGCTGCATGCTTTCGCGATGCGCCTTGAGTTCGGCAAGCGCCTGCTCCTGCTGTGCCCATTCGGGAATGGGGAAATCCTCCGGGGCCTCCTGCGCGGAGAGTAGCGAATCGACAGCGCCCTTGCGGCCGAGTGCGTGGAAGGCCTTGATCGCATCGGGGGAGCCACCGAAGCCCGCGCGATTGAGCAAATGGGCGGCCTCTCCGATCGTCCATGAATTTGCCGCTTGGGGGATCATATGGATGAAACCATGAACGGCACGAAAAGTTGCGCGGTTTGCGATCATTCGCATGGCGCCTTCTGCTGGTCATTTGTCGCGAGGCTGGTTCAATGGGCGCGTGAACAGCAAAGCGGCGCATGATCAGACTCGCGAACTCCTGTCGCCCGCGGGCAACTGGGATTGCGCGCGGGCGGCGGTGGTGGCCGGTGCCGATGCGATTTACTTTGGCCTGCCGCGATTCAATGCGCGGCTGCGTGCCGACAACTTTGGCGAAGATGACCTGCCGGAGTTGATGGATTACCTGCATCGTCATGGCGTGAAAGGTTTTGTCGCGATGAACACGCTGGTGTTCACCGGCGAGCTCGAGGCCGCGGAAAAGCAACTGCGCCTGATCGCCGAGGCGGGTGTCGACGCCTTGATCATCCAGGACCTTGGCTTGGCAAAGCTCGCGCGTTTGGTTGCGCCCGATGTGGAGCTGCACGGCTCGACGCAGATGTCGATCACCTCGCCGGAAGGCTTGGAGTTCATCGAATCACTTTTCCCGATGGAGCGCGCGGTGCTGGCGCGCGAACTTTCGGTGCGCGAGATCGAACGATTTCAAAAATCCTCTTCACAAATTCGCACGCCGCTCGAGGTCTTTGTGCACGGCGCTTTGTGCGTCGCTTACTCGGGGCAATGCCTCACCAGCGAATCGCTCGGTCAGCGCAGCGCGAATCGCGGCGAATGCGCGCAGGCATGCCGCATGCCTTACGAGTTGGTGGTCGATGGTGAAGTGCGCGACATGGGCGAGCGCCGCTATTTGCTCAGCCCACAGGACCTTGCGGCCGTGGACCTCATTCCCGATTTGGTTCGCGCGGGTGTGAAATCATTCAAGATCGAGGGCCGGCTCAAGTCTCCCGAGTATGTCGCGGCGGTCACGCGGGTCTATCGCAAGGCGCTCGATGCGGCGATGGCCGATGCCGCGCCGGAGGTCACCGATCACGATCGCTACGCGCTCGAAATGACCTTTTCGCGAGGGCTCTCGACCGGCTGGCTCGCGGGGACGAATCATCCTTACCTCACGCACGGGCGCTTTGGGAAAAAACGGGGGCCGCTTTTGGGCGAGATCGCCGAGTGTGGTGAGGGATGGATCAAGCTAAAGAACACCACTGGCGTGCCGCTGGCGGCCGGCGATGGCGTGGTCTTTGATGCCGGTGAGAACCGTGACCTCGAACAAGGTGCGCGCATTTGGAAAATGGAAAATGGTCGCATCATTTTTCATCGGACTTACAGCGGCATCAATTTCGAGCGCATTCATCCGGGTCACACGGTGTACAAGACCTCGGATCCGAAGCTCGAATCCGAGTTGAGGAAATTTTGGCAGAACACGCGACCGCTTGAGAAAAAAATTCCGCTCGAGTTGCAGGTCCTCGGCAGGCCGGGCAATGCGCTTGAGCTGCGTTGTGGCGACATCGTTGTGCGCAGTGAAATCGCATTGCAGCCGGCGGCGAAGCGCGCGCTCGATGCGGAAACGCTGGCGGCGCAGCTCGGGCGTTTGGGCGACACGCCCTTTGAGTTGGCGGCGCTCGACAACCGGCTTGAAGGCGATTGCCATTTTCCGCTTTCGGCGCTCAACCAACTGCGTCGCGATCTCGTGGCGAAGCTCGATGCTGGCACGGAAAAACCTTCGCGGGTTGAGATCAATGCCGGCCGTGAGGATTTGATGCCCGCCAAGCCGCAAAATGATGCCTCCGCCGCGCGTCTGTCGGTGCTTTGCCGCAACTTTGCCCAGCTCGATGCTGCGATCGCCTGTGGTGTGGAGCTGGTCTATTGCGACTTCGAAGATCCACGCCGTTACAAGGACGCGGTTTCGCTTTTCAGAAATTCGGGCGGCAGACCCGATGCCAAAATCCTGCTCGCCACGCCACGCATTCTCAAGCCGGGTGAAATCGGCTACCTCAAGCTCGTCGAGAATGCCGCGCCCGATGGCGCCTTGCTGCGCAATCTCTCGGCGTTGAATTACTACAAACATCGTAATAATTTCATCAAGGCCGGTGATTTCTCGCTCAATGTCTCCAATCCATTGACCGCGCGTGTGTTGATGGAAGGCGCGGGTCTGGATTTCATGACCGTGTCCTACGATCTCAACATCGGCCAGGTGTTGGATCTGCTCGATGCCGCGCCCTCGCAGTGGTTCGAACTGTCACTCCACCAGCACATGCCGATGTTTCATATGGAGCACTGTGTGTTCTGTACATTTTTGAGCAACGGCACGACCTACAAGGACTGCGGCCGCCCCTGCGAAAAGCATGTCGTGCATTTGCGCGATCGCGTCGGCCAGTTGCATCGCCTGCAGGCCGATGTCGGCTGTCGCAACACGCTTTTCAATGGTCGAGCTCAGACCGGCGCGAGGTTTTACGATGAACTGCGCTCGACCGGGCTTTCGAAGTTTCGAGTCGAGTTGCTTGATGAAGACGAAGCCACCGCCACCAAGACCATTCGCGCGTATCAAGACCTTCTCGCAGGTCGGGCTGGGGCCATCGATCTGCTCGAGCAGGTCGAAGCGATCGAGAAACTCGGCGTCACTGAAGGCACCTTGAAAATGTGATGGGGCCGCGGAAAGCGGTTTTCTGCTGGCAGATCGGGTGCCGAGGTGCTTTGAAGGGCGCGCTGACAAGCCTGTTCATTTCCCATGACCGCATCCTCACCAACCCAATCGGGTCAATCGCCCCGCCTTGCCGTGACCACCCTCGCGGCGCTCGGCGTCGTCTACGGCGACATCGGAACCAGCCCGCTTTACGCGTTTCGTGAGTGCTTCCACGGCATGCACGGCGTGACCGTCGACCCGCGCAACCTGACAGGTGCCGCGTCCCTGATTGTTTGGTCACTGCTGCTGGTGGTGACGGTGAAATATCTATTTATCGTCCTGAAATTTGACAACCGCGGCGAGGGCGGGATTCTTGCCTTGTCGGCATTGATCCGTGGCGCGGTGAAAAGTCTGGGCGGTAAGGATCCACGAAAGATCATGCTGTTGGGCTTGGCCGGTGCGGCGTTGATTTATGCCGACGGCATGCTCACTCCAGCGATATCGGTGCTCAGTGCGGTGGAGGGTCTGGCGGTGAGCGCGCCGATGCTTTCGCATTGGGCGGTGCCGTTGGCGGTGTTGATTCTTGGTGGCTTGTTTGCGATCCAGCAATTTGGCACCGGTCATGTGGGCAAACTTTTTGGGCCGGTGGTGGTGACATGGTTTCTTACGCTTGGCATTCTTGGAGCGGCTGAGGTTGTGAAGAACCCGCAGGTGCTGGTGGCTTTGAGCCCGTACGAAGGTGTTCGGTTTTTGTGTCAGGAGTGGAGGCATGCCCTTCCTTTGCTTGCCGCAGTGTTTCTTGCATTGACCGGTGGCGAGGCGTTGTACGCGGACCTCGGGCATTTCGGCACGAAGCCGATTCGTGTCGGTTGGTTTTCACTGGTTTTGCCCGCGCTGGCGCTCAACTACCTCGGTCAGGCCGCCTTGCTGACGGCAGACCCCTCGGCGATTCGCAATCCCTTCTTCCTGCTGGCTCCCGAGTCATTGCGTTTTCCGCTGACCCTGCTTGCGACGGCGGCGGCGATTGTGGCGAGTCAGGCATTAATTTCTGGTGCGTTTTCGCTCACCACGCAGGCGATCCAGCTGGGTTGTTTGCCGCGCTTTCGCGTGCGCTACACTTCCGAGCATTCCGTCGGTCAGGTTTATGTGCCGGCGGTGAACTGGCTGCTCGCGGCATCCTGCATTTTGTTGGTCGTCGAGTTTCAAACTTCCTCCGCGTTGGCGGGCGCTTACGGCATTGCGATCGCGCTGACGATGGCGATCACGTCGATTCTCTTGTACTCCGCCGCACGCACCGAATGGAGATGGTCGGCACTCAAGGCTGGGTTGATGACCGGTGTCTTTCTAACGGTTGATGGGGCCTTCCTCGTCGCCAACTCGCTAAAGATTGTGCATGGCGGCTGGGTGCCCTTGGTCGTGGGCGGTGGCATCATGTCGTTGATGATGATCTGGATGTGGGGTCGTGCGCGGCTTTATGCGCGCATTTCGCGTGAGGCCCTGCCGGTTGAAAATTTGCTGCAGGATCTGGAAAAGGGAAGCATTCACCGTGTTTCCGGCACGGCGATCTACATGAGCGGCAAGGGCGCGCAGGTGCCGAATGCCTTGCTTCACAACCTCAAGCACAACCAGGTGCTGCATGAGCGCGTCATCCTGCTGCATGTGATGACGCTTGATCAACCGCGCGCCAGCCGTGAGGAAATGCTCGAGCACCAGGAACTCGGCGAAGGCGTGCATCGCGTGATTCTGAAATTTGGTTTTGCCGAAACTCCCGATGTGCCGATGGCGCTCAAGGACTTGCTGCCCGAGCATGTGCGCTTCCAACCGGGCAAGGCGACTTACTTCCTCGGCAGCGAAGGCTACGGCGTCGGCAAGAATGCCACGCTCATCGACCGTGTGCGGCTCACGCTATTTGCCGCCATGGCGCGCAACGCATCGCCGGCCACCGCGTACTTCCAGCTTCCGCCCGGCCGCGTCGTCGAGCTTGGCGCGCAGATCACGCTGTGAGTTGGCGCGCGGCGATGGATCAACCGAAGCGGCCGCTGATGTAATCCTCGGTGCGCTTGACGGTCGGGTTGGTGAACATCTTGGTCGTTTCTCCAAACTCGATCATTTCGCCCATGTAGAAAAATGCCGTCTTGTCGGAAACGCGCGAGGCTTGGTGCATGTTGTGGGTCACCACGACGAAGGTGTAATCTTTTTTGAGGCTCCAGATCAGCTCCTCGACTTTCGCGGTGGCGATCGGGTCGAGCGCGCTGCAGGGCTCGTCCATGAGCACGACGAGTGGCTTCACCGCAATGGTTCGGGCGATGCAGAGGCGTTGTTGCTGGCCGCCGGAGAGGCCGAGCGCGGATTCGTTGAGGCGGTCCTTCACTTCGTCCCACAGGGCGGCGGCGCGGAGGCTTTCCTCGACGGATTGCTCGATCACCGCCTTGTTGCGGATGCCGCGCATGCGCAGGCCGAAGGCGACATTTTCGAAAATGCTGCGCGGGAAAGGATTCGATTTTTGGAACACCATGCCGACATCGCGGCGGAGCTTCACCACATCGACCGACGGGTCGTGGATCTCGATGTCCTCGACGAGGATTTTGCCGGCGGTGACGCGTGCACCGATAATTTCGTCGTTCATGCGGTTGATGCAGCGCAGCAGGGTCGACTTGCCGCAGCCGGAGGGGCCGATGAACGCGGTGACCGCGTTGCGGTCGAGATCGAGCGTGATGTTTTTGAGTGCCTCGGAGGAGCCGTAGCTGAAACTGAGGTTCTGAATTTGCACGGCGCATTTGCCGCCGGCCTGTGGAGTGCTGGCGGCGGTTTTCTCCGGGGATTCTTGCATGGAATTGGGGGTCGCGTTCATCCGAAGCTGCCGGTGATGTAGGCCTCGGTTTGTGGGTCCGAGGGGTTTTCGAAAATTTTCATCGTGGGTCCGACTTCCACGAGTTTGCCGAGGTACATGAATGCCGTCTGGTCCGAGCAGCGTGCGGCTTGTGCCATGTTGTGCGTGACGATGACGATGGTGAATTTTTTCTTCAGTTCCGAGATCAGCTCTTCGATGCGCAGCGTCGCGAGCGGGTCGAGCGCGGCGCAGGGTTCGTCCATGAGCAGAATTTCGGGTTCGGTGGCGATCGCGCGTGCGATGCACAGGCGTTGTTGTTGGCCGCCGGAAAGCCCGAATGCCGATGTGTGAAGGCGGTCGCCGACTTCATCCCAAAGCGCGGCATTGCGCAGGGATTTTTCGACCGCGTCGTCGAGGTCCGAGCGATTCGTCATTCCCGCGATCCGCAGACCGTAGGCAACATTTTCGTAAATCGATTTGGCGAAGGGATTGTACTTTTGGAACACCATGCCGACGCGGCGGCGGAGTTCCTGGATGTTGATGTCCTTGCGATAGATGTCGATGCCGTGGACCTTGATCGTGCCGGCAGTGACATGCGCGGTGGAGATGCGATCATTGATGCGGTTGATGCAGCGGATGAGGGTCGACTTGCCGCAGCCCGAGGGGCCGATGAACGCTGTGACCTTGCGCGCGGGCATGTCGAGGCTGACATCGTGCAGTGCCTGCTTTGAGCCGTAGGCAAATGATAGGTTCTGGATCTGGACGGCGGTCGACATGGACGGGTGGGTATCCGATGCGGGTGAATTTACCATTTGAGTTTCTTGCGCATTTTCGCACGAAGGATCATCGAGCCGAAGGAGAGCATGGCGACAAGGATCAGGAAAACGAGCACCGAGCCGAATTGCGCGCGTTGGGTGTACTCCGAGCTCGGGATGCGTGCGGCGAGCGTGTAGATGTGGTAGGGCAGGGCTTGGACTTGCGAGGAGAGGATGTCAAAGGGGTTGGCGAGTCCTTCCCATGGGAAGTCGTCCTTGGCGGCAACTGCGGCGGTGAACATGATCGGCGCGGTCTCACCGGCGACGCGTGTGATGGCCAGCAGCGAGGATGTCAGGATGCCCGGTAGCGAGAAAGGCAGGACGCATTTGCGAATGGTCTGCCAGCGTGTGCCGCCCATGGCTAGGGAGGCATCGCGAAACCCTTGGGGCACCGCGCGCAGTGATTCTTCCGAGGCGGTGATGACCACCGGCAGGATCATGCAAGCAAGTGTTGCGCAGCCGGCCATGAGCGATGAGTTCCAACCTTGGAAGCTGAGCGCCCAGCCTTCGATGAAAAGCGGCAGCACCAGCAGCGAGCGGTCAACCGGCGAGGCGGTGATGACCGGCGCAGCCAGGACAAACACCGAAAACCCGAAGAGGCCGAAGACGATCGAGGGAATGCCGGCGAGGTTGAGGATCGCGAGCCGCACGGCATGGATGAAGGGGCTTTGTTTTGCGTACTCCGCGAGATAGATCGCAGCGCAAACGCCGAAGAACAGCGCGAGAATGATCGAGCCGCAGGTCAGCAGCGCAGTGCCGATGATCGGGCCCGCAATGCCGCCGCCGGAGTAGGAAAAGGTCTGCTCGTTGTAAATTTGCTGACCCGCATGAGCCTCGATGTACTCGTTGTATTTCGATGCCGGAAGTTGGTGGCGGGTGCCCTTCGCATCATCGAACACATGCAACGTTTCGTTTTTCGCGGTGAGGAACTCGGTGTCGACGAAGGGGAACTCCGAGGTGAAGATTGCGGGTGCGCCGTCGATGATGATTTTGCCAAAGAGCAGCACGGCGATCAGCACCATGAGGTAGGTGATGCCGCCCAGCAGGCTGCGGACAAGGATGTCCTTGAAATAGCCTTTGGGCAGACCTTTGCGGATCAAATTTTCCGGATTGAACATGGCTTATTTTTTCGTCCGGGTGAGGAAATGGTGGGCGGTGGCGTTGATACCGAGGACCACGACGAAGAGGGTGATGCCGATCACGAAGAGCGCGCGGTAGTGGACGCTGCCGAGCGGCACTTCGCCGAGCTCTTGGGCGATGATGCCGGTAAGGGTGTGCGAGGGTTGGAAGAACGCGCCGAGGCCTTCGCTGAAGTCGGGGATCTTGATGCGGTTGCCGGCGACCAGCAGCACGACCATCGTTTCGCCGATCACGCGGCCAAGGCCGAGCAGCACGGCGGCGAGAATGCCGGAGAAGGCTGCGGGGACCATCACGCGGAAGGCGGTCTGGAGGCGTGAAGCGCCGAGCGCTTCGGAGGCCTCGGCATAGGCCGAAGGGACATTGTTGAGCGCGTCCTCGGCGAGCGAAAAAATCGTCGGCACACTCATCAACGCGAGAAGGCAGCCGGCGGTGAAAATGTTGAGTCGCTCGTCGATCGGGAATCCGGGCACCCACCTGAGCGAATCATAGGTGGAAATTTCCCGCAGAATCGTGCCGAAGACCATGATGCCGATGAAACCGAGCACCACCGAGGGAATTGCTTGGATGAACTCGATGACTGGCTTTACCAATGCCTGCTCGCGCGGAGCGGCGAATTGATTGACATAAATCGCCGCGCCGATGCCGACTGGGATGGCGATCGTGAGAGCAACGATGGCGATCATCAGTGAGCCGACCGCCAGTGGAATGATGCCGTAAAAATCCTGCCACTCGCCGCCGGTGACCCATGACTTGCCGGTGAGGAAAGAAATGAATGCGGCGGATAGCGGCACCGGATCGGTATGGGTCCAGCTGTTGATCTTGGCCGGCGTGGCCTTGAGGTCCGAGATCAGGACCGGCCATGCGGCTTTGGCGGCGTTGAGGTAACGCGAGGCTTTGGCTTGCGTGAGCGAGCCGGGAAGGTTTGGGAAAACTTCGCCGACCGAAGTGGCCAGCTGCTCGTGAACTTTCACGCAGTCGGGCTTTTTCTCCATCAGCATTGCCATCGGGCCTTCGTAATCCGGTTTCTCGGCGAGCGCGGCCTTGGCATCGGCGATCAGCTTTTCGCGCTCGATCGGATCCTTGGCATTGGCGGCCGCGGCGAGCAGGGTTCTGCGGTCTTTCGCCAAAATGTCGGAAGTCTGAAGCGCCTCTTTGGTGGCGGTGACCGACTCGGTCATTTCCATCACGATCGAGCCTAGGTCCATGCCGGCAGTCTCGAAGTTGTCGATCGTTTCACGAAACTTTCGCAGCGGCTCGGCATGAGATTGGCGGGCGGCGGCGAATGCGGCATTGAGCTTGGCCACGAGCGGCGGCTCATCGGTTGCCTCGGCGGGCCGATTGCGCAGCGAATCGATCAGTTCTTGGCGCTCGGCCTCGCTGAGGCGCGGGGTGGCGGGAAGATTGGTGAGGGCCTTGGCGCGCTGGGCCTCGTAGTTGGCGCGCAGCACGGCGAGCATGCCTTCATCGCCACCTGTCGCAGCAGCGGGATTGTTGAGGATCAGGTCACGGGTCGGGCCGACTTGATCGTTGAAGGTGTTGTAGAGCGCGGAAGCTTCCTGCGAGCGAAGCAGTTCGTTGTAGCATTTGCCGTTGATCTCGGCCTGATAGGCACGGTTGAGAAGACTGGTGACCTGTTCGTGAGCAGTGAGATTTTTGCGCGAGATGTCGACAAACTCGAGGCCGGCGATGCGATAGACTTCCAACTCGCGGCGGTAGCCGGGAAAGAAGCCCAAGCCTTCGCGCAGGAGGAAAACAATGATCAGAAGAAGAATGAAAATCGTGAGTCCGGCATTCGATGCAAAGAAGAACCGGATTGCCCGTTCAAAGGAAAAACCCCGCCGTTGGAAGCGATGGCCACTGGATTCGGATTGGGGATTTGGGGAAACCATGCAGGGCTGGCGAAGTGGAGCGCGAATGGAGGCTTTCGGCAAGCAAATGAAACGGGCATCGCTGGATCTGCAACGATGCCCGTTTGTTAAGCAACCGATAACCGATAATCGTTGACTATGAATCAGTTAGGAATGAATCCAACCTTCTGGACGATGGTCTGTCCGGCTGGTGACTTGATGAAGTCGAGGAAAGCCTGAGCTTCGGCAGTCGGTTTTTCCGGAGCGTACAGGTAGCAGAGGCGGGCATAGGCGAATTTTTTCGCGTTTGCGGCAACTGGCTCAACTCCGTCGATGGTGACGGTCTTGGTGCCGGGGGTCTTGGAATAAGCAAGGCCGACGTAGCCGATGCCATTCTTGTTCTTGGCCACTTCCTGCGCGATCTGCTCGTTGCCGGCCATCTTGAGCGAGGTGGACGGATAGTCACGACCGCCCATGGCGAGCTTCTGCCAATCCTTGTAGGTGCCCGATGAGGTGTTGCGGGTGTAGATCGAGATCGCACCAGGGGCGCCGCCGATTTCCGACCAGTCCTTGATTTGACCGGTGAAGATCTTGGCGACCTGTGCCTTGGTGAGGTTCGAGACCGGCGAGTTCTTGTTCACGATCACGCAAAGCATGTCGTGGCAGATCGGATGTTCCTTGAGGTAAACCCCCTTGGTGCGGCAGAAGGTGCGCTCGTCGTCCTTGACCTTGCGCGAGGACATGCCGATCTGGGCAGTGCCGTTGGCAAGGGCTGGGAACGCGGTGGTTGAACCTTCCGCAGCGATTTCGAACTTCACGCCTTTGTTGCCTGCGGCCTTAAAGGCCTCGGCAAGTTGCGGGACGAGCTTGGCGCCGAGGGTATCGCTACCCTTGATGCTCAGCGTTTGGGCTCCGGCCATGGAAACCAGGGCAGCGGACGCAATCAGTGTGTGTATGGCTTTCATTTGTTTGTTTGTAGTGGAGATCGGTAGATCAGAACGAGAAGCGAAGGCCGCTCATGAGGGTGTAACCATCATAGTCACCACCACCCATGTCGGAATACTCAATGCCGTTCATGAGCTTCAGCTTGTGGCCGTGGATGTAGTAGTTGAGGCCGAGGTAGGTGGAGACGTAGGTGTTGCCTTTACCAGCGTCGCCAGTGCCGTCTGCGGCAAGGCGCTCATAGCGGGATGGCACTTGCAGACCGTCACCGTCCTCGCTGGTGGCGACTTGAAGGCGGCCGACGAGTTGAAGTCCATCAGCAATGAAATATGATGGGATGATGGTGATGCCAAAGACATCGGACTGATCGATGGGCTTTTTGGTTGGCTTGCCGTTTTGGATTGGGGTTCCTTCATAGCCAAAGCCGTAGAGCAACTCAGTGGTCAGGCCATAGCGTCCATGGTTGATGTCATTGGTGAGCGCGATCGAATCAGTGAAGAGCGGGGAAGCGGAGGGAGTGAAGTTATCCTCCTTGATTTCACGAAAACCCGGCTCGGTGTTGTGCATGTAGTGGATCGATGCAACGGCCGAGTCGAGTCCCGCCTGTGACGAGTAGTCGTAGCCGACCTTGCCGAGCACGATGGCACCTTGGTCGAATTCGGAAAATTCGCGCACGCGGTCGCTGCCGTAAACGCCGAGTTCGTACAGCCAATATTCTTGGATGCCTTTGCCGTTGGTCCAGATACCTGTGAGCTCACCAGGAAAGAGGGTATTGGCCAGAAGGCTGCGCTCGATGGTGAGAATGTTGTTCGAGGAAATTTCCTGCTCGCGGGTGAAGCGGACCTTTGTTTTACCGGCGGACACATTGAAGGTTTCACTCGGGCCGTAGCTTACAAAGAGATCGTAGAGACCCTTGTAAAGCGTGTGATCTTTGGAGTCTCCATCGCGGCCGTCGAGGTCGACATCGATTTGGCCGTCGAACTTCCAGTTTTGGAACCACTTCGACTTGAAGCCTAAGCGGGCGCGACGAGCTTCGATGTCATTGCCCCAGACGCTTTCGTCGCTGACCTGGTCCTTGTAGTCCGAGGTGTTGAAGCTGTCACCACCGGCTTCGCCGTAAATGGTTTGAAGTTGGAGACGCCCTTGGAGCGAGAAGTCTTGGAGGATTGGGTTGGCGTCGTCCTTGTAGAGGTTGAAGGCCGACCAGGCTTGGTCCATCGGGGTTTCGCCGACAAGCTTGCCGACCAGCAGGCCGGTGGCGTTATCGTTGGCTGCATGTGCCTGGGCACCGCAGAGCAGGGCGGTGGCGATCAGGGTGTTTTGGATTCTCTTCATGGCTGTTGTTTGTTTGTATGGTTGGGTGGCAGCCGCGCCCAAGTACTCGCTCAGATCCTTGCGGAATGAAGCGGATTTTTGTGACGAAGCTGTCACATTTTCTGGGGCGGCGTGCACGATTGAGGGTTAAACGGCCCGGCGCCGACCCCGGAAGGAATGCTTTGTGACAAAATTGTCACATTCGGCCCGTTGCGTGGCCCCCGGGGGCCTGCGAGTCAATTCAGCCTTGATTTGGCCGTGATCTGCTGAATGTTGGGGTTTCCGGTGCGCTGAAAAGCTCCATTTGTCCCTGTCATTTCCAAATTCTCCACGGTCGACAGCCTCCAACGACTCAGATCCATGCAAAACCCCCACATTCTTCACGATTTTGATCAGGCGATCACATCCCTGCGCGCCGAGGTGATCTCGATGGCCGGCAAGGCCCGTCACAACCTCGAACGGGCCATCCGCGCGCTCCTGCAACGCAACACCGAACTGGCCAACGCGGTGATCGCCGACGACGACGAGGTCGACGAGCACGAGCGCCACATCGACAAGCTCGGCATGGAAATGCTGGTCCGCTTCCACCCGCTCGCCTCCGACCTGCGGCTGGTGGTTTCCTCGATGAAAATTTCGATGAACCTCGAGCGCATCTCGGATCACGCGACCAACATCGCCAAGCGCGCGAAAAAAATCAGCTCGAGCCATGAGCTTCAGGACGCGACCCTCATCGAGCCAGTCTACACGCTGGCCGACCAATTGCTGCGCGACGCGATTGCTTCCTACTCGGAGCAGGATTCCGCCCTCGGTGCCTCACTGCACGCCCGCGACAAGGAGCTCGACCGAATTTACAAAGAAGCCTCTGCGACCTTTGCCTCGCGCATCGAGCAATCGGCGGGGCGCAGCCAAGACTACCTGCACTTGATTCTTGTGCTTCGCTCGCTTGAGCGGGTCGGCGATCTTGCGGTCAATGTCGGCGAAGACGCGGTGTTTCTCGGCACCGCGCGCGACATGCGCCACGAGTCGAACCGCAGCTTGAGCTGAGTCAGCAATCCGTTGGAGGATCTCGCGTCTTGCCGCGTTGACCACTTGCCATTTCGGCGCGAATGACGGAGAAAAAGCCATGCACGGCTCATCCATGGTTATTTTCCGCGCCTTTGCTTTCAGCACTTTTCTTGCCTCTGGCAGCCTCGCGGCCGAGGGTCATTCGTCCGATTGGACGCAAGTCGCCAGGGCCGACCTTGCCTTGATGGGCGATTATGAGGGCCGCTGGTTTGATGCGCCGGAGAAACAATATTTCGACATCAACAAACCGCTCGCCGCGCAGGTGATCAATGTTCGCGAGGGCGAATATCTCATCCAATTTTTCCAACAGCATGATGCGCGCGCCGACACATACTTCGTCGGTACCGGCCGACTCGCCGATGGAGTGATCCGCTTCGAGGGAAATGGTTGGCGCGGCGAGGTTTCCAAGGATGGCATCAGCGGCAGGGGCAGCGGCCATGGCGGCGAGGCGCGTTTCGAGCTCAAGCGCGTGGTGCGTTCGTCGCCGAGCCTTGGGATGAAGGCACCCGAGGGCGCGATCGTTTTATTTGATGGAAAAAATTTCGACGAATGGCAGCACGCGGATGGCAGTGCGGTGAGCTGGCATCTGGTTGAGGGTGGCGCGATGGAAGTCCGCAGCGCGGCAAACGATGAAGAGAAGGCAAAAAAAATCGGCGGCGACATCGTCACCAAGCGCAAGTTTGGCAGCTGCCGGGTGCATCTTGAGCTCCGCTATCCCGTCGAGCCGGGCAAGGCCGGGCAGGGTCGCGGCAACAGCGGGTTTTTTCTGCAGGATTGTTATGAAGTGCAGGTGCTTAATTCGTATGGTATGCAAGGGCTTTGGAACGAATGCGGCGCGCTTTACAAAACCGCCCCGCCCAAGGTCAATGCCACCAGGCCACCGATGGAGTGGCAGACCTACGACATCGATTACACCGCGGCCGTGTGGAAAAACGGCGAGAAAATTTCACCCCCACGCATCACCGTGCGCCTCAATGGAGTGGTGATCCATCGTGACGAACCCATCCCGCACGCGACCGCGCATGCCTTTGATCAGCGCCTCAACGAACCGCGCGAAGAAGGGCCGCTCAAGCTGCAGGACCACGGCAACGCAATCCAGTACCGCAACATCTGGATTGTTCCCAGCAAGTGACATTCATTCGGCTCACAATGCCGACATTGCCCGAATGATGACAGCGCCCAAAGATTGGACGACTCGCTTCACGCATTACGAAAGGCGCGCTTCAAAATCCTCGTAGCGGAATTCGCGGATCACCTCGATCTCGCCATTCTCATGCTGCAGCGCGATGGTCGGATGCTTGACGCCATTAAAGGTGGTCGTCTTGACCATCGTGTAGTGCGCCATGTCGTCGAAGACCAGCGTGTCGCCGACGCGCAATGCGCGTGGAAACGAGTAATCTCCGATCACATCGCCTGCGAGACAGGTTGGTCCGCCAAGCCGATAGGTGTGTGACGATTCAAGCGATTTTGGGATCGCGCCTGGTGCGGATGGGTCACCCGCAAGATGATAGTTTTCATCTTTCAACATCACGGCGGGCCTGTCGGCGGACGCGGCAGGATCGACGAGATAAACATCCGGGCGATAGGGCATTTCCATCACATCGGGCATGTGGGCGGTGGCGGAAATATCGAGAATCGCAAGGTGGTGGCCGGCGGACTCGAAGACATCCATCACCGTCGCGCGCAGCACGCCGCTGTGAATCGCGACAGCCTCGCCGGGCTCGAGCCAGACCTCGACGCCAAATTTTTCGCGGGCTTCACGAACGAGTCGAATCAATCGTTTGCGATCGTAGAATGGCTTGGTGATCCAATGACCGCCGCCCATGTTGAGGTAGGTGAATTGCGGCGAGCGAAGCAGGTGGCCGAATTTTTCATCGACCGCGACGAGTGTTTTTTCGAGGTCATCCGAGTTTTGCTCGCAGAGCGTGTGAAAATGCAGCCCGGAAATGCCGGTGAGGTCGGCGCCGACGAGTTGATCCGCCGTGATGCCCAATCGCGAGCCTGCGACGCAGGGGTCATAGATCGGCGTATGACCGGTGGAGCATTCGGGATTGATGCGCAGGCCGCATTGCAGTTCGCCGCTCGCAAATCGCGAATGCGCCATGACTTGATTGCGAAAGCGAAACCATTGCGAAAGGGAATTGAAATCAAGATGGTGGGTGAATTCGCAGAGCTCCGTGATGTCGGCCTCGTCGTAGGCTGGTGAGTAGGTGATCACATGCTTGCGAAAATGCTCGCGCGCAAGCGTCGCCTCCCACAAGCCCGACGCGCAGCAGCCATCGAGGTCGTCGCGCAACGCGGGAAATGCCTTCCAACAGGAAAAACCCTTGAGCGCAAGTACCAGATGGCAGCCCGCCGCCTCTTTCACCTCGCGGAGAATGGCGCTGTTGCGTTTGAGAGCGGCGATGGAGACAACAAACATCGGAGGTGTGGGAATCAAGGCCCAAACACCCCGGCGGTCGAGCGGATTTTCGGCGGATCACTCGGGCTCGGTGCAATCTTTGTTGCATTCGGCCGCCTCATGCGCTCCATATTCAGCGTCCGAATTGAAATTCGATTTCCCAACACACCCATGAAAATTAGCAAAAACAAGTTCACCAACGAAGAAGTCGTCCTTGATTTCCACGAATACGAAGGCTGCGAATTCACCAACTGCCGCTTTGTCGTACTCGGCTACGGCGCATTCGCGCTCAACCAATGCGAAGTGACAAACTGCGAGTTCACCTTTGCAGGTCCAGCCGCCAGCGTCGTGCAAACGATGGCCACGATCTACCACAGCCTCGGCGACCAAGGCCGCAATCTCATCGAAGGCACCTTCGAGCAGATCCGCAACGCGGGCGGCAACAAGCCAGCTTGAGCGATGGGTCCTTGGACCTATTGATCGCACGCTGTCAAAAATCGGCATCGACCGCCGTCGGTCGATGCCGCATCATCACGCATGGCCCGAATCGGTGAGCGTGCGTTGTTGAATGTCCTGCGGGAAAAATCCTTCGGGCTGTATCTCGATGGCGGCAAAGAGCTTGGAGAAATCCTGCTGCCGAGGCGCGAAATGCCGGCGAGCTGGGAAATTGGTCACCCGCTCGATGTGTTCATTTACCGCGACTCGGAGGACCGCCCGGTCGCGACCACCAAGACCCCCAAGGCGATGCCCGGCACCTTCGCGCGGCTCAAGTGCGTCGCGGTCACCGGCGTCGGAGCCTTCCTCGACTGGGGCCTTGCCAAGGAATTGCTGGTGCCGTTTCGCGAGCAAAAATCGCGCATGGAGCCCAGCAAATCCTACCTCGTCCATGTCCATGTCGACGAAGTCTCTGGGCGCATCATTGCATCGACGCGAATCTCGCGTTTTCTCGATCAGAGCCGCGGAAATTACGCGCCGGGCGATCCAGTGGAGTTGGTCATTTTCGGCAAAACGCCACTTGGCTACAAGGCCATCATCAACGGCACGCACAGCGGCCTGCTCTTTGCCGAAAGTGTTTTCCAAGAACTCCAACCCGGCGAGCGCGTCAACGGTTTCATCTCACGCATCCGCGAGGACGGGAAAATCGACCTCAGCCTCCACGCGCTGGGCCGCGACAAGGTCGACACGCTCGAGCAACGCATCCTCTCCGAGCTCAAGGCACGCGGCGGATTCTGGGCGATCGGCGATCACAGCCCGGCCGACGAAATCCACGACGAACTCGGAGTGAGCAAACGCACCTTCAAGCAATGCCTCGGCGCACTGCTCAAGAGACGGGCAATCCTCATTGAGGAAAAAGGGATCCGCATCGCGCAGTGATTAAGGGCCGCGCCGCATTCTTGCGCTTTCATTTCCGCAGACCCGCGCTTAGCCTCCGCCGATGATTCGCCGCGCTCTGATCGCCCTGCTTTTTGCGAGCATGCGGCTTGCTGCCCAGGCCCCCGAGCCTGCGCCGGACCCGATGCCAAGCGTCGAATCCATCCCCGCGGCCGAGGCGCCTCCTGCCCTGACGGAGCCTGCGCCAACAGCGCCAGCCGCGACGCAATCAAGCCGCGTCTCGGTGCTCGGCTACCACGATTTTTCGCCCACGCTGCCGGAGACCGAAATGCGTATCCGCACGGCAAAGTTCCGCTGGCAAATGCAAGCACTGCGCGACCGCGGCATCACGGTGATCTCACTCGCCGACTTCATCGCATGGAAGAAAAACGATGGTAGTAAAACACTGCCGGAAAAGTCGGCGCTCATCACGATCGATGACGGCTGGCTTTCGGTTTACACCGATGCGTTTCCGATCCTTCGGGAGTTCAATTACCCGTTCACGATGTACCTCTACAAAAACTATGTCGACCGTGGCGGCAAGTCACTCAGCTCCGCGATGATCCGCGAGATGATCGCCGCAGGTGCGACGATTGGCAGTCATTCGGTGAGCCATCCCTACCCGAAGGTGGTGAAAAAAAACCAACGCCAAGGCCCCGAAGTTTATCGCGCGTTTTTACAAAAGGAACTGGGTGATTCGAAAAAATTTCTGGAGTCGAAATTCGGTCAAGCGATCAGCACCTATGTGTACCCCGGCGGATTTTTTACGCCCGAGATGTTTCCGATCGCTCGGGAAAATGGCTACACGCACATGTTCACCGTACTGCCCGGCAAGGTGAATCAATCGACGCCCGATGAAACTCTGCCGCGCTATGTCATTCTTGGCACGCACGACCACATCTTCGAGCTGGCCACGCAGTTTGGTGAAACTCCCGCAGCGCCGGAGGCCTACACTGCGACCCAGGTGATGCCGACCGCGCACCCAGTGAGCCCGGAGTCCGGCGCCAGCGTCACGGAACGCATGCCGCTGATTTCCGCCGATCTCTCGAAGGTCGCCGACCTCAACCCATCAACGCTGGTCATGCGCATTGCGGGCCTCGGCGAAGTGCCTGCGGCCTACGACGCGCAAACCGGAATGTTTTCATGGAAAGTGAACCGCCCGCTGCGCCAGCCGATTTGCTCAATATCGGTCACATGGAAAAACCGCTCTGGAAAACCAGCGGAACCCGCGCTTGAATGGTGGTTCCGCATCGACCACGCCGCCAGTTACTCGGTCGGATTTTGATTCAAACCACATTGCCCATGTTCTCGTCACTCGCCGACAGCCTCGACAAAACCTTCCGCAACCTTCGCGGCGTGGGTCGCATCTCGGAAAAAAACATCGCCGACGCACTGCGCGACATTCGCATCGCACTGCTTGAGGCCGATGTCGAATTCGCCGTTGCCAAGGACTTCATCGCCAAGGTGAAGGAAAAGGCGATGGGCGATGATGTCTTCAAGTCGATCAAGCCCGGCGAACAAATCGTCAAAATATTCCACGACGAACTCGCCGAACTCCTCGGTGGAAATCAATCGCCACTCGATCTCAACCCGCCCGCGCGCATCCTGATTTGCGGCCTCAACGGTGCGGGTAAAACCACGACCTCAGCCAAGCTCGCCAATCGCCTCAAGCGCGAAGGCCGCCGCCCCTTGCTCATCGCTTGCGACCTCTACCGTCCCGCAGCGATCGACCAACTCGCCACGCTCGCCAAGCAAATCGATGTGCCTTGTTTCACACCGCAAGCCGGCGAAAGCGATGTGGTCAAGGTCGCCCGCGAAGCGCTCGCATGGGCGGAAAATCAAAATGGCACCGTCCTGATCTTCGACACGGCCGGCCGCCAAGAGATCGACGAGAAACTCGTCGCCGAACTCAAGCGCCTGCACGATTTCATCCAACCAAAGGAAACCCTCCTCGTCGCGGATGCCGCCACCGGCCAACAAGCGGTCTCGGTCGCCAAGCATTTCGATGAAGCAGTTGGCATCACCGGCATCATCCTCACCAAGCTCGATGGCGACGCCCGCGGCGGCGCGGCTCTCTCGATGCGCGCGGTCACTGGCAAGCCGATCAAATACGCTGGCGAAGGCGAGAAGCTCGATCAACTCTCCGAGTTTCACCCCGACCGCATGGCCGACCGCATCCTCGGCATGGGCGACATCGTCGGCATGGTCGAGCAAGTCGCCGCCAAGGTCGACGAAGCTGATGCGGCGCGTTCGATGCAGCGCATGCAGGAAGGGAAATTCGACTTCACCGACTTCCTCGACCAGATGCGCATGATCCGCAATCTCGGCCCGCTCGATGGACTGCTCGGCATGATGCCCGGATTCAACAAAATCAAAAAACAACTCCCCGCCGGCGCGCTCGACACCGGGAAAATCAAACGCACCGAGGCGATCGTGCTCTCCATGACCCACGAGGAACGCCGCCGCCCGGAAATCATCAAAGGCTCACGCCGCCAACGCATCGCCGCCGGATCGGGCACTTCGCTGATGGAAGTGAATCAGCTCATCAAGCAATTCGGCGAAATGCGCAAGATGATGAAGTCCCCGCATAAGATGAAAAACATGATGCGTCAAATGGGCGGCATGCCAGGGATGAAAGACATGATGAAAGGCCTTGGGGGTAAGCTTCCGTTTTAGTTTTTTCAGCGAAACGCAGAGATGCCGAGCGCGCGGAGGAATGCGCGGAGTTTTCATGGAAAGAGGCGCCGTGAGAATCAAATCAATGCTGTCGCGCTGTTTTCATTGTTATTGGTCATCCAACTTTTGCAGTGGGGCGCTAAACTTCGTCCCCAAATCAAATTCCTAGCAAGGTGGCTAAATTACGCGACTTCGCTATTCGCTCTCTTCCTTTTGCTCTTGTATTTTCGAGAGGGTGAAAATTGGACCGGGTGCTTCTTTTGGTCTGAATTCAAGTTTCTCAGAAGTAAGCGTCAAAATTTTGTGAGGCTTCGATTCCCATATAAAATAGCCATCTTTCACATCCCATGTGTTAGATATTTCGGGGTGAGCGTCAGAGCGGATGCAAATCAAATCGTTGTTCTTGATTTCGTAAGATTGCGTAGCGTCTTTCCATAAGCCCAACAATTTCCATTTGGTGGCGGCATCTGCATCAGAAATTTCATTGGAATACTCCCTTGCAAATTTTAAGGTATTATATTTTGAAGCGCTGGCAGAATTTACTTGAAGTCCACTCAGGGGGTAGTCGACCGCATTATTGCCTATAGCCCATGTTGGTGGCTTCCCAGCCATGATTTGACTATGCGCCCATACTGTCAAATACGCAACTTGTTGCCCTTCGGCTGTTGATAAAATCTTGCGTCCGCGTACATGCAAGCCGCAGTTACCGGATTGATTTTTCAACAACTTTCCTCTGTGGTCGTATATTTTATAGCCGTTGGGAAATCTCACGCCTCTTTCCACATCGAAAATTTCCATGTCATCATGAGACCCAACCACGACAGGTGCATCATTGGCCACCACCCAATTAGGCGGTTCCCCCTTGAGAAATCGATTGAAGCTCCAATTCGACATAAATGCCTCTTTGCCACGGGCAAATGGCTTCCCCATGATCACACATTTAACCTGCTCATCAGTTGCATGGACTACTGTTTTTATTGCGCGGCCTTTGCTGTTGTACACCTTGAATCCGTGGGGAAAGTGAATGAATCTTACATTCTCAAATATCTCAAGATTTTCTCCGTGGCCCTCATAGGCTATCGATTGCTGTAGGCTACTGGCAAAAATGATGCATGATAGCGCGCCTAGCAGGATCTTGTTTGTAAAATAAGTGCTGGTTGGATTGAATTTCTTCATGTCTGTTGCGTATAACAAATAGAAATTCACCTCATCTGACGCAAGTATATTTTTTCAGTCAGTATAGAAAATGTACTCATTTGATTTAATGATTCTTGGTATACCCTGGAGACGCGCAGGCATGTCATTGCAGAACGCAGTGGAAAGCGCGGAGTTTTTTATGGCTGATAAGATTGCCCAGCCATAATAGTCGGCTCAATGTTGCCACACCGGCACGAGGAGCAAGACGCAAGAGAAAAAGCGGCAACTCATTCGCGCGGACCTTTAGTGAGAAAGGTCCCTTGTCTGCCTTCTTTCCTTGGCGGTGTATAAAAAATTTTCAAAACAAGGCGCTCATGCTCAGTGATCCCACAAGGCGGTTGACGGGAGATTCCTTGAAACGCAGGTTGCGTTGGGAGAAATGAAATCTGCGCGATAGACTGCATGAACTCGAAAATTTTTGAGACTGAGGGAGCCGGCCCTCAAGCGTTTTACATCTGCGGCCCCACGGCGTCGGGCAAGTCGGCGCTGGCGCTGGAATATGCTCGCAAGCTCGATGGTGAGATTGTCAATGCCGATGCCTTCCAGCTTTACCGTGGTCTCGAAATTGTGAGCGCCGCGCCGTCGATGCAGGAGCGCGAGCTTGTGCCGCATCACCTCTATGGCGTGTTGTCGCCACAAGAGTCTGCCAACGCCGGCAGCTACATGCGCCTCGCCGAACCAGTGATCGACGAAATCAAAAGCCGCGGAAAAACGCCGATCGTTACCGGTGGCTCGGGCTTGTATCTGAAGTTTCTGACGCACGGCCCCGCGCCCTTGCCGAGCGGCGATGAAAAACTCCGCGCGGAACTCGACACGCGATCACTCGAGGACCTCGTCGCGCAACTCCGCGCGCTCGATCCGCTCGAAGCATCGCGCACCGACCTGCAAAACCGCCGCTATGTCGAACGCGCGCTCGAAGTCTGCCTCATCACCGGAGAAAAAATTTCCGAACTCCGCGACCAATGGGAACAAAAGACGCGCGAGGTGTCGCAGCATTTGCGCGGCATCGTCATCCAACGCAGTCGTGCCGACCTTCACCAACGCATCGCCGCGCGAACCCGCGCAATGCTCGAGGGTGGCGCGATCGAAGAGGTTGCTGCGCTTGGCGCGATTTCGGAAAATTGCTCCAAGGCGATCGGCATTCGTGAAATCCGTGAACTCATCGCCGGCGAGATCGATCGTGCGACTTGCGAAGAACTGATCAATGCCGCAACGCGCCAGTACGCCAAGCGTCAGGAAACATGGTTCCGCCGCGAGACATGGCTCACACCGGTCGAGGCGTGAGCGCGGCTCGCGAAACTTGGTGCTTGCGGCAATCGGCCCGCAGGCGAAATTCACGGCGTGATCATTGAGGCCGATGCCGCCGCCGAACGACTCGACGCATTTCTTGCCAGCCGTTTGCCGGACCTCTCGCGCTCGCGCATTCAGACGCTGATCCGTGAGCAGTACATCGTCGTCAATGACGAGCCCGCCAAGCCGCGCGATGCGGTGAAGCCCGGCGATCGCATTGCCGTCGCGCTGCCCGAAGCGGTGCCACTCGATGCCGCGCCGCAGGACATCCCACTCGACATCCTTTACGAAGACGACGATCTGCTCGTGCTCAACAAGGAACCTGGCATGGTCGTGCATCCCGCGCCGGGCAATCCCGACGGCACTTTGGTCAACGCCCTGCTCCACCACTGCCGCGGCAAACTTTCCGGCATCGGCGGTGTCGAGCGCCCGGGCATCGTCCATCGCCTCGACAAGGACACCTCCGGCTGCCTCGTTGTTGCAAAATCCGATCCTGCGCACCAATCGCTGGTCACGCAATTTTCCGAGCGCAGCACGATGGAAAAAATCTATCTCGCCGTCACCCAAGGCGTGCCCGCACCCGCCAAGGACACGATCTTTACCCACATCGGCCGCCACCCGGTGAACCGCCAGAAAATGGCGGTGGTCAACCCTCCTGGCGGCAAGGCGGCGATCACCGATTACGAAATCCTCGGCACCGATGCCGCCACCCGCACATCCCTGGTGCTTTGCCACCTGCACACCGGCCGCACCCATCAGATCCGCGTGCACCTTCACCACAAGGGCACGCCACTGGTCGGCGATCCGATCTACGGCAAACCTAGTAGAAACTCCACGCTACCCGATCGCCTGATGCTTCACGCATGGAAACTCTCCTTCGAACATCCGCTCACCCGCAAGCGGCTGTCATTTGAAGCGCCGATCCCGCAGGAGTTTGAATCGTGGACCAAGCCGGCGGGGCTCTAATCCACCGCCGTCTGCTGAACGAAATGCTCTATGGGCAGCTTGCTCCGAGCCTGAGCGAAATTTCATCACCGACATCCAGTGCGAGATCGTCGAGCTGCTTGCGCGACAACTCGACATCGAGGAATTGTCCGTCTTCGAGCCGTACGGTGAGCGTTGCCACCGGGCCTGCGGAAAACAGGTGATGGATCTTTGCCAGCCTGCCATTTGCGGGATCATGCTCCGCGGCAAAGCAGACTTGGATTTCATGCGGCCTGATGTACTGATTGGAGTCCTCGTTCAGCGCGACTTTGTTCACATTGCCGAGGAATTCATAAACAAAGGGGCTGCGTGGCTGATCGTAAATTTCCTGCGGGCTGCCAACCTGTTCGATTCGCGCGTTACGCATCACCACCACTTGGTCGGCGAGTTCGAGAGCCTCCTCTTGGTCGTGCGTCACAAACAGCGTCGTGAGTCCGATCTCATCGTGGAAAACCCGCAGCCATCGGCGCAGGTCCTTGCGCACTTGCGCGTCGAGCGCGCCAAAAGGCTCGTCGAGCAAAAGCACCTTTGGCTTGATCGCGAGAGCCCTTGCAAGCGCGACGCGCTGACGCTGGCCGCCGGACAATTCATGCGGTCGCCGTTTTTCGAGACCTTCCAATTTCACGAGCTTCAGCAACTCGCGCACGCGATCGCCGATCTCCGCTTTTTTGGGGCGCTTCGAACGCGGCAGGGTCGTCAGGCCAAAGCCGATGTTCTCGCCCACGGTCATGTGCTTGAACAACGCGTAGTGTTGGAACACGAAGCCGACTCCGCGTTTGCCCGCGGGCACGCCGCTCACATCTTTGCCGTGAAACAAAACTTTGCCCGGGCCGTCGTCGGCGAATTCGCGACCGGCCACAATTCGCAGCAAGGTGGTTTTGCCGGATCCCGAAGGGCCGAGCAGCGCGGTGAGCGAGCCGTCGGGAACATCGAGCGACACATCCTCCAAGGCCTTGTAGGAGCCGAAGGTTTTGTGAATGGAACGAATGGTGATGGACATGGATTTGGCGGTGGATGAGAGGGTGGAAAAATTCAGTGACGACCGTTGGATGAGTGGCCGGAGAGATGTTCGACGAGGCTCTTGATGCCGAGCGTCACAAGTGCGAGCAGTGCCAGGATGGTCGCGCATGCGAAGGCGGCGCTGAATTGGTATTCGTTGTAAAGGACCTCGATGTGCAAAGGCAGCGTGTTGGTTTCGCCGCGAATGTGGCCGGATACGACCGATACCGCGCCGAACTCGCCCATGGCTCGTGCGTTGCAAAGCAACACGCCGTACATGAGTCCCCATTTGATGCTTGGAAGTGTGACGCTGCGAAAAATCCGCCAGCCACCTGCGCCGAGCGTGACCGCCGCCTCTTCCTGATCGGCGCCTTGCGATTCCATCAGCGGGATCAATTCGCGTGCGACGAAAGGAAAGGTGACAAACACCGTGGCGATGACGATGCCCGGCAGTGCGAAAATGATGCGGATGTCATGCTCCGCGAGCCAAGGCCCGAACCATCCGTGCGCACCAAAGAGCAGCATCCACACCAGACCCGCGATCACCGGTGACACAGCGAAGGGAAGGTCGATGAGCGAAAGCAAAAAGGCGCGGCCGCGGAAACGGAATTTTGTCACCAGCCATGCGGCGGAAAGGCCAAACAAGGTGTTGAGCGGCACCGATAGGCCGGCAGCCATGAGGGTGAGCTTCACTGCCGACCACGCCTCTTCTTCTTTCAGCGATGCAAGGAAAAGCTCCCAGCCTCGGCGCAATGCTTCGGCAAAAACCGCGACGAGTGGCAGCAAAAGAAACAGGCCGAGGATGAATGCCGCAGCCGCAATCAGCAGCAGCCGCACGGGCTTGGACTCGGTGGTCACATGGTGGGTCGATGACATGGTGCTTCAACGGTGCTGCCAGTCGAGCCGGCGCTGGAGGAGGTTGATGAGAAAGAGTAGGGCGAAGGAAACGATCAGCATGCCGGCAGCGATCACCGCAGCTGCGCCGTACTTGAATTGCTCGAGCTGCGAAACGATGAGCAACGGCAGGATTTCGGTTTTCATCGGCAGGTTACCGGAGATGAAAACCACCGATCCGTATTCGCCGATCGCGCGAGCGAAGGCGAGCGTGAAGCCGGTGATCAATGCCGGCACGAGCATTGGCAGGATCACGCGCCAAAACACCGTCCAGCGACCGGCGCCCAATGTGGCGGCGGCTTCCTCGACTTCTTTGCCGAGGTCCTCCATCACCGGTTGCAGGGTTCGGACGACAAATGGAAAACCGATAAAAGTGAGCGCGATGAAAACTCCGAGCGGATTGTAGGCGGCCTGGATTCCATGTTTCGCCAGGTGTTCACCGATCCATCCGTTTGGCGCATAGATCGCGGTGAGCGTGATGCCCGCCACAGCCGTCGGCAGTGCAAAGGGAAGATCGACCATCCCGTCGAGAAATCGCCGTCCTGGAAATTCATAACGCACCAATACCCATGCCACCAAAAGCCCGGTCACGCTGCTCAATAGGGCCGCGCAAAAGCTCGCGCCAAAGGTCAGCTTTGCCGCCGCAAGCACTCTCGGCGAAGTGAGGATTTCCAACCATTCGTGCCAACCAATCCCCGCCGCCTTGATGAACAAGGCCACTAGCGGGATGAGCACCACGAGGCCAAGGTAGGCTACGGTGAAACCCATCGTCAGTCCGAATCCCGGCAGAACGCGCTTCATTTTTTATCGTGTGAAATCTGATGTGTGGAATTGCTGAAGATGTTCCCCGTGTTCGCCATATGCGGACGAACACGGGGATCTTCACAACCGAATATCAACGCTGTTGGATCTCATCAAAGGTACCGCCGTCGTCGAAATGCTTCTTCTGCGCCTTGGTCCAGCCGCCGAAGTCGCGGTCGATGTTGACGAGCTGGATTTTGGGGAAGTTTTTCGACCACTTGGCATAGGCCTTCGCGTCGCGCGGACGATAGAAATGCTTGCCGGCGAGGTCCTGTGCCTCGGCGCTGTAGAGGTGCTCGAGGTAGGCTTTGGCAAGCGCTTCGGTGCCACGCTTCTTGGCGTTCTTCTCGACCACCGCGACTGGTGGCTCGGCAAGGATGCTGATCGATGGAATCACAATTTGTGTCTTGCCGGGGAATTCCTTCTCGATGAGATGGGCTTCATTTTCCCATGACAGGAACACATCGCCGATGCCGCGCTGGGCAAAGGTGGTGGTCGATCCGCGCGCACCGGTGTCGAGCACCGGCACATTCTTGTAGAGCGCCGCGACAAACTCTTTCACCTTCGACTCATCGCCGCCGAACTTGCGATCGGCATAGGCCCAGGCGGCAAGGTAGTTCCAACGCGCGCCACCCGAGGTCTTCGGGTTGGGAGTGATGACTTGCACGCCGTCCCTGACGAGGTCGCCCCAGTCCTTGATGCCCTTCGGGTTGCCCTTGCGCACGACGAACACGATCGTCGATGTGTAGGGCGCGCTGTTGTTGGGCAGCTTCGTTTGCCAGTCCCTGGGCAGGAGGTTTGCCTTGTTGGCGATCGCATCGATGTCACCGGAAAGTGCGAGCGTCACGACATCGGCGGCGAGGCCGTCGATGACCGAGCGTGACTGCTTGCCGGATCCGCCGTGCGATTGTTTGACGACCAGCGATTTGCCCGTTTCCTGTTTCCATTTCTTGGCGAACGAGGCGTTGAATTCCTGATAGAATTCGCGCGTCGGGTCGTAGGAAACATTGAGCAGCTGATCGCCAAAAGCGGCAGATGCGAGGAGGATGGATGTGAGTTTGATGAGATGAAATGTTTTCATGTTTTGGATCTTGGGTTGGAGGTTGATGGATCAGAATGAGAGGCGAATGCCGGAGAGCAGGGTGACTCCGTCGTAGGTGTCATTGTTGGGTGCATTGATCTCCGCCCACTCGGCACCGGCCATGAGCTTGAGTTTGTCGCCATGGATGAAGTACTGCGCACCAGCGTAGAGCGAATTGTAGCTGTTGCCGCCGCCACCCGTGACCTTGCGCTCATAAAGCCGCTGGCCTTGCACGCCGAAGGGACCATCGCTGTTCGCATAGGAATAGCGACCCACCAATTGCAGTTTTTGGGGAATGATGTCGTAGGTCGGTTGGATGAAAAATCCGAAGACATCGCTGTTGTCCAATTTCTTGTTTGCTCCTTGCGTGACAGGATCTCCGCCTGTCGCGTAATAGGCTTCGAAGACCACGGCAGCATAACCTTTCTTGACCCAGAAGGTGCTCGACACGATGTCATCGTAGCGGCCCAGCACGAGGTCGCCCTTTTCCCGGTCGGAATGCAGCCAGTCGATGCGGAAGTCGGCTTTTTCGAGATCGAGCAAATGCTTGAAGTCGTAGCCAACGCCGACGGAACCTGCGATACCGCCATTTAGATCACCAAACTCGCCGTCGCCGAATGAGCCTGAGGTTTCTTTGGTGAGCGGATCGGTCGTGTTTGCCGGTGTGTCGTTCGAGTAAACACCCGCGCGCCATGACCATGCATCGGTCGTGCCTTCAACGGTGAGAGCGGTCGCGCGGTTGATGTTGAGTTGGTTGAAGATCTGCGAGCGTTCGAAGGTCGGCTGCGTGTTGGTGGATTCCAGCCAATCATACTGACCGATCAGCGGCTTGGTTTTGCCGGCGGTGAAGCTGATCCATGTTTTTGGTTTCCAACGAACATAGGCGTCGACGAGGCCGTCGTAAAAATCCTCAAACTGGTCGTTGCTTTGGAAGTCCGCGCGCACTTCGACTTCTTTTTCGAAGAGCTTGGCATCGAATCCGAATCGCGAGCGCCGGTCTTCCCAATGGCTTTGGCTGCCTTGGTCGGCATCGACATCCCAGTATTGCCCCTGATAACGGCCGCGAAGTTTGAACTCCTGAAGAATCGGATTCAGGTCATCCTTGTAGAGGGTCGAGTAGCCCCAGATTTTTTCGAAGATGTTTGGCTCAACAAATTCGGTGGCTTCAAGCTCGCCGCCCTCATCTTGAGCCTGCGCTGCAGGTGCGCCCGCGAGCAGCAGCGACATCAGCGCGATGCGCGGCACGCGGTAGCTCAATGCAAGGGCGTTGTGTGATCCGCTGTTGCGGCTGTGCGCCGTGGCGGGGACTCCGATTTCATTCAATGGATGTGTGGTCTTAGTTTTAGTTTTCATGGTTTCTGCGTGGCGTCCGCATCCGGTGTTCCGGTCGGCATCCGCAGGATGTTTTCGATGCAGCCCCACAGGTGTGGTGGCGATGTGAAACGAAAAGAGACCGACCGGAGCATCGAAGAATCAGCATGCGAGATCCACAACCGCATTGGCGTGTGGTGTGGTGATGCGCGATTCCTCCGGTGGTCCGGTCGGTCTCTTTTCATGTGGCCGTTTGCCAGGGCGGCCAGCCCCTCGGATTGATGTGAAAATTATTTGCCGGCGGCGCGGCTTTCCTCGCGAGAGGCGACGAAGCGTGTTTTCTCGATGCTTTCGACTTGGGTCACCCGGCCTTCATGCACGGTGATCTGCACCGAGCCGAATTTCAGATTCGCCACATTGTTGCGAACGACCTCGAGCCAATCAACCTTGTCGCCGTCGGCAGCGCGGGATTCAGATGTGATGGTTTTCATTCGATGTCTGATTGGAAGTTGCCAGTTGTGAAAGGCCCGCAAGAAATCCGTCAGCAGGGTCGGCCTTGCTTTTTGATGATGGCCCGCGCGCTGATTCCTCGCCGGGTTTAGCGAAGGGTGGCACAACGCCGTCGCGACGCATTTTGCGAAGCGTGACCTCGACGACTTGCGCGATGGTGTAGCGGTCAAGAATGTTGGCGATCGCGTTGCGCACATCGATCATGAGCATGCGCAGACCGCAGTGGTCTTCGTCCGGGCAGGTGCAGGGCTGATACGCGTTTTCACTCGCGCAGCAAATCGGCGCCAAGCGGCCGTCCATCAGGCGCACAAGTTGGCCCACCCCGATCTGGTCGGCGGGCTTCGCCAGCGAGTATCCGCCAAACTTGCCGCGATGGGTTTCCACCAGCTCTGCCTCGCGCAATTCCTGCAGGATGCGTTCGATGAACTTCAGCGGCAGGCGGTTCACTTCGGCCAACTCCGAACCGGAGACCGTTGCGCGCCCAACCTCGGCCGCGATCCCCAGATTGATCGTTGCCCGCAGCGCGTACTCAGCTTTCTTTGATAGGTGCATTCGTTAATGTGGATAAATAAGTAGGAATAAAGCCGGGGTGGCGACAAGGAAAAAAATCAAAAATCAAAAATTTTTTGCAATCGATTGATTTTAAATGAATTAAAAAACAAAAAATGACATGATGACCCGCATTTCACAAATTTATGACCTGTAGGAAGTCGACTTTTCAAACTCGCGAGCCTGAGTGCTGCATTTCCTACCCACAAGCATGGGACACCGGCATGACACGGCTCTGAAATTACCCCTTCATGCAAAGCCATGCGAGCATGTCCCATCCTATTTCGCTCCAGCGGACTCTCGGCTTGAAAAGACCCTTGGCGGAGTCTATTTCACGCGCGCCCACGCAACCTATCGGGCCACCCTTTCATCATGAACGCCATCACTCGCTGCTTCGATACCTACTGGTCCTCCTCCATCGGGAAAAAAATCGTGGTCGCCGTGACGGGTATCTTGCTCTGCCTGTTTCTTGCAGGGCACCTCGCTGGCAACTTGCTGATCTACGCCGGCCGCGAAGCTTTCAATGAATACGCCGCGTTTCTTCACTCCATGCTGCACGGCGCAGGCATCTGGATCGCACGCATCGGATTGCTGGTGGCAGTGACGCTGCATGTCGTCGGCACCATCGCACTGACGCGTCAGAATCGCGCCGCCCGCCAACCTTACGAATGCAAGGCGACGATCCAAGCCACCAAGTCATCGCGAATGATGATCTGGTCGGGTCTCACGATTCTCGCCTTTGTGATTTTTCACATTTTGCACTTCACCGTGCGTGTTGATTGCCAGCTTGCATCGCTCGGCAAGGACGATCCCTATGGCATGGTGATCGTTGGCTTCAAAAGCATTCTCGTTTCCGCATTTTACATTCTCGCCATCACGATTCTGTGCTCGCACCTGCATCACGGAGTGGCCTCGATTTTCCAGACGCTTGGTTTGCGAACCAAGAAAAACGACGGCGCCATCCGCCAATTTTCCGGCGCGTTTAGCCTCGTCATCTGGCTCGGTTTCATTTCGATCCCGATCTCGGTTCTTCTCGGATTTTTGAAATTCTGAATGCCCATTGCGGCGGTCAACTCCAACCACATTTCCCATGTCCATCATCCTCGACAGCAAGATCCCATCCGGCCCGCTTGAACAAAAGTGGTCCAAGCACAAGATGGACTCCAAGCTCATCAACCCGGCGAACAAGCGGAAGTTTTCCGTCATCGTCGTCGGCTCCGGTCTTGCCGGTGGAGCGGCCGCCGCATCGCTCGCCGAGCTGGGCTATCAGGTGAAATGCTTCTGCTATCAGGACAGCCCGCGCCGCGCGCACTCAATCGCCGCGCAGGGGGGCATCAACGCCGCGAAAAATTATCGCAACGACGGCGACTCGGTGCGCCGTTTGTTTTACGACACCATCAAGGGGGGCGACTTCCGCTCGCGTGAGGCGAATGTCTATCGCCTTGCCGAGGTGTCGAACTCGATCATCGACCAATGCGTCGCGCAGGGCGTGCCCTTTGCTCGCGAGTACGGCGGCCTTCTCGATAACCGCTCCTTCGGTGGCGCCCAAGTTTCGCGCACCTTTTACGCCCGCGGCCAAACCGGTCAGCAATTGCTCATCGGGTGCTATCAGGCTCTCGAAAAGGAAATCAAAAAGGGTGGCGTCAAAATGTACCCGCGCACCGAGATGCTCGATCTCGTGCTCGTCGGCGGTCATGCCAAAGGCATCGTCGTGCGTGATCTCAAGACCGGCGAAATCAGCAGCCATGCCGCCGATGCGGTGATCCTTGCGACCGGCGGCTACGGCAATGTCTTTTTCCTTTCGACCAACGCGATGGGCTGCAATGTCACCGCCACATGGCGTGCCACCCGCCGCGGCGCCTTGTTTGCGAACCCCTGCTTCACGCAGATTCACCCGACCTGCATTCCGGTGAGCGGCGATTACCAATCGAAGCTCACGCTCATGTCCGAATCGCTGCGCAACGATGGCCGAATCTGGGTGCCGAAGTCGCCTGAGGTCGCTGCCAAACTTCGCTCGAAACAAATGAGCCCGAACGATGTCGCGGAGGGCGACCGCGATTATTTCCTCGAGCGCAAGTACCCGTCCTTCGGCAATCTCTCGCCGCGCGACATTTCCTCGCGTGCCGCGAAGGAAGCCTGCGATGAAGGCCGCGGTGTTTCATCGACCGGGCTCGGTGTTTACCTTGATTTCCGCGATGCGATCCAGCGCTTCGGCGAGCCGACGATCCGCGCGCGTTACGGCAACCTTTTCCAGATGTACGAAAAGATCGCCGGCGAAGATCCGTACAAGTTGCCGATGATGATTTATCCGGCCGTCCACTACACGATGGGTGGGCTGTGGGTGGATTACAATTTGATGTCGAACATCCCCGGCTTGCATGTGCTGGGCGAAGCAAATTTCTCCGATCACGGTGCCAACCGCCTCGGTGCTTCGGCGCTCATGCAAGGCCTTGCGGACGGCTACTTCGTGATCCCCACGACCATCGCCAATTACCTCGTCGGCCAAAAGCCCGGTTCGGTGAACACCGACCTGCCGGAGTTCAAACAAACTGAAGCTGAAACCCGCGAGCGCATCAGCCGCATGCTTTCGATCCAAGGCAAGCGCACGGTCGATTCGTTCCACCGCGAGCTCGGCAAGATCATGTGGGACGAGTGCGGCATGGCCCGCTCGCGCGAAGGCCTCGATGGCGCGATCAAGCGCATCGCCGAAATCCGCGAGGAATTCTGGACCCCCGGCCAAGGTGTGCTGATCCCCGGCTCGGGCGATTCGGTCAACATGGAACTCGAAAAGGCCGGCCGTGTTGCCGACTTCATCGAGTTTGGCGAAATGATGTGCTACGATGCCCGCGAGCGCGAAGAGTCGTGCGGCGGTCACTTCCGCGTTGAGCACCAGTTCACCGAGGCCGATAGCGAAGTGCAATCGGGCAAGACGCAAGCCGGTGAGGCCAAGCGCCACGACGAAAGTTTCTCGCATGTCGCCGCATGGGAATTCAAAGGCGCGGGCAATGCTCCGGTGCTTCACAAGGAGGCTCTCGTCTACGAAACCGTGCAGGCATCGATCCGCAGCTATGCGTAATCCCGCGTGTCCGATCACAGCTTCATGATCCGTTCCTCACGACGCAGTTTCATCAAGTCCGGCGCCACTCTCGCCGGTGTAGCTCTCGCGCCCAACCTGCTTTTTGGGCAGCAGAAAAAACCCGCCGAACTTCAAGTCGCCGCCATCGGTTGCAATGGCAAGGGCCTGAGTGACATCACCGAAATCGCAGGCGGCAACCGCATTGCTTTCCTCTGCGATGTCGATGCGAATTACGCCGGCGAAGCACGCACGCGATTTCCCGAAGCAAAGTTCTTCCAGGACTATCGTGAAATGTTTGCCGAGGTTGCCGACAAGATTGATGTCGTCACCGTCTCGACGCCCGATCACATGCACTTTCCGATCGCGCTCGAAGCGATCCGCCGCGGCAAGCCGATCATGCTGCAAAAGCCGCTTTGCAATTCGCTGTGGGAAACGCGTGAGTTGAGCAACTTTGCGAAACAAAAAGGCGTGCTCACGGTGATGGGCAACCAGGGCGCGACCTTCACCGGCACGCGCCTGCTGCGCGAATGGATTGAAGCTGGCCTGATCGGTGAGGTCACCGATGTTCACTACTGGACCAATCGTCCCGCGGGCCTTTGGGCGCAGGGGCCTGGCCTGCAATATCCCGCCGAGCCGGTGCCTTCGCATTTGCGTTGGGATCTGTGGCAAGGATCGGTCGCCACCGAGCGTGCTTACAACTCCAAGATACACCCCTTCGGTTGGCGCGGTTTTTGGGACTATGGCTGCGGCGCGCTGGGCGACATCGGCTGCCATGCTTTCAACGGCGCATTCTGGGCGCTCGACCTGCGCGGCGATTTTGTGGTCGAGCCGGTCGAACTTTCCGAAGCGGATGAAACCATCGCGCCGCTGCGCTCGAAGGTGCTTTATCATTTCCCCGCGAAGGGTGGCCGCGCGGCACTGAAAATCCATTGGCAGGACGGCATCGCCGATCCGAACAAGGATCCGGCATTCGTTCGTCCGCCCGGCATCCCCGCCGACCTCAAGCTCAACGAAGACTGTGGCCAGGTTTATGTCGGCACCGAAGGGGTCATTTACATCGCCGACATGTACGGCCGCGGAGCGCCGATGTTGTTCGACGACAAGCTCAAAGAAAAGTCGCGCACGATTCGCAAATCCTACGAGCGCATCGCCGGCGGACCAACGCAAGAGCTGTGCCGTGCGATTCGCGGCGAAGGTGAAAAGCCGGTATCAAACTTCATCGATCACGCAGGGCCGCTCACTGAAATCATCCTTGCCGGCAATCTCGCTGTGCGCATGCGCCGCAAGATCGATTGGGACTCCGCCGGCATGGAAGTTCGCGGCGTACCCGAAGCCCGGGCACTCATGAAGCGAAACTATCGCGCAGGCTGGGAGCCGAACTTCGGTTAACGTAGGTAGGGCGACGCGGCTCGCAGCGCCGATTTCCATAACAGCCAAGAGTTCAAGAAAAGGCGGCGGGCGGGACACCCGCACCACGGTGAAGAATTGGTTCCTTCAAGCGCGGGTCAGGCCCTTCGCAGGTACTCCGGCATTTGTTCGCGTTGGAACGCAGGGGAGGGGGCCGCGCGGCCAAATGAAATCACCGCACCCACACCCGCCGCATGCGGGCCGCCCAATCGTGGTTCGACCTCAAATTCGGGAAAGCGATAACGCGCCCGGCGGCGCAGCAACGCGCTTACCACCCACAGCAAAAGGATCGCGCCGATCGCCGAAACTCCAGGCACAATATACGGCGCCACCATGTCGATGATCGGACGAAATTTTTCGATGCCTTTCGGCGCGGATTTTTTCTCGGTCTTCTTGCTGACGACCGGCGTTGCGGCTTCATCCTTTTTCTCGCCGCCCATCATGCGCTCCATCATGTAGATGCGGATCGACATCTGCACGAGAAACGCCTCGAACTGGCCCACGCGGTCGGACTTCTTAAGTGCCTGCATCACCGCATTTTCCATCGTGCGCTGGCGCTCGGGCATCGAAACCTTTTCGGCAAGCTGACGCGTCACGCGCATCGTCGATGCCTGTGGTTTTCCGACATGATAAAAGACCACCACCGCTGGTCGTCCGCCGCCGAAAATTTTGTCGACCCAATGTTCGTCGTGCCAATCTTTCGGGATCTCCTGGTCCGCGCGGTAGAGATAGACATAGAGGTCGACCGCCGAATCGCCGGCGTGGTAGTTCAGAAAGGTCAGCCTTTCTTCGCGCTCGCCGACGCCCAACAACAATTGCGGGTCGACGAGAAAACTTTCTGGGCGCTTGTCGACATACGCGGCCTTGGCATCGAGCAGCGGATCGGCAGCGGGCTCGGCCGGGGCTTTTGGCTCGGTGGTCGTTTCCTCCTTGGCCTTCAACTTGCGTGAATTTTTCGTGTCTTGCTTTTTGCTTTTGCTCGAGACCGCGGCGCTCTCGCGCTTGGGCTTGCGCTCCTCGCGCGCATCGGCCACAGGCAGCACGGTGGCCAGCGCCAGCAAGATGACCCATGCCCGCTTCATGATTCGATGGAGCTAGTTGTCCTTTCCTCCTTCGCGGGCACATGACCGTCGCGCATGCGCTTCAAGCCATCGCGGCTCAGCACCGGCGGCATGAGTTTGCGGCGGAAATGCCCGGGGTCGCGCCGTGCTTGGCGGCTTCGCTTGATCAAAATCCCCTCGAGGTGCACCAGCAATTTGACGAGCCCCTCGGCGTAGCGCCCTTCAAGCCAGTGACCATGTGCGCGCGAGAGGCATTCAAAGGTGTCCGATTCGTCCAGAAAGCCATCGAGCGCGTAACCAAACACCATGCCCGCCGCTTTCGACTCGGGGTCGATGGTGATCAAAATGCCCGCCTCGTTCGGCTTGTCCGCCGGCACATCCTCGAAGGCCGCGCGATTCAACAACCAAAAACCAAATTGACGGATGTTTGCCACCTCGCCGAGCGAGCCGGTGTACACCGCGACGAACAACTGCGGGAAGCGCCGCGACACACGCTCCATCGCCGCCTCAACGCGCTCGCGTTGGCCATGCCCGAAGATGCCAGCCCCATCCGTAAGCGAGCGCAGGCTCACCTCGTCACCACCATAAGCGAAGTCCGCATCCGCAATCGAAAATCCACAATGCGGGCACAACTCCGCCGCGCGGTGAATGCTCTGAACACATCTCGGGCACTTCATCATCGGCGAATGAAATTCGATACGAAGCGCCGAATGCTTCGTCAAAGCAAAACATCAGGAAACCCAAACAAAATGCCTTGATTCAAAGCCTCCAAGCCATTCTTCACAAGGTCGCCGGCATCTGTCATGTTTGCCGCACATGCGACAAATCACCGAAATCGATCGCGACGATTTTCGCAATTTGCTCGTGGAAATTTCGCAGGCCCACATGCCCTTCGGGAAATTCGGTATCAAGGCCTACCCGCCATCCGGTGTGCCACTCATGGATCTTCCCGTCGAATACCTCGCATGGTTCAAGGAGCGCGGTTTCCCCAAAGGTCGCCTCGGCGAACTGATGGCGCATGTTTATGAAATCAAAGAGGTCGGCATGGACTCGGTCTTCGATCCCCTCCGCGAGACCAGGGGCGGGCGCTTCCGGCTCCAGCCGAAACGGCCGCGCTCGTTTGATTTTGAATGATCCACTTCAAACGCCGCGGCGCGCCAGGATCCTTGCCTGGTCGAAGTCAAACGGCGTGAGCTCGAGCAGCAACTCGTCGCCCACCGCAAATGTCGCGGCCGCATCGGCGAGCTCCTTCGACAGGTGCGCAAGGATCACTTTTCCATTCGGCAGCTCGACCCGATAAAGCACCGCGCCCCGCGTCTCGAGCACTTTTCCGTGTGTTTGAATCGTGGCATCCGGCATGGCTACCGCGCTTTGAACCGCTTTCCGGGCCCGGGCGCAAGCCGGAGCATCGGGAAATTTTCGCCAGTTTCCCCCTCGAGCGGCAAGGACCTTGCTTGACGCCACGCCGATCCGTAGCATCATGACCACCAGTCGGCCGCACGAAATTTGCCGGATCCGGCGTAGTCCATTCCATCCATCGAACCGCCATGAACACACGAATCGCTTCGGTCATCAGTGTCGCGCTCTGCGCCCTGCTTGCTTCCTGCTATCCCTACGACGAGGGAGCCAACCGCAAGAAAACCAAAAAGTCTTCGCCCGACGCCACCGCGCCCGCTGCTCCGACCAAAACTGAGGCAGAGAAGAAAGCCGAAGCGGAAAAGCTCAAAGAAAAACAAAAGAAGGAAGCCGCTACTGAAACTACATCGGCTGATGGCACCAGCACCACAGGCACCGACACGACCGAGAGCTCGATCAAACCAACCGACAAGCCCGCCACTTCTTCAACCAGCCCTTCTGAAAAGCCCGCGACCACGGTCAAGAAACCCGAGTACTCCTACGCCAGTAAAGTGCCTGGCAAGGAAGGCTTCGTCTTCAGCCCTTACAACAACAAGGTGGTCGATGTGCGAGACATCCCGAGCGGCACACTCGTGCAAGACCCGACCTATCCTGCGGCGGAGAAAAAGTATTTCCGCGTTCCCTAATCGCCTTGTTCCCCCCGGTCGATTTTTTCACCTTCAACCAACCGGGTCCCACACACAGGACCCGGTTTTTTTTCGAATGAACGCCGACTTTCCGAACATCAGCATTCTTGGCAGCGGGCTTCTCGGCGGATCGCTCGCGCTGGCACTCGCCGCGCAAGCGCAGGCCCCGCGTGTGAGGCTTTGGGCGCGCAAGGCGCAAACGGCGGCCGATGCGCGCGCCCTCGGCATCGATGGTGCCACCGATGATCTCAAGTTCGCTGTCGATGGCGCCGATCTGGTGGTGCTTTGCGTGCCAGTCGGTGCAATGCCCGCACTCGTCGCAGCCGCGATCGAGGCCGGCATGCCAGCCTCTTGCCTCGTCACCGATGTTGGCAGCGTGAAACAAGCCCCTCATCGCGAACTCGCGCCACTGCTTGCGGCGAAGGGCATCGATTTCATCGGCAGTCATCCGATGGCGGGATCCGAGCGCAACGGGCTCTCGGCCACCAGCGCGACGCTCTTTGAAGGTGCCGCCTGCCTGCTCACGCACGAAGGCGAATCAGCCGGCCCTCGCGGCATGGCGCTCGCAGCATGTTGGCAGTCGAGCGGTTGCCACGCCGCATGGATGAGCCCGACCGCGCACGATGCCTTGGTCGCACGCATCAGCCATTTACCCCACCTCATCGCTGCGAGTGCCGCGCGCGTTTGCCTCAAAAATCCTGCCGATGGACGCTTCGGCGGTGGCGGACTGCGCGACACCACCCGCGTCGCCTCCGGCAATCCCGACATGTGGGCCGAGATCGTCACCGAAAACCGCGCCGCGCTGCTTGCGCCGCTGCGCGAAACCATCGCCGATCTCAACACGATCCTCAGCCTGCTGGAAGACGGCGACCAGCAAGCCACCCTTCAATGGCTCGCCGAGGCCAAACAACCGCGCGACACGCTGCAAGCGATGAATGCGGAGAAAAAATTTCCACTCCAAGCCGGCTGAGATCACGCCGTTGTTGCACGCCGAGCAAATCTGTTAGATAGCCTGCCCCCGATCCATGTCCGAGTTCCGAGTCACATCCATTTCAAAAATCCACGCGGAGTTCAGCGTGCCAGGCGACAAGAGCATGTCACACCGCGCCGCGATCCTTGGCGGCCTTTCCAACGGCACTTGCACCATTAAAAATTTCCTTCCCAGCGAAGACTGCCTCAACACGCTCAACGCGATGAAGGCGCTCGGCGCCGAATATGAGGTGATCGA
>JBKDYW010000016.1:0-27537 GCA_046308575.1 Verrucomicrobiota bacterium
CCATGAAGGCCACCCCCGCCAGCGTGATAGCAATCTGATGACCGGCCATCGCCTCGCGCCCGAAACGGCCCATGATCAAGCCCGTCACAGAAAATGCCGCAATCTCACTGAGCATCTGCAAACTCGCCGGCGCGCCGATCGTCATCAGCTTTTTCATGCCCGCCAATTTCCCCAAGCGCAGCCACGACTCAGGCACCCAATCGTTCAGACCGGCATGCCTCAGCCACACCAGCATCGCCACCAAGATCGCCGTCCGCGCAATCAGCGTCGCCCATGCCGCGCCCTCGAATCCCAATTTCGGAAACCCCATGTTTCCATAAATCAAAAACCAATTGAGAACGACATTGAGCAAAACCCCACCGAGGAAAATCCAAAACGGCGGCCATGGACGGTTCAGCGCATCCGCATGGTTCTTCAACGCGATCGATGCCAGCGCCGGCACCATCGATGCCATCACAATTCGAAAATACCCGACCATGCTCGCGGCCACTTCCGGGGGCTGACGAAACCAATCCAGCCGCATCGATACGACCCATGCGACAGCAAACAACAAGAGACCTATCCACAGAGCCATCCACAATCCGTCAAGGCAACTCCCTCGCGCCTTCGCCGGATCATCAGACCCACGCGCGTTGGAACTGAAAACCGACACCGCCGAAAGCAAACCAATGCCAAACACAAACGGCACATGAAACAGCGAGTTGGCAAAGGTCAGCGCCGCCAACTCGGTCACACCTAGCTTTCCAACCATGAGCGTGTCGACCACGCCCATCAGCATTTGGCTCAACTGACCAATCATCAGCGGCACTGCCAAACGCAGGGTCAGTCGGGACTCGTGTAAAAAACTCATGAGAGCGCACCTGTCATGCGCGAAACGACGCACGACTCCAACGAAATTATGCCCGAATCGCCCACTACGCGCCGTCACGCGATTTCGCCCCATGACCAAAAATTTTTTGCTTTGCCACCCATGCGCACCGCGTTACTTTTCTCATGTCAGCGACGTTGGCCTCCAAGCCAATCAGCCACACCCCATGCCTCGGTAGCTCAGTTGGTAGAGCAGTTGACTCTTAATCAATTGGTCCTTGGTTCGAATCCAAGCCGGGGTACCAAACGCCTCTTGTGGGGGCAGTGATCGGTAAATCTATTTTGAAAAATCGGCGACGCGAGGCCGCGTAGCCTTACCGGGGCGGACCGTTGCGGAGAACGGTCCCTGCCATGAAAGAAGCAGCCTCTTCATTTTCTTCCACTTCGATGTTCAATCTTGGATGTTCGATGTTCGAAGTTCCCTACCCCCTCATCCTCCTTGCCGATTGAGCAGCTTGGCGTCTGAGTTCGATGGCGTCGCCAATTTCATCGGCGAGGACGGGTGATTGGTTGAGCAGGTCGCCGATGACTTCGTCTTCAAAAACCATGATCTTGAGGTCTTCGATGGCGATGATGCCGATGTCGCTGACCGAGGCTCCGGCGGTGAGTTGATCGCCGAAGCATTCGCCAGCGCCGATTTCGCCGATCTGGATTGCTTTGCCATTGGCATCGGTCGAGAGCAATTTCGCACGACCTTCGAGAATGAGCGCGAAACCTTTGAATTTGAGCTCCGCATCTTGTACGGTTTCACCTGCGGCGTACACCTTGACCAACGGTTCCGAATCCTCGTGCTTGAGCGCAGGTTTGAAGCGCGGATAAGCACTGAGCAGTTGGGCGGGTGTTGGTGGTGTCGGCGTCGGGCTCTCGCCAGGGCCGTACTCAAAGGCAATGGGAAACGGAATCGTGATACCCTCGCGCTTCACCACATACCAAATTCGCGTCATGATGCTGTCGCGAATCTCCGGAAGGTCCTCCATGCTGTCGACGGTAAAGGACAGGCGATAGATGATCGAGAAATCGGCGTAATTGAAGGTCCGTACCGATGGCGGCGGCTGCTGGATCACGCCTTCGGTGGTGGTAAGAATCCCCATCATGAGGCTCTTCACGCGATTTGGCGGATCATCGTAGCTGAAGCCGATTTCAATGCGCTCCGTGCGAGCGGTGGTCGGTCGTGAAAGGTTAGTGAAAGGCCCTTTGTAGAGCGAGACATTGGGAATGATCTGGAGCTCACGCGTTGGGGTCTCGATGTGAACCGAACGCCAGTTGATTTCAATGACCCGACCGGTGACACCTTCGGCGATGACCCAATCACCCACATTGAGCGGGCGCTCAAAAAGCAGCATGAGTCCGGAAACGATGTTGCCGAGAGGTTCTTGCAGCGCGAGGCCGATCACGATCGATCCGACGCCAAGGGCGGCAAGCGCACCTTCGATTTCGCGACCCCAGACCTGAGAGTAGATCACCATCGCGCCAACGGCCACAAGCAGCGCGCGGACGAGGTCGCGGAAAAGTTTCGGCACCTTTTCGCGCCATGTGTCGCTACGCGCGGATCCGAAGACGAGGTCATTGACGACTCCAAGCAATGCATAGAGCAAGAGCACCCAGAAGCCGGTCTCGATCACCCGCACGAGTGCACTCGACTGCGGGAGCTCGATAATGTAGCGCACAAAGATCAGCAACGCGAGCGCCGGCGCCACAAGATTGCGGATCGAGCGCAGCGTGCGTGCCAGCACCAGTCCGGCCCGGTTGCAAGCGGCGATACTCTCGTTGAGGATCAAGAGCACCACCGGAAAACCCACGGCCAGAAAGATGGCTGGCCACAGGTTTGAGATCGTTTGTTGGAGAAGCGTGTTCATGACTGGGTCAATGTATCGGATCAGCGTCGCCTCAATGGACGACTTCCCATGCTTCGATGGCCGCTTTGCCTTCGGTTTCGATTTTGTGCGAAGCACCGAAGTTGAATTGATCGCCAATGCGCTCGCGAATTTGAGAGGTCACGCGGATCGCGGTGCTGTTGCCGGCCGAGAGCTTTTTAGCAATCGTCACCGTGTCGCCCCAGAGGTCATAAAGGAACTTGCGTCGGCCCACCACACCGCCGACCACAGGACCGGAGTTGATGCCGATGGAAATGGCGAGATGAGCCTTTTCGTCGCGGTTGAAGACCCCGATGATGCGCTCCATTTGTTGGGCAAACTGGATGATACGACGCACATGGTCCGGCCTATTGACCGAAAGTCCGCATACCGCGAGGTAGGATCCGCCGATCGTCTTGACCTTTTCGATGCCGGATTCCTCCGCGGCTTCGTCGAAAGCCTCGATCAGGTCGCCGAGTGATGAAAGCGCTGCCGCCTCGCCGAGTTTTGCCCCCAACGCTTCCATGCCGACGATCTCGGCAAAGAGCACCGAGACATCGGCAAATTCGCGGTTCGCTTTTTCATCACCCTCCTGCCGCTGCGCCACCGCCGAAGCCGGCAGAATGTTGTGCAGCAGCTCCTGATTCTCACGCACCTGACCCTCCAGTCGCTCGGTCTGCAACTTGATGTTTTCGGACATCTGATTGAACACCCTGCCTAGCTCGCCGAATTCATCTCGCGACTTGACCCTCACCTTCACATCCGTTTCACCACGACCCAGTCGCAGAGCCCCCTCGGTGAGCGCACGCAAGGGCCGAGTGAGCAAATGGGAAAACATCAGTGCCAAAAGCGTGACCGCCAATGCCATACCACTCGCCACAATCAGCACCGTGCGTCCCAGCTGGTGGATCGGCGCCTCAACCTCGGCAAGGTCCTTTTCGGTGATCACCGCCCAGCGCAACGAATTAAGCTCAAGCGGTCCGTAGGCACTCAAAGTTTCCTCGCCGCGATAATCGTTCACCACCGCGATGCCCTTCTGCCCGCGGAAGGCGGCCTCGACGCTTTCCGTCTCGACCGGCATCGCGCAAATCACATTGCCCTGCATTTCAATTCTCTCGACCACCGATGTCGGCACGCTGCTCTGACGCAAGAGTTGCACAAAATCTTTGGGCTTCTCGTACATGAAGCGCGAGCGGCTACGCATCGTCTTGTCGGGGCCAACGAGATAGGTCTCGCCAGTTTGCCCCATCCCTTCCTCCGCCCAGTTGAAATTGCCGGTCAGAACCTTGTTGAAGTTATCAATCGGAAACTGCAGCACCAGCAAACCAATCATTTGCGGACCATCAAATATCGGGCTCACCGTAAACCCCATCGGCTTACCAAGGCTCGGGCGGTATGGCTCAAAATCAGCGATTTTGAAATCATCGCGGTCATTGTTGCTGCGCATTGTCCGCACCTTCGATGCCATCAGCGTGTTGGCGTAGGGACCCGTCTCAAGGTTGGTCGCAAATTCACTGGTCTTCTGATAGCTGTAAACAATTTCCATGCTTTCAGCATCGACGAGCATCACATCCTCAAATCCAAAAATCTGCACCGCACGCTCAAAGGACTTGTGGTAGGTCTCGTGAACTTTGGCGTAAGAGGATTGATCCGATTCCGATTCCTCCAAATCCTGCTTTTTGCCGTAAGGATGGGGATTGTTCGAAAGGTAGTGATACTGGAGGTATCGCTCGGCCGGCTTTACCGGCAGGTATTGCTCGAGCACAGGCTCTCCATCGATCTGCTCGGCGAGCTTCGGAAGGAAATCGTTTTCATAAAACCCTTCGAGTTTCTCAGACTGCTCCTGCGTCAGCGACGCGGCATTGAGGCTCTTGTACGCTGCGCGAAAATCCCTCATGCCCTCGATGGTCACATGACTGTCCGACATGGAAATGACCTGATCCCGCAGCGAATCGAGCATTGCCTTCAGTGTCGTGGTCTTGGCCACCTGCACACCCTTGAGGTGATCCTCCGCCGCACGGATCAGTGCCGCTCTGCCAGACTTATAACTGTTCCATGCCACTACAGCGATGGACGACAAACTCACTGCCAGCAGCAGCAGGATCATCTTCGTCTGGATGCTCAATCGGTTCAGGCCTAACATGGTATCGTGGAGTTTGAAGCTTGTGGCACACCTGCGGAATCATTGTGATTCCATGCACTTGCGCAGGATTATGAAAATTAGCGATTCCTAGCACACCGAGGCAAGGCCATATCCGACCAAGCCCGATGAATGTGGCATGTTGGAAACAAAAAATCGGCGGACCCACTACCGGATCCGCCGATTTTTGAATGGTTCGTGAGATCAACCGATCACTTGAGAACCTTGAGCTTGCTGACACCGAAAACGGCATCATCGCCCAGCTCCTCCTCGATGCGGAGGAGCTGGTTGTACTTCGCGATCCTGTCCGAGCGGCTCATCGAGCCGGTCTTGATCTGTCCGCAATTGGTCGCCACAGCGATGTCGGCGATCGTGCTGTCCTCGGTCTCACCGGAACGGTGGCTGAGCACCGCGGTGTAGGCATTTTCCTTAGCCATTTCGACCGCGTCGAAGGTTTCTGTGAGGGTGCCGATTTGGTTGACCTTGACCAGGATCGAGTTTGCCACGCCTTGGCTGATGCCCTTGGCGAGGAATTCGGTGTTGGTGACGAAGAGGTCGTCGCCGACGAGCTGGGTGGTCTTGCCGAGCTTGTCGGTAATCACCTTCCAGCCGGCCCAATCGTTTTCGGCGCAGCCGTCTTCGATCGAAATGATCGGATACTTTTTCTGCAACTTCGCGTAGTAGGCCACGAGCTCCTCGGCGCTCTTGACCGACTTGTCGGACTTCTTGAAGACATAGGCTTTCTTCTTCTTGTCGAAGAATTCCGAGCTCGCGACATCGAGAGCGATCGCGATGTCGTCGCCCACCTTGTAGCCAGCCTTTTCGATCGCCTGGCAAATCACGCCAAGCGCGTCATCGGCGCTCTTGAGGTTTGGCGCAAAGCCACCTTCGTCGCCCACTGCAGTGGAAAGACCGCGATCGTGGAGCACCTTCTTGAGTGAGTGAAAAACTTCGGCACCGTAGCGCAGCGCCTCACGCAGTGTCGGCGCACCGACAGGCATGATCATGAATTCCTGGAAGTCGATCGGAGCGTCCGAGTGAGCACCGCCGTTGATGATGTTCATCATCGGCACCGGCAGGACTTTCGCGTTGGGGCCGCCGAGGTACTTGTAAAGCGGCACTCCGAGTTGCGCGGCCGAGGCCTTGGCCGCTGCCATCGAAACTCCGAGAATCGCATTGGCACCGAGGTTCTTCTTGGTCGAGCTGCCATCGAGCGCGAGCATCGCGGCATCGATCGCCGATTGCTCGGTCGCGCAGTAACCCAAGAGCGCAGGAGCGATCTTGTTGTTCACATTGTTGACGGCCTTGAGCACGCCCTTTCCAAGGAAGCGCTTCTTGTCGCCGTCGCGAAGCTCAACTGCCTCATGCTCGCCGGTCGATGCTCCCGAAGGAACAGCCGCGCGGCCAACGGCACCGCCGTCCAGCTTGACATCAACTTCAACAGTGGGATTGCCGCGTGAGTCGATGACTTCGCGGCCGCGGATTTCAACAATGGTGGTATAGTCCATGGTGCTTGTTTCGTTTGTTTGGGGAGTGATCAGGGGTTGAAAGGACGGATCGAGCGGATCGTCCACTGCTCCGGAGCCTCGGTGACTTGGTCGCGGATGACGACGGTTTCACCCGGGGCACGACCAACAAGGGCCTTGCCGACTTCGGAGAGGTAGGAAACGAGTTTCTTTTCGGGATCCGAGTCCCATGCGCCGAGCACGGTCATCTCGACTTCCTTGCCCGAGGTGTCGGCGAGCGTGACGATTGTGCCGATATTGACTTTCGCCGCATCCGAGCCCTTGAAGTCGGTGCCGCGCGCACGGTGGATGTCGCGCTCGAGCTCGCTCTTGCGGTGCATGAGGTATTTTTGCAGGTCCTTTGCCGACTTGTACTCGAAGTTCTCGCGAAGGTCTCCGTACTCACGGGCGATGGAAATGTCCTTGGTGTTTTGAGGAATCCGCACACGAATCAGCTCGTCGAGTTCGGTTTTCTTCTTCTCGAGGCTTTCCCATGAAACCAACAGAGCCTCTTCCGGGCGTTTGGAATTTTCTCCGCTCACCAGCTCGGCGGTTTCCGGGCGGGCTTTGATGATGCGCGCCATCAGGGACTTTCTCTCGAGATCGGCAAACACCGGGCAATCCATCAAGCGACGGGCGAAATTGCGCGACTCGTTCACATCCATGATGCCGACGAGATCCGTGAGCAGCGACTTGTCATCGCCGAGAAGGCTTTGCAAACGCGAGGTCTTGCGCGGACCGTCGGAAAGGTGGTCGTTTTCGAGCAGATTCAGAACTGCAGCACCGACATCGGGGCAAAACACATCGGCCGCCGCACCCTTGCGCTCGCGGCAAACCCAGATCAGCGCGTCGGCACCGAGCGAACGACGCGCGATCGCCGAGGCGAGATGCTTGTTCAACGCGGGCAATTCATTGCGGTCGATCAAGATGCGGGCAATTTCCGTAACGCCGCGCGCACCAACGCGGTCAAACACGCGAACCATCTTCTCGACCCATGAGTTGGCAAATGCCTCGGGGAAAGCTTCGTAAACGGCACGCTGTCTGGTCGACGGCAAGGCGCCAGCCTCATCAGCGAGCTTGATCGGATCCGCCGCACGCAGGAGTTCGGAAAGTTTCAATGCACCATCGTTCAGCGAAAGTTCCTTCGACGATTGGATCACCTCATCACGCGCGGCAACAAGTTGCAGCGCTTGGCCGAGCTGAACGCGCGAAGCTTTTCTCGCTCCTTCGTCGATCGCTCCAAGAAGTTGCTTCAATGAATCGGTCGCACCTTCGAACGCACCGATGTCGGCAGCGATCGCTTCCAAGGCACGGATCATGCCCTTGATGTCGCGGGCAGCCTCGAAGTCGGCGATCAACGCCTGCGCTGGGCTGTCATCACCAGTACGAAGGACAATCGCTTCGGTGCGCTTCTGCGGCACCACAGCTACACGCCTCTCACGCAGAGCCTTCTTGGCATTGTCCCACCATTTTTTGAAATCAGCCTCAGGGATCACCGTGCCGCAAAGCTCTTTCTCAAGCGCGTCGCCGGTCATGCTGCCACCGTGGCTGCGAATCACATGCAAGAGGAGGTCGACCGGATCGCTCTTCGACAGCGTGCGAAGTTCCTCGATCTGCTCGATCTTACGCGCCCTGAAATCATCGGCGGCGATCCACTCGGTTTTCTGAAACGCGAATTGCAGCTCCATCGATTGTGCGGCCGATTTCTCGAAATCGATCACAACCTTTTTCGCCGGAAGATCCCATGAAACCACCTTGCCGGCACCGAAGGATTTGTGGACGCAAAAATTGCCGGGCGCGAGTTGGGACAACCTTTCTCCGACCGCCTGGGGAATGCGACCAGCCTCTACCAATTTCGCCACATCGGGATGCATGGCGCGGAAGATGCGAGGCCACCCGCCGAAACGCAAGGCATTCCCGATGAAATTCGCATGTTTCACCAAGCCAGCCGTGACGAGCGGAAATTATGGCGTGACCGACTGAGTCGGAACCATCGGCGGCGGCACGACCCGCGGGCGTGGCGGGCGCAGCACTGGAATTTCGCCGCTGATCGACTGATCGAGGGCACGCTTCAGGGCCATGACCCTGAATTTCCACGCCGCCGGCACTCCTTCGAATGATCCGTCGGCAGGAAATGTTCCGGTGAAAATTTCCACCTGCTTGCTGTCCTTAATGCTGAGCCGATACCCCTCGCCTTCCTTGACCACCTCCGCCTCGCCATCATCGCCCGTGGTTTTGGCAAACATTTCGCTGGCACTGACTTCACGTGTGACGGTGTTGTCGAACTCTTCCGGGGATGAAGCAGCCTTGGCAAAGACACTCGAGAAGCGCGCCTTCGGCTTGCCGACCTGGACCTTGAACTGCTGCGGCTTGCCCGAGCGGAACGCGGAAAACACCACCTTCTCGCCGGGCTGATGCAGACGCAGCAGTGCTGCAATTTGCGCCTCATTGACCAACATTTGATCGCCCATTTTCCAAATCACATCGTGAACTTGGACGCCGGCCTGCGCGGCTGGCCCGCCATCATCGACAGCGGTCACCAAAAATCCAATACCCGCAGGCAGATCCGGCAGCTGAGCGGTCACCATCGGATCAGGCTTTTGAAGTGAGACTCCAAGCGTCGGCGGAGGCGGCACAATGCGCGATCTGCCCTGCACCATTTTTTCCGCCGAGGCATCAACGGGTTTGCCAGCAACCTCCGTCGACTCGGCATGCGATGCGATGCAAAGACCCAGCAACAAAAATGGAAGCGCCAGCCTCATCAAAATTCCAAACTACCAGAAGTTTTGGCCAAATCGCGCCGACCAACTTGCATGACTAGATCATTTTTTCTGGCCTTGATCACTTTGCTCTTCTCGACCCACACCGCATCGGGCGTCCGCTTCGTGGATTCAATGGTTTCTAAAATTTCATATTCACTGACAGCGCCGGCATTGGCTTGGGGTTGATCCAGAAAAACCAAACCAATACCCGCGATCAGGCTTGCGGCAATGCCGGTTGGCCACCAATAACGCCGCTTTGTTGCATCTTTCGAAACGGTAATCTGACCGCTCGCCAAGCCATCGATCATCGAGTCATTCGCACGCGCGGCCCTCTCGCTCATCGCCGATGGCGCGAGGCGAGTGAGAATCATTTCCACTTCTTCAATCGGATCCATTGGCTTGTCAGGCTTGTGCATGGCGGTCCTCCTTGATGCCGCGCAATTCCTGCGCCAGTTGTTCCAGTGCGTAACGATAACGCGAAGCGGCCGTGTTCGCTGAAATGGCAAGTGTCTCGGCGATCTGCTGGAAGGTCAGCCCGCCCCAGAATTTCATGATCACCACCTCGCGAAGTTTCGGGCTCAGATCCTTGATCTTTTCGCGCAGCAATAGGGCATCCTCATCATCTTCGAGAACCGGATCGAGCCACATGTCTTGGAAGTCGTTGAGGTAAATCACCGACTCCTCACGCTTTTTGCGCCGACGCTCGCTGCGATGGAAATTAAGCCCGCAAAAACGGATGGTCGAAAACACCAGCGGAAGATCGGGCGGCAAATGACCGCGATCGGCCTGATGATGCCACATTTTCAAAACAGCCTCCTGCACGAGGTCCTCGGCATCTTGGCGAGATTGGCACCAGCTGCGCGCAAAAAGCAGCAGCTTCGAGCCGTGTTCGGCCAGCCAGCCCTTCCAATTTTCTGCCACGCAGGAAGTCATTATGGGAATAATGCCACCCCTCAGGGGCTTTGTCTGTAAATTCCCAGAAAAAATCGGTGCAAAAATCAGTCAATGAAGCGGATTTTTCCCGGCACCGGCAATTTGCCCTGCGCCATTGCTGCGTGCTGTTCATCCGTGCAGGCGGAGTTGATCGGCGCATCGGGGGCCTCATCGTTGGCTTGCAGCAGATTATTGGAAATCATCCATGCCTCGACTTCCTCGCCGCTGATGTCCGGCAGCATGTGACCATTGATCTCGACGCATGGCGAGAGCGACTGACCGCTGCGCTGCTCCATTTCCCAGCGGAAGGCGGGGTTCTTGATGATGTCCTTTTCTTCGTACTCGAGGCCGTATTTGCGCATGATGGCGCGAACTCCTTCGCTCCATCCGCAATAGGTTTTGAGGTAGGCGGTGATTTTCAACGGTGACTGGCTCATGGTGGGAAAGTGCCCAAGCCATAGCGCGGGATGACGCAGTCCGCAAGCAAAGCGATCGGAGTTTCTCGCGCAAATGCCGACGGGCAAATGTGCTGGGCAATCGAAGGTGGCGAAACTAGGGTCCGCCTCGCCCGCAGTTTTTTCCGATCTACCCCGCCGTGCCTACGCCCCCGCCGCCAAAACCGCTTCTGATGACGCCGCACGACGCGCTGAAGAAGTACTTTGGCTACAGCGGGTTTCTCGACGGTCAGGAAGAGGTCATTTCGGAAATTGTCGCCGGCCGTGACGGTCTGGTGGTGATGCCGACCGGCGGCGGTAAGTCGCTTTGTTTTCAAATCCCGGCACTCTGCTTCGGCGGCGTCACGATCGTGATCTCGCCGCTCATTGCGCTGATGAAAGATCAGGTCGATGCCCTCACCGCGCGCAACATTCCCGCGACGATGATCAACTCGACCCTCAGCTGGCCCGAGCAGCGCGAGCGACTCGACGGCATGAAAAACGGCGATTGGAAACTCGTCTATGTCGCGCCCGAGAGGTTCCGCGCCGAGAGTTTTCTCAAAGCACTCGAGGGCATCGAAATCTCGCTGTTCGCGGTCGATGAGGCCCACTGCCTTAGTCAATGGGGTCACGATTTCCGGCCCGATTACCTGCGGCTCGGACGCGCGTTGAAAACCATCGGCCACCCGCAATGCGTCGCCCTCACCGCCACCGCCACGCCGGTGGTGCGCCACGACATCAGCTCCGTGCTCGCCCTGCGCGAACCCTTCGAACGCGTCAGCGGATTTTCGCGACCAAACCTTTCGCTCAACATCACCGCTGTCGATACGACTCAGCAAAAAGACGAGCGAATGAAGTCAGTCATCGCCGCCCACAAAACCGGTATCGTCTATTGCGCGACGCGCAAAAAGGTCGAGTCGGTTTCTGAAACGATCGCCAGCTGGGGACTGAAATGCATCGCCTATCACGGTGGCATGAGCGACCAGGAACGCGAACAGGCGCAGGAACAATTCATTTGCCGCAAGGCCGACATCGCGGTCGCCACCAATGCCTTCGGCATGGGCATCGACCGCTCGGATGTGCGCTTCGTGATCCATTACGAAATCCCCGGAAGCGTCGAGGCCTACTACCAGGAAGCGGGACGCGCCGGACGCGATGGCGAGTCTTCCACTTGCGAGCTGCTTTTCAATTATGCCGACACCCGCACGCAGGAATTTTTCATCGATGGCGCCAATCCGACCGCTGCGGTGATCCGCTCGATTTATCGCCACCTGCTCGACCAATGCGATAAGGAATTCGAGGTCCACGAAACCCTCGAGGAAATCGCCGAGGCCTCCGATGTGCGCAACTCGATGTCAGTCGGCAGCGCCCTCACCGCCCTCAGCCGAGCAGGATACATCGAGCGCTTCGATGTCCCAAAACGCCGCATGCGCGGCACCCGCTTGCTCAAGCCGCAGATCAACCCCGCACAACTCGAACTCGACGAAACCGCGATCGAGGAAAAAGAAAAACGCGACCGCGACAAACTCAAGTCGATGGTCGAAATGAGCTACTCGCGAACCTGCCGTCAGCAATGGATCCTCGCGTATTTCGGCGAAGCAAATCCCAGCACATGCGGGAGCTGCGACATTTGCCGCAACTCAAGCGCCAGCGAACACCGCGCGCCGACGAAGGAAGAGGCACTCATCGTCAAGAAAGCCCTCAGCGGCGTCGCCCGCATGTCACGTCGCACGGCCACTGGCTGGGAAGCACGCTTCGGCCGCGGTCGCATCGTGCAAATGCTCGCCGGCAGCAAGTCGCAGGAAATCATCAGCGCAGGGCTAGACCAACTGAGCACCTACGGAATCCTTCGCGAAAAAGGCACCGGCTACCTCAACAGCCTCATGCGCTCACTCGCCGATGCGGGACTCGTCCAAACGATCGCCGGCGAATATCCGCTCATGACGCTCACTCCACTCGGCGATTCAGTGATGCGCGAAGAGGCCTCCTACACACTCGTCTGGCCCGACAGCGAAGCCTCTCGCCCGACCATCGACCTCAAAGACCAAGGCTTCGACCCGCAACTTTACTCCTTGCTCAAAGGCCTGCGCGCCAAACTCGCCGCACGCGAAAAAGTTCCACCCTATGTGGTCTTCGGCAACAAAACCATCGAAGCCATCGCTCGCTATCAACCCACTAACCACGACGAGGCCCTTCTCATCCCCGGCATCGGCGCCGCCAAACTCCAACGCTACGCAACCCCCTTTCTCGAACTCATCCGCTCGTGGAAAGATTCACGCAGGCCGCACAAGTGAATCTGCATCACAGCGCCAACTCCTTCAGAAAAGATTCACCGCAAAGCCGCCAAGGTCGCAAAGGGACGCGGAGAGAGAAGAGTTATTGGATATTAGAAACCAGTGATTGGGGGAGAGAATTAAGAAGCTGCTTGTTAAGTCTCTTCTCTGTCAACTGAACACTGAACACTTGAAACTACCTATCCTCCCTCAACCACCGCGCCGCATCCTTGGCAAAATAAGTCAAAATCATCGATGCCCCCGCGCGCTTAATCGAAATCAACGACTCCATCACCGCCGCGCGCTCGTCGATCCAGCCACCGGCCGATGCACTCTTGAGCATCAGATACTCGCCGCTCACCTGATAGGCCGCAATCGGCAGGCAGCTTGATTCGCGAAGCTTTGAAATCACATCAAGGTACAGGCTCGCAGGTTTCACCATCAGCATGTCGGCACCTTCTGCCTCATCGAGTCCAGCCTCGCGCAGGGCTTCGACCACATTGGCCGGGTCCATCTGATAGGTCTTTTTGTCGCCATCCTTCGGCGCGGAATCAAGCGCACCGCGAAATGGACCGTACAAGGCCGACGCGTATTTGGCAGTGTAACTCAAAATCGAAACATCAGTGAATCCCTCGGCATCCAAGGCCTCCCGGATCGCACCGACGCGACCATCCATCATGTCGGACGGCGCCACGATGTCGGCACCAGCACGCGCATGACACAGGGCCTGACGACATAGCACTTCGACGGTCTCATCGTTCAAAATAACCAGCGAGCCATCAGCGTTTTTCTTCACGATGCCATCGTGACCGTCGCTGTTGTAGGGATCGAGCGCGACATCGGTAATCAAGCACAAGGAAGGATGAGCCGCCTTGATCGCGCGAATCGCCTTCGGCACGAGGCCGTGCTCGCGATAGGCCTCCTTTGCGTCGGATGACTTGAGCGACTCATTGATCTTTGGAAACAACACGACCGCCGGAATGCCAAGCGCATGAGCCTCGCCCGCCTCGCGCACCAAGCCTTGCAAGGACCAACGCGTCACGCCGGGCATCGACTCGATGGCCACATCCTCCGCATCCTCGTGAAAGAACAGCGGCAGGATGAGATTCGAAACCTCGAGGGATGTCTCGCGCACCATCGAGCGGATGGCGGAGCTGCGGCGGTTGCGGCGTGGACGTTGCATCGGATGGTTTGAATGATGAAATGGTTTTGCAAAAAATCATCCGGCGATCACCACGGCATTGGCCGCAGCGTACTCGCGCGAATGGGTGAGGCTTACCTGGATTTCCGTGATCCCGCAATCGTCCGCATGCTTTTTGGCGGAGCCGCCCAGCACCACCTGTGGCGCACCAGCGGAGTTGTTGATGATTTCCAAATCGAGAAATGCCGCGCGTTCGCCAATGCCCGTACCAAATGCCTTGGCCACCGCCTCCTTGGCCGCAAATCGCGCTGCATAGTGCATCGCCGGCATCGCACGCGATTCGCAATAATCACGCTCATTCGCCGTGAACAATCGCGACAAAAACGACTCACCATGACGCTCGATGCTTTCGGCGATCCGCGCGATTTCCACAATGTCGATGCCAATGCCCGCGACTCTCATGATGCCTGATCCTTGTAGCCGGCCATTAATTGTTTCATCTCACCCACCGCGGCGGTGAGGCCGACCTTCAATGCCCGTGCAATGATGCTGTGGCCAATGTTGAGTTCCGCCAAATGCGGCACGCTCATCATGAGATGGACATTGCGGTAGTTGATGCCATGACCGGCGTTCACTTGCAGTCCAAGTTGATGACCGATCACCGCCGCACGACGAAGGCGTTCCAACTCGCGATCGACCTGATCGCCCTGCGCGTTGGCAAAACATCCCGTGTGCAACTCGATCATGTCGGCCGCACATTGCGCCGCAGCTTCGACCTGTGCCTCATCAGGATCGATGAACAAACTGACTTTAATCCCCTTGCCTTTCAGCACCGCCACCGCATCACGCGTTTTTGCAAATCCCGCCACCACATCAAGCCCACCCTCCGTGGTGATTTCCTGCCGCGTTTCGGGTACCAAACACGCAAAATCCGGCCTGATTTTTTTGGCCATGCCGAGCATCTCATCGGTCACGCCCATTTCAAAATTCAATGGCAGCGGCACGTCGGCGCGGATCCGGATCACATCGGCCTCCTGCATGTGTCGGCGGTCGCCGCGGACATGGACCGTGATGGAATCGGCCCCGCCAGCCATCGCATCGTGCGCGGCATCGAGCGGGCTAGGCTCGGCATTGTGCGCCCACTCGCTGCCCGCATAGCGCGCCTGACGCAGCGTGGCGACATGATCGATGTTCACTCCGAGCAGCAAAGGCATGCCCTTGGTTAAACCCTCGGGCAGCCAGCGGCAAGCACGCGTTGGCTAGGAGGATCGCCGCCAAATCATGATTGCCATCACGCGGCTGACGGATAATTTCGCGTCCATATGGTCGTCACACCCAAAGTCCGTGGATTCATCTGCACCACCGCTCACCCGGTCGGTTGCGCCAAGCATGTTGCCGAGCAAATCGCCGTCGTGAAAAATCGCGGCTCCATCGCCAACGGACCTAAGAAGGTCCTCGTGATCGGCTCCTCCACCGGCTACGGCCTCTCCTCACGCATCGCCGCCGCCTTTGGCTCGGGCGCTTCGACAATCGGTGTCTTTTTCGAAAAACCCGCCGAAGCCGACAAGTGCGGCACCGCCGGATGGTACAACTCCGCCGCCTTCGAAAATGAAGCCCGCGCCGCCGGACTCTACGCACGCTCGTTCAATGGCGACGCCTTTTCCGATGCGATGAAGGCCGAAGTGATCGCCGCAATCAAAAGCGACCTCGGCCAAGTCGACTGCGTCGTTTACAGCCTCGCCTCACCACGCCGCACTGATCCAAAATCCGGCGAAGTCTACAAATCCGTGCTCAAGCCGATCGGCCAGAGCTACACCAACCGCAACCTCAACACGAGCACCGGCGTCGTGGATGAAATCACCATCCAACCCGCCGAGGGCGATGATGTCACGCAAACCGTCGCCGTGATGGGTGGCGAAGATTGGCAAATGTGGATCGACGCGCTGCTCGCCGAAAGCCTCCTCGCCAAGGGTGTGCAAACAGTCGCCTATTCATACATCGGACCCGAAATCACCTGGCCGATTTACAAAAATGGCACCATCGGCCGCGCCAAGGAAGACCTCGAACGCGTGCAGCGCGAACTCGACGCCAAACTCAAACCACTCGACGGCAAGGCATGGGTCTCGGTGAATAAGGCACTCGTCACCCAAGCAAGTTCGGCGATCCCGGTCGTGCCACTTTACATTTCGTTGCTCTACAAGGTCATGAAGGCCGAAGGCACCCACGAAGATTGCATCGAGCAAATGGACCGCCTATTCCGCGACCACCTCTACAACGGCAATCCCCAACCCGACGAAGCCGGCCGCATCCGCATCGATGATTGGGAAATGGCCCCCGCCGTGCAAAAACTCGTCGATCAGCGCTGGACCGAAGTCAACACCGACAACCTCCGCCAGATCGCCGACTTCGACGGCTACCAAGCAGGCTTCCTCAAACTCTTCGGCTTCGGCCTCAACGGCGTCGACTACTCCGCCGATGTCGATACCGCAGTCAAAGTACCATCACTTGGGTGATTCTGACCGTGGCGGCAATGGAGCGCAGCGACATGGCGGAACAAAATCATCACCAAATAATTCCGCAATTTCCAACCGCCAAGCCTAACTCAATATAAACCACGAAAAGCACGAAGGGCACGAATGGCTTTCATTTCTTAGCCCACCACATTCGGCATTTTGTTAAAGTGAACCACTGATTAAACTGATTTACTGATTTGATAAATCAGGATCAGCGCCGAAGGCACCAACTCTCTTCCATCAGTAAATCAGCGAAATCAGTGGTCAAATAAGCTCTTCACCCAACCTCCGCGCCTCTGCGTCTCCGCGCGAGCCCCTCTTCTCCATTCACTCCCGGTCCTCATCCTCCCATGACTTGCCGGTTTGCCTACCGACGATCCACAGCAGGAAGCCGCCGATGATAAGGCCCAGCACAAAAATACCCCAGAACATCGGCTGAACAAAATCGGGCAAATCGACATTCATCCCGAACAAGCCACCAAGCGCGACCAAGGGCAGGAAAAATCCGGCAAGCAAGTTGAGCCGGAACGCGATGCGATTCAATCGGCTCGCCGACTTCGCCTGTTCTTCATATCGCTGTGCGCGCCAAAACTCGAGGGTCATCAAGCCGTCGGAGTTGAGTAAATCCGCCGCGCGTTCGATTTCTTTCGCACGATCACGGTAAGCAATGATCCCACGATCATCGGCATCGATCGCCAGCACCTGTTCAAGTGCGGCGACAAGGTTGCGGCTCGTGCGCAACAGCGGACCCGAATGCCTCAGGATCCCAAAAATTTCCGCCGCCGTGTCCGCCTCCTCAACCGTCTCCTCATGCGCATCGATGGTCTTCGCATAGCGCTCAAGCAAATCACCCAGACCACTCAAGCCCTCGCCCGATGCCTGCATCCAAGTCCCATCAATGCGCTTCCAAAAATATAGCGGATCCCGCTCAGGCACCCCCGGCATCGGCACCTCGTGCACGACCAACAACAACTCACCATTGCCTTCGACACAACGCTGATGCCCAGGCCTGCCACTCAACTGCTCACGCAGCTCGGGCTCGATCTGAAAATGATCCGGAAGAATGAGACTCTCGTTCACCGCCATAAGGGGACTCATAGCAGATCGGGGCGCTTCAGGAAAGTAGGAATGAGATCCCTCCGCGAAAACCCTTCGCGCTCACCCCGCCTCAGCGTTTCGATTCAGCCTCCCCTCATCAGGAACCAGCAAGTTGACCAAGCTGCGAAGCAATCCAGTTGTTGAGGCTTTCTCCCTCTTCAGCACTCAACTCGACCAAGCGACGATGAAGCGAGGGATCGAGCCTCAGCAAAAAACGCCCCGAATACGGCTTGTCGGGTTCCTCACCACGACTTTCGCAAAATTCGAGATAGTCGTCGACCGACTCCCGAAAGGCCGACCTCAATTCGTCGACGGTCCTTCCTTGAAAGGTCACCACATCACGAAGTCCTGAAACTTCTCCGTGAAAAATATCCGCTTCGTCATCGAAACGAACCGTGCATCCGTAGCCTTTGTATGTCATCATGGTTTTATCCCTGCTTCAGTTAAGAATCTCCGCATCGACTTCACCGCGCCTTTGTCGGTCGCGGGTTGCGGATGCGGCCTGTGAAAAACCGCTCTCACGCCGTTGAGCGCAATCCGAACTCTCGAGCCGCTTCCTTCAGAGATTTCGGCATCCAACGCAATCAGTAGAGCTTCAATGTCAGCCCACTTGATCGACGCTGGCACCGGATTTTTGAAGATCTCGGATAAAGTGCTTCGGTGACGGTTGTTCAACGGAATATTGGTACCAAATAATGGTATTAAATCAAGGGGTATTTTACAGCATAATCGGGTCACCCTGGAAAAATCCCGAGGTCGCCCGTTTGAGCATATTTTATGAGACCAAGAATCAGCCTTGGTTAGCATCAAAGCATCCTCCTCAGCGAACCACTCCGCGCTCTCCCCGACTCCGCGTTTCGATTCAGCATCCTCATCCCACCGGCTTCTCCGCCTTCGGGTCTTTCCAGGTCGACTGCACATAGACTTCGCGCAGTTGCTTGAAGTCGATTTGGCAGGGGCTGTGGGCCATAAGGTCGGCGCCTTTGTTGTTTTTCGGGAAGGCGATCACTTCACGGATGCTGTCCTCACCGGCCATGAGCATCGCGATGCGGTCGAGGCCGAGTGCGAGACCACCATGCGGCGGTGCGCCGAAACGGAAGGCATCGAGGATGTGACCAAACTTCACTTCCTGCTCCTCAGGACCGACGCCAAGCACTTCGAACATCTTTGCCTGCAGATCCTTTTCATGGATCCGGATCGAACCACCGCCAAGCTCATAGCCGTTGAGCACGACATCGTAGGCCACAGCACGGACATTCGCGAAATCACCTGCTGCAAGTTTGTCGACATCGTCGGCATTCGGACGCGTGAAGGGATGATGGACCGCTGCCCAGTGACCACTCTCTTCGTCGAGCGCGAGCAAGGGGAAATCAACCACCCAGAGGAAATTGTAAGCATCGGAATTTTTAGTAAGCTCAAGCATCTCGGCGCACTCACAGCGCACGCGGCCAAGGATTGTGCTCACGCTTTCACGCGAACCGGCGACGAAGAAAACAATGTCGCCCTCTTCAATCACGAGTTTGGCGACCAAGGCGTCTTTTTCCGCATCGGTGAAGAACTTCCACAGGGGGCTCTTGTACTCGCCGCCTTCGCACTTGATGAATGCCAGCGTCTTGACTGGAAGACCGGCCTGAATCGCGATTTCATTGAGGCGGTTCATCTGACCCGTCGTCACGCCCGCAAATCCCTTGGCATTGATCGCACGCACCACACCACCCTGATCGAGCGTCGAGCGGAAGATCTTGAATTCGGTCGCCGCGAACACATCGCCGAGATCGGTGATCTTCATGTCATAACGCGTGTCGGGCTTGTCCGAGCCATATATGTCCATCGCGTCGGCATAGGTCATGCGCGGGAAACTTTGCGGAATGGCAATGCCAAGACCGGCTTTGAACATCGCGGCAAGCAGACCTTCGACCAAGCGGATGATGTCTTCCTGCCCGACGAAGCTCGCCTCGATGTCGATCTGCGTGAACTCTGGCTGACGATCCGCACGAAGATCCTCATCACGGAAACAACGGGCGATCTGATAGTATTTCTCCAGACCCGCAACCATCATCAGCTGCTTGTACTGTTGCGGCGCTTGCGGCAGCGCGTAGAAACGACCGGGGTTAAGTCGCGAGGGCACGAGGAAATCGCGCGCACCTTCGGGTGTTGGGTTCGAAAGAATCGGCGTTTCGATTTCGAAGAACCCGCTTTCGTCGAGGTAGCGACGCGCCGCCGAGGTGATCACGCTGCGCTGGCGGATGTTTTTGCTCATGCGCGGACGGCGAAGATCGAGGTAACGGTACTTCATCCGGATGTCCTCGTTCGAAAGATCCTTGTCGAGTTGGAAGGGCAAGACATCGGCTTTGTTGACGATGTTGAGTCCGCTCGCCACCACCTCGACCGTGCCGGTGCCGATGCGATCGTTGGTCGTGCCTTCGAGTCTCTTTGAAACCACACCCGTCACCTGCACCACATCCTCTTCGCGCAAGGTATGCGACAGAGCTGCGAGCTCGGGATTCTGATCGGGATGGAACACGCATTGGGTGAGCCCCTCGCGATCGCGAAGATCGATGAAGATCACACCGCCGTGGTCACGGGCTGAGTTGACCCATCCGATGAGCGTGACAGTTTCGCCGATGTGGGATTCGCGGATTTCGTTGCAGTGATGGGTGCGCATGGATTGAAATGATGAGTTGTGATGAAAAAAATGATCAGGCGAGCAATGGCCCATCGGGCTGTTGCAGGCGTTCGGTGAGCCACTCGACCGCATTTGCGGCATTGCCGGATTCCTCTCTGCGGCTCGAAAGGATTTTGAGTTTCAGTTCGGGATATTCGGCACCAACGACCAATGCAAACCTCGCGCCCGATCGCTCGGCGCTCTGGAATTGCTTGGCGACTTTGGCAGGGGTCATCGCAATGTCGGAGGAAAGCCCCGCACGACGCAGCTGAGTGAGCAAAGAAAGCGAATCAGCCCGACGATTTTCATCGGCAACGACGACATAGACATCGCAAGCCGCGGCATGACGCTGAAGCCACACCTCCATTTGCATCAAGGCATGCGGGGTCTCCTCGATGAGGTTGCGAATCACATAATCGCCCATCGCGAAACCCGTCGCGGGCATGTCGACCGCGCCATTGGAAATGGTCGAAACGAGCGTGTCATATCGACCCCCACCAGCAACCGCACGCATCGATTTGCTCGAATCAAAAACCTCAAACACCACGCCGGTGTAATAAGCCAGACCGCGAACGATCGAGAGATCGAGTTCGATGAACTCACCCATGCCGCGCGATTCAAGATCCTGTCGAATCGCATTGAATGCCGCAGACGCATTCGCCGGATTGCCGATGAAATCTTTCACCTGCCCGACGCTGAGTCCCAAGGCCCGCAGCTTTTGTTCAAGCACCTCGGGTTTTTCGCGTTCGAGCTTGTCGATGATCCCCAGAAAATCCGGCAGCGCGGCATCATCGATGCCATGAGCTTTTGCAAAATCGACCCACGCCTTGCGATCCGACACGCGAACGACGAAGTCACCGCGCTTGAAGCCAAACGCGAGCATCGTCTCGATCGACAGCGCGATCAGCTCGGCATCCGCCTCGGGTCCGGCTTCGCCCAAAATATCGACATTGAATTGATGAAACTCACGCCCGCGGCCCTTTTGCGGCTTCTCGTAACGAAAGCACTGGCCGATCTCAAACCACTTGAGCGGCTTAGGAAAATGACGCTGATGCTCGGCCGCGAGACGCGCCAGCGATGCAGTCACTTCCGGGCGCAGCGTCACATCGCGTCCGCCCTGATCCTCAAAGCGAAAGAGTTGCGAGGACAACTCACCGCCGGATTTTTTCAGATACAGCGCCGTGTCCTCGAGCACCGGCGTTTCGTATTCGACAAAACCCGAGCGCCGCGCGACGGCGCGCCAGGTCTCAAACAAGTAATTCCGGATCGCGCATTCACGGGGAATGAAATCGCGAAATCCGGGGAGTGCTTGAAACGACGGGCCAGCCATGGGAGGGCGGCGAGAATGCACGCCAAGGGCGGCATTTCAAGGCAGGATTGCGCTGGCGAGCGAAGTCGACCAAGCCACGGATTCAATGCCTCGATACCTTTTCAGCCGAATCCCTCACTCCACAGCGGTCGCCACAGCGCCAAAGCGATTGCCGATGACGCGACACCGTCCGATACGCACGGTCGCGCAAAGGTCGTGGAATCATGCGCAAAATCACAGCCAATCGCCAAAATCCATCCAGTGCCCGAGCCAGTTCAAGGCATGCCTCGCTCGCGGTAAAAACCGCCCCATCTGCATCTCTCACGACCACCATCGATCCACCATCCTTGCCAATTTCCGCAGAAAATCCGCGTTTTTCCGCCATTTCCCCCTGCAAAGGCAGGCAATCGATGCGCCTCCGCCGATCGTGTTTCCCAATCCAAGCGATCAGCGAGGAACAAAGCCCGCAGTCGTCATCGTAAAACAAGGTCCAGCGCACGAGGGCAATCTAACGCATCAAACTCGCAGTGCCAGAACCGAGCGATGTTAATGGCGGTATTTGACCACTGATTGCACAGAATGTATGGACGCCACGTTCCATCACCATAGCCATGAAATGTCTTTAAATGCTCTAACAGAATTTCACCCACATTTCGATTTGCCTAGATCCATTGTCCTTGTATGTTGTTCAAATGAACTCATCAAAGCTCTGTCAAATTGCGGACCTGGAAGAAAGCTCCTACGGCACGCGCATCCAAGACATGCCCAACAACGAGCGTCCACGCGAAAAACTTGCCCATCTCGGTCCGGCCGCCCTCGACAATGCCGAGTTGATGGCTCTGTTCATTTCCACCGGCATCCGCGGCCGCAGCGCCATCGAGATCGGCCGCACGCTGATCGGCAAATACGGCTCGATGGGAGCGCTCGGAAGTCTACCGGTCAGTGAGCTTGCCAAAGAATACGGCCTCGGCCTCGCCAAAGCATCGAAACTGGCCGCCGCATTCGAGCTCGGCACCCGCGTCGCTCGCGAACAAGCCCATGACCGACCACTCGACAGCGCGGAAATCATCCACGACATCTTCGCCCCCCAACTTCGGCACCTCACCCAGGAACAAGTTATCGTCGCCACTCTCGACACCCGCCTGCGCCACTCCGGCACGACAGTTGTATCCATCGGCACCGTCGACCAATCCGCTGCCCACCCGCGTGAAATTTTGCGCCCCGTGATCACCCGCGGGGCTTACGGCTTCGTCCTCGTTCACAATCACCCCTCTGGCGATCCCAGCCCGAGCCGTGCTGACGAAGAAGCAACCAATCGCATCATCGAGGCATCCAAGCTCATGCAGCTGCGCTTCTTCGATCATGTCATCATCGGCAAACCCTCGCCCGGCCGCACCCCCTACTATTCGTTTCGCGAGGCAGGCTTGATCCGCTGAGTTGCATTCCATGCCCGGCGATCCTAATCTCGCCAGCGCCCCGCATGCATAGCCTCCACCTCACCAGGAACCTTCGCACCGTCGCGTTCCTTCTCATCCTCACCGCCGCGATCGCCGCGCCGGTCGGTCTCTGGTGGCTCAATCGCAGTGGCCTGCCCGATTCATGGCGCGCCGCCATCGAAGGTGAAATCGCCAAACAGGGTGCCCACATATCCATCGACGCACTTTCCTACAATCCCTTCCGCGGCATCATTGCCTCCAAGGTGAAAGTCTTTGATAACGCATCACGCCAAAAGGAAATCGCCAAACTCGAGCGCATCATCATCGACCTCGACAAAACCAAACTCGCGCGCGGCGCGGTCGTGCTCGCGAAAATCGAACTCAAGGACGCCGGACTCACCCTCTCGGTGAAACCGGAAGATCCAAACTCAGAGCTTCTCGAGATCCGCAACGCCAGCGGCACCCTCCTCATGCCCGGCGACCGCCGATTGGAAATTCGCGACACCAAGGGCACGATCAGTGGCATCGAGGTCAGCCTCAACGCGCGCATCATCGGCTACCTACAGGACGCGTCAAAACCGCAAGATCAGGAACAACTCAGTCAACGCCGTGAGCTCATCGCCAAAATCATCAAACAACTCAACACCTGGCATTTTGATCCCGCTTCACCACCGCGGCTCGGCATCTATCTCGAAGGTGATGCCAATCGGCACGAATCGTTTCGCGCAAAATTGACCCTCGATGCCGAGGGCATCGAAAAAAACCATCACGCACTCAACACCCTCAACGCCGAAGCCGAACTCGCCGACAACCTTCTCACCATCACATCGCTCAAAGCTACCGACAAAGCCGGTGAACTCGACGCCCGCACCGATTACGACATCGGGAAACGCCAGGGCCGCTTCGACCTCATCTCATCCGTCGAGATCCCATCGCTCTTGTCGGCATGGCTCAACATCAAACAGCCAAGCGGACTCAGCGTCGAAGGCCCGCAGCAACTTGAAGCGAATGGCGAATTCCAACTCCAGCCCGATGGCCCACCGCTCATCGAGGCCATCGGCCGCGCCAGCCTGCAGTCACTTGTTTTTCGCGAAACCCGCTTCGACAGCTTCAGCGGCACCTTCGCAATGCGAGACCACAAGTTTTTCCTCAAAGACATCCTGATCACCCGCCCCGATGGTAAGGCGACCGGAAAACTTCTCATCGACGGACCACTCCGCCGCGTCGCGATCGAATCCACCTTTCCTGCTAAAGTTTTTCATCCGTTTTTCATTGGTCAGCCGCTGGCCAAGGTCATCAATGACTTTTCCGAACGCAAGGGCGCCAAGTGTCATGTTGTCCTCGAAGGCACCAGCAGCGCCGAAGATCGACACGCATGGCACTACGAAGGAAAGGCCTCGGTCGAAAACATGAACTTCCGCGGTGTGCCGCTCGAAAGCGCCGCTTGCGACCTCAAGCTGAACCATCACGAACTCGACTTCAGCAAGGGCACTGTTGTTTTCAATTACAACGACTACCCCTTGCGCATAGCCTTCAATGGCAACAACACCGGCACCGCGGAAATTGAGCGCATCCGATACAACGCGCCCGAAAAAATCGTCGAGGTCGTTAATGTTCGCGGTCCCTTCTGGGCAGCTCCACTCGTCCGACTCTTCGCACCGAAGATCGCCGACAATCTCGAAGCCTACCACTTTCACCAGCCACCAAACATCCGCGGCTCCGGCAAGGTCGATGTCACACCAGCAGGGCGCACGACACTCGACATCGCCTTCGATTCGGACTCGGCCGCGAACTACATCTTCCTCGGCAAAGACATCACGCTCAGCAAGCCATCCGCCACGATCGGCATCCGCAACCGACGGGTGCTCATCGACAATCTCAAAGCGCGCTCATGCAACGGCGAAATCAAGTCGCGATACGATTTCCTCGGCGACGGAAAACTTGTCGGCGAAATGAGCTGGACCTCGCTCTCGATTCCCGAGCTTTCCAACACCTACGGCTTCAACATGAAAGGCGGCGGGCAAGTCACCGGACGCATCGGTTTCACGATGGCCAACAGGGAAGTCAGCACTATGAACGGCGAAGGCATCCTCGCGATGGAAAACACCGAGCTGTTTTCCGTGCCGATGTTTGGCCCGCTGAGCCCACTCGTCAGCACCGTGCTCAACAACCGCAACGCCGGCTTCGAATACGCGGCCAACGCCTTCTGCAATTTCACGATCCGCAACGGCATCCTCAGCACGCGCGATTTCAACACCTCCACCAAGTCGCTGGCATTCACCGGCGACGGATCGATCAACCTCGACACCCAGGCTTTCGACATGACCATGCGCATGAATGCCCGCGGCTTGCTCGGCCTCATCACGCTGCCGCTCAAGCCCTTTTACGGGATGTTCCAATTCCGCGGATCCGGACCGCTCAAAAAACCAAACTGGGAGAGCGTGATGTTCTCGCCCCCACCCGCCCCAGAGCCGGCCGCCCCCGCCGCGCCCTCTAAAGCCCGCGACAAAGCCCCGAATCCATGACAAATCGGCGCTTTTGTCGTCAAAAAGAAACCTTGCAATCGGCTTCTCGTCCCCTTATAAAGTCGTTTGTTCAAGCTGCACCCTTGCAGAATGAAGCGCTTCGTCTGGTCTCCAACGCCATGGTCTCAGGAAGTGATGATAGTGATGGCGTGACTAGAAAAAGACAAAATGGACATCTATGTGGGCAACCTGCCCTACTCCGCTACTGAAGAAGACGTCACCGGCCTCTTCGCCTCACACGGGCCCGTCGAAAGGGTCAAGATCATCACGGACCGCGAAACCGGAAGATCCAAAGGATTCGCCTTTGTGACCCTCGGGGATCAAAGCCAACTCAATGCCGCGATCGAAGCCCTCAATGGTTTCGAATATCAAGGCCGCGCACTCCGCGTGAACGCATCGGAACCGAAAGCTCCCGGCTCGGGTGGTTTTGGTGGTGAGCGTCGTGGCGGCGGTGGTGGTGGTTACGGTGGCGAGCGTCGCGGTGGCGGCGGCTACGGCGGTGATCGCCGTGGTGGCGGCGGTGGCTACAAAGGCGGTGGCGGCGGCTACGGCGGCGATCGCCGTGGTGGCGGCGGTGGTTACAAAGGCGGCGGCGGCTACAAAGGTGGCGGCGGCGGTGACTGGTAATCCCTCACAACCCTAATTTTTACCCTACACCCGGTTACCCTCGCGGCAGCCGGGTGTTTTTTTTGTCATCATGTCACGCAACGCGCATTCGTGATGCTCCTAGAGCAGTTTGCGAAAAGGTGGAGCCGGTGGAGCGAGAAGATTTTGGCCAGGGCAAGGCGTTGCGATGGAGTGGATAAACATCCACGACTGAGCGACAACGCAGCCATGGACAAAAGATTCCGCTCTTTTTGAAGACTCGGCGAAGCCGCAAATTTACCACACCTAACCCCAACCACCGACTACAGATTTGAGCAAAATGCTCTAAACATAAACCCGCGTCACTCGCGTGGTAATGCCAGTGAAAATTTCCCAGGCGATCGTGCCAGCTTTTTCCGCGACCTCGACCACCGGGATGCTGGGACCAAATAGCTCGACCTCATCGCCTTCCTTCACTTCCGGCGCGGCGCTTACATCGATCATGATCTGATCCATCGTCACTCTTCCGAGTACCGGGCAGCGCTGACCACCGACAAAAACCTCCGCACCTTTTCCCGACAAATGACGCGGATAACCATCGCCATAGCCGATACCCACCGTCGCGACCCTGGTCGCCTTAGGCGTGACAAAGTCCCGCCCGTAAGAAATCCCGTGCCCCGCTGGCAGCCAGCGCGCCAGAGTGATGCGTGACTTCAAACTCATCACGGTCGAGAGTTTCCCCTGATGTTCGGCCAGCGGCGATGCGCCGTAAAGCATCAGCCCCGGTCGAGTGAGATTGCAAAGGTCGCTGTCATAGCCGAGCAAACCCGCGCTGTTAAGCAGATGCCGCCACTTGAAGCGTCGCTCACCACCGAGCGATTCGATCAGATTTCGAAAATCCTCAATCTGCCGCCGCGTGAATGCCTCATCTTCATCAGCCGATGGCAAATGCGAGCCTATGCCCTCGATCTCCAGATGCTCCATTCGCTCCAGCACCGGCATCGTTTTGGAAAGCTCTTGAATCAGAAAACCACCACGCCCCATGCCGGAATCAATCGCCAGATGCGCCTTCAATTTTCGACCTGCCGCAGCGGCGAGCTGATTGAAGTGATCGGCCTCCACGATGCTCGACAAACAGGGCGTCCAGTCGTGCGCCACAATTTCCGCCCGCTCGGCATCCCATGTCGCACCCAGCAGGTAAATCCGCGCATCAATGCCCGCATCGCGAATCCGCCGCGCCTCGCCGACATTCGCCACCCCCAGAAATGCCACACCCTCATCCGCAAAAACCTTGGCCACTTTTTCCAAGCCATGACCATAAGCCGAGGCCTTCACCACCGCCATCACCTCAGCCCCGCCACTCTCACGCGCGACCAAAAGATTCCGCCGCAAGGCCGACAAATCAATCTCCGCCCATGCCCTCGGCGGTGATACTGGAAACTCACTCTTCACGCCCCCAGCCTAGCCAACCACCCGATGCTGGCAAGTTCATGCCCCG
>JBKDYW010000017.1:0-4264 GCA_046308575.1 Verrucomicrobiota bacterium
GGCAATCCACAAGATGCCATCGATCAGACCATTGAGATAGGGATCATTGAACAGCGTGATGCCGTAGGCGCGACGGATGGCTCGGGATTCAACATGTTGTTTCTCTGCGGCAAGGATGGTATCCATGTCGCGAGTTTTTCCAAGGTGGCGCTGCGATGCGTTGCTGCCGTGCAGGCGAAAGTCGGCTACGGTTACGCCGATATGCTGGAATAATTTTCCAGCGGCATGCAGTCGTGCGTAGAATTCACCATCCATCACATAGTGAAAATCCTTTCGCAGCCGGTGGCCCGCATCGATCACCGTCGAGCGCCGGTAAAAAGCAGCGGTCGAGCCAATGAAGCAATGATGATGCACATGGACGAACAACGACCAGCGGGGTGCGGTCACATGCCGTGAGAAAAACCCCTTTTCATCGATGAAGTCCCAATCACCGTAAACCACATCGGCATTGGTTTTATCGAGCTCATCAATGACCTTTGCCAAAGCGCCGGGCTTGAGCCGGTCGTCGGCATTCAGCCACATCACCCATTCGCCCGTGGCCATGTTGAAACCCTTGTTGATCGCATCCGACATGCCTTCATCCGCCTCTTGGATCCATGTTACATGTGGAAATCTTGACGCTACTTCCGCGCTGTCATCGGTGGAGCCGCCGTCGAGGACAAAATGCTCGACTTCAAAAAAGCGCGACTTACCCGTGCGCAACTCATCCAATTGCTTCGCAACACTATTCAAGCAGTCGCCGAGAAAGCGTCCATAATTGAGCGATGGGGTTATGATGGTGAAGCGCATGGAGAAGTGTTTAGTTTCAAGTATTCAGTTTTAAGTGAAAACAGAAGATGAAAAAGCTAATTTTTCCTATTACACAACCAATAACTTTCCGTTCTAATTCGCTGGAATGGTTTTCAATACCTCTCTGGCGACTCGATCGGCGTGCAGGCGGTCACACCAAATTTTTGAAATGGTTTGAGCATTGCGGTCACCTTTTTCCCACGCGTCGAGTTCGTGCGTGAGCGCCCTGAGATGGGCATCGATGCTGTCATCATTGGCGAGAGTTCCTGAATCATCAGAGACAAACCATTCGAAGCTGGCCATGGATACCGAGCGATGAGCGACAACGGAGCATCCGGAACACAGTGCTTCTGCTGCAGCGATGCCAAAACTCTCAAAGGACGAGGGGCTGTAAAACACCTGCGATTCTGCCATCAATGTGGCAAGCGCGGATCGCTCAAGCTTGCCCACCAGTTTCACGCGTGGGCTAACTGAATCGGATAGCGATGCATGCCAGTCACGCAGGGCGTTGGTACTTTCTCCGGCAATCACCAGGGAAACATTTTGATCTGCAACCAACAAGCGATCGAAGACTGCCATCATCCGATCTGGGCGTTTTTGCACTGTGTCCGACCAACGACCGACGCAGATGATTTGCTTTGATCGTTTGATGCCCTTATCGCAAAAGATTGGCTCAACGGCATGCGGGATGAACCTCACTTTCGACGCAAGCTCGCGACCGCCATATCGATTGCACAATTGTCGGTACACCTCAGCCGCCTGCGGCGAAACGCAAGCGATAATTTTACCCTGTTTGAGATGCGAGGCGCGCAAAGGGTCGGTGATCAGTAGGCCTAGGCTTGATTCCTTGAGAGCCGAAATCACAAAACGCAGCCATGAACGAAAGTCGGCGCCTTGTCCGCTCATGATCCATTTTTCCTGCAGCCATCCGCGCCATCCGGCGAGCGGGCTGATGAACCCGCCATTGTCCTGATTGAGAATCAGAAAAATCCCGGCCTCATGGATCGCGCGTGCCACCTTTCGAAACTTAGGCCGGCCCCAGGCATAAAGCACCAAGGCATCGATCATTTGTTCACGCCACCAAGCAGCTGATTCGAGATTTTCGTATGCCGTGCGGATGAGATCGGGCTCGTCATTGGCCTTCGCTTCGCCTGGCATAATCGCTTGGGAATCAATCCCTAGCGACTGAAGCCCGCGACAAAGCAAACCACTGTCACGCGCAAAGAAATCGGGTCCGCCACCAAAGTTGACGGGCGTGCAGGTGAAGAGGCGCATGGGATAAGAAGTGTTCACCGCCAAGACGCAAAGGTCGCCAAGGAACGCGGAGGGTGAAGAGAAATGTTGGATTTTAAATGTTGGATTTTGAATGAGGAATAAAATGAAGAACCGCTTCTTTAAAAGTGGGGCACGGGCGGCCCGCCCATCTCTTCAAACTGGTAGGGCGATGCGGCCCCGCAGCGCCGACTCTTCGAAGAATGTTTTACCGCCATGACGCAAAGGTCGCCAAGGGGGCGCGGAGAAGAAGCATTAAATTTTAAGCACGAAATTCGAAAAGAAGAGATGAACCGCGAAAGGCGCGTATTAGTGAGCAGAGGACTCGGAGGTCTCAAAGTAGTTGCTCAAAGGTCCAAAAGATCACGAAGTGTGCTTTTGATTTCCTCCATCGGTCGAGCATCAAGACGCCCAAGTTTTCTCGTCAACACATGACGATCGAAACTTGCAAGTCCCTGAATGTTTACGGCGGAGCGCTTGGGCAACCATCGGGGTTTTCCTATATCCACCTCTCCACGCATGCCGCGAATTTGATAAGTAAGCGGTACAACAATCACAAGCGCGCGGGCATCATCGCGTTCCGGATATGCCAATACCAGCACGGGCCGACTCTTTGCCGACATGCCAAGGTCCGCAAACCAGACTTCACCTGCAGATGGTTCAGTACTCACCCAAGACCTCCGTCCATACTTGCGCCTGTTGATCCGAGGAAATCAGACCCTCGCCGCCTAACGAAACATCAAATGGCAAACCCTGCCGCAGTTCGATTTGCGCCATCAACAAATTGACCGCATCACCAGGGTTCATGCCCAAACGATCCAAAATTCGCTCTGCATTGCGGTAGCGTTGCTCCGGAACTCGCGCCCTAAGGAGGACAGATGTGTTTTTCATGTCACAAAAGTGCTCAATAATGCTCAGATGTCAAGCAATTAGGGGGAGGGGGAAGAAAAGTAGAAAGCGGAAAGTTGAAATGAATAAAATATGAAGAAGCCGCTTCTTTTAGGCAGGGACTTTTGTCCTCAAAGGTCCGTTTGATGAAGATTATGAAATCACGAATTAATGCGAATGGATGCTAATATGAAGAGCAAGAGAAGCTCGCGCTGAGGCGCAGAGGCGCGGAGAGGGAAGAGTTATTGGTTATCGGGGGAGAAGAGTATGTCATTGATCACTCGTCAGCAGTCATTGGGGAAGAAAACAAATAAGTGACTTCTGATCTTGCGTCTCGTGTCTTCGAGTCTTCTGTCTTCTTGAAACTTACCCCTTCTTCCAACGCAGGATTGAATTGCCGTGATATTGATCGCTTGGGCAGAGAATGTTGCTGATTTTTTCTCCTATGGCCACGATGCCATGCTTGGCGAGGAGCTTGACGATTTGAGCGTTGTCACGACTTTGCATGTGACCCGCGAAAACGGCGGCATTGCTCAGAATCACACCGCGATCGGCATGGCGGATGAATTGATCTGAATAAGCATCCTGCATTTCTCGCGACAATTCGGTGAATGCATAGTTGGAAATGAAACAGACATCGCCAGACTTAGCTTTGCTGTGATCGATGGATGCGAAATTGCCAAGACCGAGTTCCCTCATTTGCAGCATGGCGGCCTCGGCGACCGGCGGGAGATCGATCATCATGGTGGTGGCGTTTGATACGATGGCGTTCATCGCAGCAAGTCCGCCAAAGCCGACGCCGATTTCGACCACGGTGCCCCCTTGTTTGACGAAACCTTCCTTTTTCAACCACAAGGCATGCGCAAGATATCGCAGAGTCGTGGGGCTAAAGGCGCGTGGCGTGCCGAGACATCCTGCCGGCCAGCGGATTGGGTCACCCCATGAGTCGACAGAGATGACGCGTTTGTCTGTCAGGTAACCTGGCGCGTTGTCACGAATCCATTTACCGAAATGCCTTCCATCGACGGGTCCAAGTGTTTCCACGACCTGTCTGACCGCATGTATCCTGCGGAAATTTTTCGATGTCCACTCGCTGCTGGCGAGTGCCGCACAAGCACGCGGCCAGTCCATCGTTCCCGAAATGCTTCCATCGTCGGCGGCTATGCTTTCGACTGATGGAAGCGGCCTTTTGATGTCGAGCCAATCGCCCGTGATGGACCAGAGGCGGTCGTGGATCCTATCGATCAGATTTTTTTCATACGCGTCAGTCATTAGTGATCGAGATTAAATTCCCATTTTTCTACCTCTCATTCCG
>JBKDYW010000018.1:0-2174 GCA_046308575.1 Verrucomicrobiota bacterium
TCGGAATGAAAAGCGGCGGTCTGCCTTGGCCACCACGAGTCTCACGCCAGCGCCACCGATCTTGCTTGAGTCAGCCGCGAACTCGAAAGGGATCACACCCAGTGCTGAATCCCTTCTGAGGTGTTCCAAAAATCCCGTGAATGTGGGGGACGGGCGGTTGGACTGGAAGCTTTCGATCGATTCATCCGGTTTGAGCGCCACGAGCTTTCCGCCGACGATTCGCTGCAGTGACATTGGGTCGCTTTGCTCATTGCCGGTCACGCCATCGCCGACGACGAAGTCACCCGTATCATCGAGTTCGCCGCGTGCCGTTTTAAGCACCCTCGCCACATCGGCATTGTCTTTGACGGCGTGTTTTTCAAGGGCGAGCAATTCGATTTCATCGAGCACGTGGTTGATGGAATGCTGGATGGTTGGATGGCACCTTACTCCGCCGGCCCATTCGGGTTCGTGAATGTGCAGCACCGCTTCGGACGGCAGGTCCCTGAAGTCACCATTGTCTTCGATAGCGCGGTAAAATACCGGTGCACCCCAGCCATCGAGGCCGACTCCATCCACGGTTTGGGTGGATCCGAGGCGGTCGCCGATTCGGTGTGATTCGATCAATTGGATGCGTGGCTCGCCTTGTGCGTTGCGTGTCTTATGGACGAAATACTCGCCGTCGATGTCCATGCCTCGGCAGACAAGCGCTTGGCATTCCTCAAATGAGAACCGCCGGGTGACTTCACATCGGGCGGACCACAGGGAGAAGTATTCCTCGGCTGCGCGGTTCCAACATGAATCCGGCGACTGGGCTTGGGTCCGGATGCCATCGCCAGTTGAGTAGATCGCCATGTTGGCCACCAATTCCCGAGCGAATCCGCTGTTTTTGTGGAGGTACCTGGATTTGCGCACCAACTCGGTACGAACGCCCGGTGTGAGTTCATTGCGAGCGTCGGTGGGCATTGCGCCCGGCACAAATCCACGGCGTGGCGACCAATTTGCGGCCTCGTACGGCGAGCCCCATGCCTTGGGTTGTAAAACCGGCGGGATGACAAGTTTGGCGATGGATCTGATGCGGCTCATTTGGCGAGATATCCGGAAACGCTGGATGCGGCCACACGCTGGGATTTGCCATACGCGAATGGATCAAGGATTCGCAGGGCATGGGCGCATTCCTCCAGCACCTGGTCCACGGGCATGGTGAATTGCTTGGTCACATTGGTGTCCGAATCGTTCCAACTCATGATTGTCTTGCCATCCAGCAGGAGCGCCTTGGCACGGCTCTGTATGGCGAGCACCTCCGATGCGGTGAAACCTGTGACGAATAATCCTCGCGCCATGCAATCGCGACCTGTGTCAACGGAGGACGACGATCAGGCTGGGTCGATCGAAGCCAATCGGTGAAGCTATGCGTCGTCTTCGGGTTGGTCGGGTTGAAGGGATGATTGTGACTCTCTTCCGACAATCTTGAGCATGGTGGCGGCTGCTACCTGCATGGCCTCGCAGTCGAACAGGTGATTCGGCCTCGATCCGATCCGCTCCCACATCCATTTGCCGCTTTTTTTGATGCGGTGTTCGCTTTCCATTTGGGCGAGGTAGTCTTCATCGATGTCGTCCGGCACCTCCCACACCGGGCCATTGTCCGGGTTTTGATTGCGGCGAAGTCGGGCAAGCGTGTCTTTGATGTTGAGGTTGCTCCAATAAAACACCGAGCAACTCTGACCGCGGCCGAGGACCACTTTGCGGCGGGGTGAGTAAAACCGTTCGATCGACTTGCGGCCTTTCACCTTGTGCGTGAATGTCGCCCGCTTGTCGCCCATGAGTGCTGTCCATCCATGTGATGCGCATTCGCGGTAGACATCGTAGGTGGCATATCCGGCATCAATGAAAACCAGGTTTGGATGAACGCCGAATCGCTCCTGGATGCTGGCGACATCGGTGTAGGTAAGCACGCGCTCGTCCCAAATCAGGCGGCTTGATCCATCCTCAGCCCATGCCCGAACCACGAGAAACATGTGGTCCATTTGGCAATCCACCGTTAGGATGCGCAATGGGCAGGCAGATGTTTGTCCTGACGGCACCAAGCGTCCATGCGCATCCACGCCGGCCTCGCCATCCCATGACTCACCTTTGAGGTAGCCGCCCGGCACGATGTCGAGCTTGTAGTCCTCGAGGTATTCCCGCCATGCGAG
>JBKDYW010000019.1:0-16819 GCA_046308575.1 Verrucomicrobiota bacterium
AAATAAAGCCGCCACCGGTCACACCGCGGTCACACCGCATCAACACCGCAGGAACACCCCTGGAACACCCAATATCAACTTATCTTAAACACATCCCCTCAATGTCCCGCTCCATCACACAATCCATCGCCATGCCACAGCCCGTTCGCGACGCCCTCAACGGCCAAATCGAAAACGGCGTCCTCGATTACCCCAGCGAAAATGCCGCTTGGATTGGCCTCGCCCGCTACCAACTTCTCATCGGCAAACCCCATCCGGTCACCGCAGCCATCGCACTGATGCACCAGCGCCATCAGGACCTCATTGATGATTTTCTCCACGCAATCGCCACCAATGGCATCGGGCTACGCGGGCAATTCCTCTCGCGATTGATTCGTCAGGCACTTTCGGGTGAAAGCCAACCCAACGAGCAGGAGGTGCAAGCCCTTGTTCCTCAGGAGCTTTTGAAAATGGCCAAGGAGTGGAAACGCAGCCCGGAAAAGGTGCTTACGCGCCTGAGCGGAAAAGCCGAAATGGCTTGAGGGCAGGGGAGCAGCGTGGTTGAACGCTATGCACGATGGATGATCCCCCGTTGCCAAAAGACGAACTGATTCTGCTCGCTGAAGCGCTTTCATTGGACGGGCAGCGTGGTTGGCTTACGCCCGAAGGGGCATTCTTCGAAGCCGACGAAACACCGCCACTCCGAATCTGCGGCCTTGAGCTAGGCGGGCACGAAAAAGCAGCTCTCGAATGGTTGGAGCAGCATCGGGCCAAGCTCCACGAAAAGCTGGAGGAAGAACGAATTGCCCAAGGTTTTCTTTGTTGGGAAGAGACCGATGGTCACGACGTCATCAAGAAGTTCATGTTCGCCAATGGCTTTTTAAGGGTGGCCGATGACCTTTGCTTTGGAAGCTGATCGAATTGGTTCCATTTTTCGGAGGCCATGTACCCCGAAATGGCTTGAGGGCAGGGGAGCAGCGTGTTTTAAGGGCACACGCAAATGCGGGATAGGCAGGGACCGAAACTTTTTTCGGAAATTTTCTGCCTGTACCAGAATTTGTCCCACCCTAGCTGCTAGTGCTGGTTGCACTAACGACATCGTACGCACCCTGCCATGGGCTTTTTCTACCGAAAATCCGTCAATGTTGGACCATTCAGGGTGAACCTGAGTGGCTCGGGCGTCGGCTATTCGGTCGGTGGGCGGGGATTTCGGGTCGGCAAGAGCTCCCGCGGCCGTCGCTACACCGCCTTCAGCGTCCCCGGCACCGGCGTGGGCTACCGGGGCAGCGGTTGCCTGGTTCTCATGACGGCCATTCCGGGCTCACTCGCGCTCTCCCACTGGATCATCACCTCCCTCACATGAACCTCACCTGGAAACGCACCCTCCGCACGGCTTCGTCCGAACGATTTCTTGCCCAGCGCGGCGGGGATGATGTCGCGGCGGTCGACCTCCACTACCTCGCCAATGGCACGATCGCCGGCACGGTTATCATCCTCAAGGGCTCCGGCCTCGACGAATCGAACATCCAACCGCTGCTCTCCGCCCTCGACGACGAATTCCTCCCCGATGTAGACCTTGAGCACGGCAACCTCACCTACACCGTTGTCCTCGGAGAAGTCCTGGGGAATTGGGAGGCGGAAAAACCGTCGACGGGGGCTTTTTGAAATTTCACTCACACTTTTCCATGTCCAATCCCTTTTTTGATCGCCCAATTCTGAACTCTCCCTATGAGCGCCCATCACAGCATTGGGAATTGGATGAATCTGGGCAACCAACGCAACGCATCATCGATTCTCGCCGAAAAGCTTCATTCATCACGCCTATTCCCAATCCAAAAAAGCGCAAGTCTTCGGGCCAAGGGGAAATGGCACTGGACGAAGGCAAGGGCTTGTCGACGACGAAGCAGCAATACGACTCCACATCCATCATCAACGAGGTGCGGGGCCATGTGGATACATGGCGCAACTTGGCTCCCTCGCAATGGGGCGTGACTCCTGAAACCGCTCGACTGCTTCAGCATTGGAGGCATCACCCTTATAGCAATCAGCGACCGTTCTTTTGCCAAGTTGAGGCGATTGAAACCGCGATTTGGCTTTCCGAAGTGGCACCGCATTCAACTGCCGGTAAAAGACTCTTATCCTATCTTGAAAGCGCAAACAAGGATGCCAATCCGTTGTTGAATCGACTGGCACTCAAACTCGCCACGGGTGCCGGCAAGACCACCGTGATGGCGATGCTCATTGCGTGGCAGACGATCAATGCGGTTCGTCGACCCGGTAGCAAACAATTCACTCGCGGCTTCCTGATCGTTGCTCCCGGCCTTACGATTCGTGATCGACTGCGCGTCTTGCAGCCAAACGATCCAGAAAACTATTATCTCACCCGTGAGTTGGTGCCACACGACATGTTGGAAGACATTCAGCGCGCCAAAGTGGTCATAACGAACTATCATGCATTCAAGCTCCGTGAGCGCATCGATATTTCAAAGGGCGGCCGCCAACTTCTCAAGGGACGCACGGGTGAAGACATTCAGACCCGTGAGACCGAAGGCCAGATGATCCAACGCGTCATGCCAGATTTGATGGGCATGAAAAACATCTTCGCAATCAACGACGAGGCGCATCACTGCTATCGTGAAAAACCGCCGGAGGCTGATGATGAAGCTCTGACCGGCGAGGAAAAGAAAGAGGCAGAAAAAAATAATGAAGCTGCCCGTTTGTGGATATCCGGCCTTGAGGCTGTGAATCGCAAGTTGGGCGTGAACCGAGTGCTCGATCTTTCTGCCACGCCATTCTTTCTTGCTGGCTCAGGCTACGCCGAAGGCACTTTGTTCCCATGGACGATGAGCGACTTCAGCCTGATGGATGCCATCGAATGCGGCATCGTCAAGCTGCCCCGTGTGCCGGTCGCGCAGAATCTCCCAGGCGAGGAAATGCCAATTTTTCGCGACCTATGGAAAAATATTCGCAGCAAGATGCCCAAGAAAGGCAGGGGCTCCAAAGAGGATCTTGATCCATTGGCCTTGCCCACTTTGCTCAAGACCGCCTTGGAGGCCCTCTACGGGCATTACGAAAAAACCTATCGCCTTTGGGAACAGGCAGGCATTCGTGTTCCTCCCTGTTTCATTGTGGTGTGCAACAACACCGCCACATCCAAGCTGGTCTACGATTACATCTCCGGCTTCCAACGAAAGAAAGAGGATGGAAGCACCGAGCTGCAAAACGGAGCTTTGGCTTTGTTCCGAAATTTTGATGAAACCACCGGCAATCCGCTTTCGCGTCCCAACACCCTTCTCATCGACAGTGAGCAACTTGAGTCCGGCGAAGCTCTCGATGACAGTTTCCGCCACATGGCAGCGGATGAGATCGACAAATTCCGCCGCGAACTGATCGAACGCACCGGAGATCCGCTTGCTGGAAAAAACCTCACCGATCAAGAGCTTCTGCGCGAGGTCATGAACACGGTGGGCAAACATGGCAGTCTCGGAGGCTCCATCCGCTGCGTGGTCTCCGTCTCCATGCTCACCGAAGGTTGGGATGCTAATACCGTCACTCACGTTCTCGGCGTTCGTGCCTTCGGCACGCAGTTGCTTTGTGAGCAGGTGATTGGTCGCGCGCTACGCCGCCAGTCGTATGATCTCAATGACGATGGGCTCTTCAATGTCGAGTATGCCGATGTGCTTGGCATCCCATTTGATTTCACTGCCAAGCCAGTCATTGCGCCACCGCAGAAGCCGCGCGAAACCATTCAGGTGAGAGCCGTGCGGCCTGAGCGCGACCACCTTGAGATCCGCTTCCCGCGAGTGGAGGGTTATCGTGTCGAACTTCCCGAGGAAAAACTCTCTGCGGAGTTCAATGATGACTCAACCCTCACTCTCACACCCGAGATGACCGGCCCGACCATCACCAAGACATCGGGCATCATCGGCGAGGCCGTGGATCTGACCGTCGAGCATCTTGGCGACATGAGGCCATCGACGCTTCTCTTCCACCTCACACAGCGATTGCTTTACACCAAATTTCGTGACCCCGGCGACGAGCCGAAGTTGCACCTATTCGGCCAACTCAAGCGCATCACCAAGCAATGGCTCGACTCATTCCTTGTCTGCAAAGGCGGCACCTACCCCGCGCAGCTCATGTATCGTGAATTCGCCGACATGGCCTGTGAACGTATCACCGCCGCCATCACCCGCCAGTTCCTTGGCGATCGTCCCATCAAGGCCCTGCTGGATGCTTACAATCCGGTCGGATCGACCAACAACGTTCGCTTCAACACCTCCAAGACCGACCGCTGGGAAACCCATGCCGACCGTTGTCACATCAACTGGGTCGTCCTCGATAGCGACTGGGAGGCCGAGTTCTGCCGAGTGGCGGAGTCCCACCCGCAAGTGCTGGCCTATGTGAAAAACCATGGCCTCAATTTTGAAGTGCCTTATCGCATGGGCTCGGAAAACCACAAATACCTGCCCGACTTCATTGTCCTCGTCGATGATGGCCATGGGCAGGATGATCCGCTTCATCTCATTGTTGAAATCAAGGGCTATCGTGGGGAGGACGCAATTGCCAAGGCCTCGACCATGAAGACCTATTGGGTGCCCGGCGTGAACCACCTCGGCACACATGGCCGCTGGGCCTTCGCCGAGTTTTGTGATGTCTATGAAATCCAATCCGATTTTGAAGCGAAAGTGAAAGAACACTTCGATCAAATGATTAATGATGCCCTAAATCAAAATCTCACCCAATTAACCCATGTTTGAAAGCACCAAAGAAGATCTTAAGGACATCCTAAAAAATGTAGATGCAGGCAATCTGCAGCTTCCAGATTTTCAGCGCGATTATGTGTGGGGAGATGATGATGTGCAAAGTCTCATTGCCTCCGTTGCCAAAGGATATCCTGTCGGAGCATTGCTCACATTAAAAACAGGAGGATCAGTCGCTTTTAAGCCTCGCACATTGGCGGGAGTCGTTGGCGAGAGATCCGCACCCGAGGAGCTGCTCCTAGATGGTCAACAGCGAATGACTTCCTTGTTTCAGGCGATGTATTCAAAGTTGCCCATTAAGACGCGAAATCAAAAAAAAATGGAGGTTGAGCGCTTCTACTACCTCGATATGAAAAAAGCAGCATCCGATGCTGCTAATATCGAGGAAGCAATCTTGGGAGTTCCAGCAGACAAGGTTGTCCGCACCAATTTTGGGCGCGATGTGCTGCTTGATCTTTCAAATCCCGAAAATGAGTACGAACATGATCATTTCCCATTGAACCAGATCTTTGATGAAACTGATTGGTATTTCAAATGGCGAACATACTGGGAGCCCAAAAACCCCAATCGCTTAGAGCTCGAAAAGAAATTCTTCAAAGGAATAGTACAGAATATCCAGAGCTATAAAATGCCAATCATCTGCCTGGATAATAAGAACAGCCGTGAGGCCATTTGCTTGGTATTTGAGAAAGTAAATGTGGGCGGCAAGAAGCTTGATCCTTTTGAGTTGGTCACCGCGATTTACGCCGCTTCTAGCTTTGACCTTCGCGTCGATTGGAATGGGGCGCCTAATAATGCGGAAATAGGCCGAAAGGCTCGTATGTATGACAGGAAAAATCCGAGACGAGTTCTTAAAGATATTGAAAGCACAGATTTTCTCCAAGCATGCACATTGCTACACACCATACAAAAGAGGCAGGAGAAAGCTGCTACAGGCGTAAAGGGTCCGGAACTCCCCCAAATTACTTGTAAGAGAGAGGCTCTTCTTGCCCTGCCACTTGAGAGCTACATTGCAAACGCGGATTCCGTTGAGAGCGGTTACATCGATGCAGCTGATTTCATCAATGAATTAAAAATCATACTGCCCAGGGATGTTCCTTATCCTCCGCAAATCACTGCTTTAGCGACGGCTATCTCTATCCTTGACAATAATTTTCACAACGTATCGGCTCGCGACAAGTTAGCACAATGGTTTTGGGCAATAGCTTTGGGCGAGCAGTATGGTTCAAGCACAGAAACGAAGCTTGCTCGCGATGTTCCAGAGCTCGTTGCGTGGATAAGAGATCAAGGAAATAGGCCTCGCAGCGTCGAGGACGCCATTTTTCAACAAGACAGGCTCTTATCGTTGCGTTCTAGAAACTCTGCAGCGTACAAGGCTATCCATGCTTTGCTCATGCGACATGGTTGCCGGGATTTCATCAGCGGCAAAGGATTCGAGCTCATGACTTTTTACAACAGCAAGGTCGATATCCACCACATTTTCCCAAAGAAATGGTGCAGAAACAATTCGATAAGCCCCAGAATTTTTAATTCGATCATAAACAAGTCTCCGCTTTCTAAAAAATCAAACATCATGATTAGCGGTGACGCTCCTTCAGTTTACCTGAAGCGCATAGAGTCGAAATGTGACCTATCCTCTGAGCGCCTTGATGAAATTTTACGCACTCATCTCATCGAACCAGAATACCTACGCGCTGATGACTTTGAAGGATTCTTTGCCGCTCGTAAAAAAGCGCTTTCGACTTTGATCTCTGGTGCACTCGGAAAAGCTGTAGTTGAAAGCCATGGCTCTAATGAGGAAGAACACGAAGTCGATGATGACCTCGAAGATGACGAGGACGAGGAAATGAACGCAGATTAATTTCCTTCATCACTTTCACATTCCACAAATTTCAGCCCTTTTACCCACCCCATGCCCGCCAAGAAGAAGCCTGCCACTCCTAAAGTCATTGCGGCAATCCGCCATGATGATGCCACCCGCAAGAACATCCCGTCTGCCGAACAGCAGTCGATCGTGCAGAGCGAGGTCGAGCAAAACAAAAGCATCCGCTACCCGCGCGACACGGACCTCGATCCGCAGCTCGTGTGGCGTGGCAAGGACGAGCAGGACTGGAGCGACCTCGTGGTCAATGCCCCGCCGCTCTACATTCAGGAGAAGGTCCACCCGAAAGCCCTGATCGATGAACTGCTGCGCGAGTCAAAGGAAAGCGCGCCAGAGGCGCAGTTCGACCTCTTCCACGACTTCAACGGCATCCCCAAAGGCGCGGACAAGACCGAGTTCTACGCCCACGACCAGAACTGGTCGAACCGCATGATCCTCGGCGACTCGCTGCAGGTCATGGCCAGCCTCGCCGAGCGCGAGGGCCTGCGCGGGCGCGTGCAGTGCATCTACTTCGACCCGCCCTACGGCATCAAGTTCAACAGCAACTTCCAGTGGTCCACCACCAGCCGCGACGTGAAGGACGGCAAGGCCGACCAAATCACCCGCGAGCCCGAGCAGGTCAAAGCCTTCCGCGACACCTGGCGCGACGGCATCCACAGCTACCTCACCTACCTGCGGGATCGGCTCACCGTCGCCCGCGATCTCCTCACCGATTCCGGCTCCATCTTCGTGCAAATTAGCGACGAAAATGTGCATAAAGTTCGCTCTTTGATGGATGAAGTGTTCGGCGAAGACTGCTTCTTGGGGATGATCGCCTTTAGCAAAACGTCCGGCTTAGCTGCTTCAGGGCGTCTCAGCACCAGCTTCGATTACCTCGTCTGGTATTGCAAAAAGCCGGGTGAGGTAAAATACCGCGAGCTTTTTAGCTCTCTTGAACTCGCTGAAGAGGCTGACCTATTCCGAAAATATGTGATGCCTGACGGTCGCCGCCTTGGATTCAGCAAAAAAACAGACAACCGAGAAAACCTGATCGCAGACGGCGCTAAGTTTTACAGGCCCGAGAACCTCACAAAGCCGGGACCAGGAAGGAAGTTTGACTTTGAGTTCCAGGGCAGAAGCTACGGCCCCGGACCACGTTGGTTCGGCACTACTCCCGAGGGGATGGCTCGACTCGCAAAAGCAAACCGGCTTGATGTGATCGGAAACACCCTCGTGCAGGTGCGTTACTTCGACGACGCTAGCGTGAGGCGGCTGAATAACTTTTGGTCGGACACATCGTATGCTGGCTTCAACGAAGACAAAGTTTACGTTGTTCAAACCAGCGTCAAAGTCATTGAACGCTGCATCTTGATGACCACCGACCCCGGCGACCTCGTGCTCGATCCGACTTGCGGTTCTGGCACCACCGCCACCGTCGCCGAACAATGGGGCCGCCGCTGGATCACGCTCGACACTTCGCGCGTGGCGCTGGCGCTGGCCCGAGCTCGCATCATGGGCGCGCGCTACCCCTATTACTTGCTGGCCGACTCCCGCGATGGCCAACTCAAGGAAGCCGAAGTCACCCGCACGGCGCCGAGTTCGCAGCCCGTGCAGGGGAACATCCGCCACGGCTTCGTCAATGAGCGCGTGCCGCGGATCACCCTCAAGGCAATGGTCAACAACGCGGAACTCGATGTCATCTGGGACGAGTGGCAGGCGAAGCTGGAGCCGTTGCGCGAGAAGCTGAACGCCGCGCTCAAGAAGTCCTGGCAGGAGTGGGAGATTCCGCGCGAGGCCGATGCCCAGTGGCCGGACGCGGCGAAGAAGTTGCACGCCGACTGGTGGCAGGCCCGCATCGCCCGGCAGCAGGAGATCGATGCCTCCATCGCCGCCAAGGCCGACTTTGAATACCTCTACGACAAGCCCTACGACGACAAAAAGAAGGTCCGCGTGGCCGGGCCCTTCACCGTCGAGAGCCTCAGCCCCCATCGCGTGCTGGGCGTGGATGAGGACGACGAATTGATCGACCCGATGGTGAAGGAAGACGCCGCCGAATACGGCGCGAAGCAAAGTTTTCCTCAGATGATTTTGGAGAACCTCAAGACCGCTGGCGTGCAGCAAGCACACAAGGAGGACCGCATCAGCTTCACCGCCCTCACTCCATGGCCGGGCGAAGGTCGCGTCTGCGCCCAAGGCCACTACATGGAAGGCGATGTCGAGAAGCGTGCTGGGATTTTCATCGGCCCAGAATTCGGCACCGTGCAACGCGCCGACCTCGTCGAAGCCGCACGCGAATGTGGCGATGCTGGCTTTGATGTACTCATCGCCTGCGCCTTCAACTACGAGGCCCACGCTACGGAGTTCAGCAAGCTCGGCCGCATCCCCGTGCTCAAGGCCCGCATGAACGCCGACCTCCACATGGCCGAGGACCTCAAGAACACTGGCAAAGGCAACCTCTTCGTCATCTTCGGCGAGCCAGACATCGAACTTCTCAACGAGAAGGATGGCAAGCTGCGCGTGAAGGTGAACGGCGTGGATGTCTTCAAGCCCCAAACTGGCGAAGTCATCAGCTCCGACACCGGCGAGATTGCCTGCTGGTTCATTGATACGGACTACAACGAAGAAAGCTTCTTCGTCCGCCACGCCTATTTCCTCGGCGCAAACGACCCTTATTCTGCCCTCAAGACCACCCTCAAAGCCGAAATCAACGCCGATGCCTGGGCCACCCTCAACAGCGACACCAGCCGCCCTTTCGACAAACCCAAGAACGGAAGAATCGCCATCAAAGTGATCAACCACCTCGGGGATGAGGTGATGAAGGTTTTTCGGGTTTCATAATCCAGCGACTAAAACCTCTATGAGCTATTACAAGGATATCTACAATGACTACCCACTCCGGTGCGGCAAGCTATGGAGAAAACTCAGAAAGCAAGCGGAATCAGAGAAACTGGACGTCACTTTCATGCTGATGATAGCTACAGCCGGTCTTGCTGCTCCCTATGAACACTTCAAAAATCAGTCAGAGGACGATGGATCAAGCACAGATCACCCAGGAATTTATTCCCCATCCGATCCCTCTCGCTATGATGAAATCAGGGGCGAGATTATGGGGGCGCTCGATGGTCCGGTTTTTGGAAAGAAATCACTATTTGCCGATCTAGACCTCTCCCGGTGGTCTTACCGCAAGGTGACGGAGCTCAAACAGATTCGCGGGTGCGTTGAGTTTCAAAACCCTGCCGGGACTCTTCTGAAAATCCGCAGTCCCCGCGAAGCGATCAGCGTGTTCCGTAACGCCCTTGCTCACAACAACATTTACGCATTCAACAAAAGCGGGGCAAAAGAGATTGATGAAATCACTTTCTTTAAGCAAATACGTAAAAAGGACAAGCCCACGGATAAATACGTGATCCTAGGTTACGCCGTTCTAACGGTACCGCACGTGGACTTTGCAACATTCTTGGACTCATGGTTTGAACTCCTCAAGAAGGTGGACCCCATGGCAACCAGCCTCAGGAGCGTAGTCCCCGAAACCCTAGCCGAGGCCGATTTCTCCGATGCAGCCTAATCGGATCGGTTTCTACCCCGTGTGCGCCAGAGACTACCTGGAGCCAATGAGACTGCTAAAAGGATGGATAGATGAACTCATCTTTTGCGACATCATGTGCATGCCGAAATCGAGTGCTACTCTCAATGAGCTTAAGCAGATAGCGAAAGTCGAGGGGCTACCTAACCCCAGCATCATGATTGGTGACGCGCTGGTAGCGCTGCGTGTGCTGAAACCAGTCGATCTGTTCTTTCTACGGCGCGATTCGGATGGCGAGGGAGGCAGTGAACTGAACTTGCTCGGGCCCGGCCGTCTGCCGGATGTCGTTGAAATGATTCAACCTGATGGATTATTGGTCACCGATAAGGCCTGTGGCAGAAGCTGGTTTGATGATTTTGAAAAGGGTCGGCGCAATCCTTATCGAGTAAAAAACCGCGAAATCCATCTTTCCATTGAGCAGCCATGGCGTGAACACGGCTTGCTTTCATTTGTTGTGAGATAGAACAGCAGATCATGAACTTCCTCATTTCCGATACCTTCACCGACAGCCTTGCCCGTTTGACCGGCGATGAGCAGAAGGCAGTAAAGACTACTGCCTTCGATCTACAGATGAATCCGGTGGGAAATGGGATGAGTTTCCACAAGCTGGACAAGGCGAAGGATAAAAACTTTTGGTCGGTGCGGGTGAATGGCGATATTCGTCTGATCGTTCACAAATCAAGCGGCAGTCTTTTGCTGTGTTATGTGGATCACCACGACAAAGCCTACGATTGGGCCGAGCGTCGCAAACTGGAAACCCACCCGCAGACGGGCGCGGCCCAGATTGTTGAGATCCGCGAAACGGTCAAAAAAATCGAAGTGCCGGTCTACATCCAGTCCGAGCAAGCCCCCCAACCGAAACCAGCGATTTTCGTCAACAAGTCGGATGAAGAACTTCTAAGCTATGGGGTGCCGGCTGACTGGATCGATGATGTGAGAAAGGCCACGGAAGACAGTTTGCTTTTCCTCGCAGATCGCCTTCCGGCTGAGGCTGCCGAGGCATTGCTGGAGCTGGCTACTGGCGGACAACCCAGAGTGGCCAAGCCTGTTTCACCTGTCAGCGATCCATTCGAACATCCCGACGCACAGCGCCGTTTCCGCGTGATGACGAATGTCGAGGAGTTGGAACAAGCGCTCGATTTTCCATGGGAAAAATGGACAGTATTTCTTCACCCAGAGCAGCGGCAGTGGGTGGATCGGGAATATTCGGGTCCGGCACGCGTCTCCGGCTCGGCAGGCACCGGAAAAACCATCGTTGCGCTGCACCGCGCCGTGCATGTGGCGCGTGCAAACCCTGATTCGAGAGTGCTTTTAGCAACTTTTACCGATGCGCTTGCCCATGCGCTCCAAACCAAGCTCAATCGACTGGTCGGCAACGAGCCAAGGATTGGAGAGCGCATGGATGTGCATTCTCTCGAATCGCTCGCTGTTCGTCTTTACAAGGCGAACTTTGGACAAGTCCATCTCGCGACACTTCAAGAAATCAAAGCGGCGATCATCGAATGCTCAAAGCTGGAGCAAGGACACAAGTTCAGCACCGCGTTCCTTTTGGCAGAGTGGCTGAATGTGGTTGATGCGTGGCAGTTAAAAACCTGGGAGGCATATCGTGATGTCACAAGGCTTGGCCGTAAAACGCGCCTTTCGGAGGCCCAACGGCAATTGCTTTGGTCCATATTCGAAAAAGTGAACGAGAGAATCTCCGCCTCGGGATTAAAAACCTCTTCAGCGATTTTTACGGTACTCGCAGAGCACCTTGCTTTAGGAAACAAGCCGCCATACGAATTCGCTGTCATCGATGAGGCGCAGGACCTCAGCATATCTCAGCTCCGCTTCTTCGCAGCACTAGGCAGTGGGCGCGGCGATTCTCTGTTTTTCGCCGGAGACACAGGCCAGCGAATTTTTCAGCAGCCATTCTCATGGAAATCACTTGGAGTCGATATCCGCGGGCGATCACGAACCTTGCGCATCAACTACCGCACCTCACACCAAATCCGCTCACAGGCCGACCGCTTGCTTGGCCCTGAAGTCTCTGATGTCGATGGCAACCGAGAGGACCGGCGTGATACCATATCTGTCTTCAATGGCCTGCCTCCAGTCATAACAATTTACGACGACGAGGAATCCGAATGCGTTGGGGTGTCTTCATGGCTGGCGGAACAGACCGGTCGTGGCTTAATGCCACATGAATTCGGTGTCTTTGTCCGTTCTGGAGAACAAATTTCACGAGCGCAAGCAGCGGTCGAAGCCGCCGGCCTTCCATACAAGGTTCTCGACGAGCATGTCGAAACTGCAAGCGGTCATGTCTCCATCAGCACCATGCATCTTGCCAAAGGGCTTGAGTTTCGCGCCGTTGTTGTAATGGCCTGTGACGATGAAATCATTCCATCACAGGAGCGCATCCAGAATGTTGGCGATGACGCTGACCTGCAGGAGGTCTACGACACCGAGCGGCAACTACTCTATGTCGCATGCACACGCGCAAGGGACCTTCTTTTCATCACAAGCTCCGGTGAAGCCTCCGAATTTTTGGACGATTTGCGCATGGGCGATGTGCTGTGCCATGGTAATCGCATTTGATCGTCAATTTTTCTTAAAATGAAAATCCAACCCAGCTCAAAAGTTTCCGAGCTTCTTTACTGGAGCTATGCGAATCTTGCGATGGCTGAGAAGGCGGTTCATGATGGGGATACAAAATATTCGACGCTGCACTACATGATTAGGGCTCGTCTTTTCAGCGGTCTCGCGACTGGAAAGATGTCTCCCAGATCACTCATGCTCGATCAGCGCATTCGTATGAAAATGCCGCAGGCATGTGTTTACTGTAGCAGCGAAAGCCACCTCTCCATTGACCATATTATTCCAACCAATCGTGGTGGTTCTGATAGTGGTGACAATGCGATCTGGGCCTGCCGCCGCTGCAACTCATCGAAATCGGATCGAGACCTCTTTGATTGGTGGTTTAATTATCGCGAGGGATTCCCGCCTTTATTTGTCGTGCGAATTTACCTGAAACAGGCGATTGATTACTTCCTCACCAACAGCCTCATGGATGAGCCTATCGAAAATGTGATAGGACACCCATTTTTAATCGAAAAGGTGCCGACATCATATCCCAGTCCGTCCAACTTGAGATTTACATGATCAATCGAAATGAACTGCCCCAATTGTGGATTTCCAGTCGATGGTCGAAACCTCCCGCGCACATGTCCTAAGTGCGATGAGGATCTGATCCGCGCCAAGGCGCGTCGACCGCTGCAGGTGGATCTCGCCCACGCGGGAGAGACGGTGGAAACGGCCCTGCGAAAATTGGAGACCGCGGTGAGCGAATGTCTTTGGCATGGCCATACATCGCTCAAGGTCATCCACGGCTACGGCAGCACAGGCGGCGCATCAAGGATCAGGCCTCAAGTCCTACACGCCCTTCAGAAGTATGCCGAGCGCCATGGTGGCGAGGTCGCCCCCGATGGCCAGAACCCCGGCGCGCATGTGCTGTGGTTGAGGTGACATTTATGGGCCGGAAGGCGGAAACTCACACCAAAGCCATTTCAGAACCGACTGGGGCGTGTTGGCATTGGCGGCCACACGGGCTCTGACCTCTGGGTCATCATGTTCGGCGAGTGAGGCGAGGATTTCGGACGGGGCGGCAGGGTCTGCCGCGATCTGCATCACCTTGTCATTGGACATCGTGTCCCTGCATCGCTGTCTTATGGGTTCGCTCGACATGGCTCAACGCGGGTTGTTCTGCCGGTTGGAGGATGGTTGTTTCTTGCGGTGTTTCACCGGAAAATGGCCCTTGAGGCAATCGACCTTGCGAAAGCGGGAACCGTCCCAGGGGATCTCATCGTCCCCGAGGAACACGCGAGTGCCGGTAATGAAAATCGCTTGGCTGCCATCCGAATGACTGACAACGCGGTGGACATGGTAGATCCTGTCGCGGCGCAGTGGACCGTCCGGGAAGGATATGAGCTGGGGTTGATAACTGCTGCCGGGGTTGACTGGCCAGGAGAGGTCGATGTTGACGGCGACAACGCGATCGTTTGGTGCTAGTTTTTCCATGAATTGAGGAGGGGATGGGGGTTTCAAGTCCCTCAATTCAAACACAGGGGGTGGGACATTTATTGGGACACCTTCAATTTTTTTTACGGCTGGATAAAATTTCGTGATTACCCGCCACACGCGTCCAATGCGGCGACCTATCCACCTGCGTGCCCTGATGACCGATTTACGGCACAACTAGCTCTGTAGCCAGAATACACCAAAATGACCTTGATCCGCCGTGCGGACATGGCAGATGAGGGAGGATGGACGAGAGTCGCGAGAAATGGGCAGATGCTAAGGATTTCCCTGCAGGTTCAAAATCTGTCGCGATTCCCATTCCGCGACAGAAAAACGGTCGGATTTCTGAAAGATTTCTGAAAAACTGCACGTTAAGCGTGCGAAACCCTGCGAAATCGATCAAAGTCGGTAGAGCAGGAAAGCCCATAAAACCGAATAAAAACGCACAAACTACGCACTATGAACAAGATGGCGGAGGGGGTGGGATTCGAACCCACGGGACCTTGCGGCCCTCCGGTTTTCAAGACCGGCGCAATCGACCACTCTACCACCCCTCCGGGGAATAATGGGTCGCGGGAAGATTTGATGGGGAAAGGATGTTTTTCAAGGCGAAACGATACTAGCGCCGAATTGGGCATGCATTTGTCCATCATGCTTGAAGTGGATTGCGCGATCGGAAAAAGCGAGGCTGGACGACAGGCGGGTGCTTGGCCTTTACTCCGTGGCGCGCATGAAAGCCGCCGTGGCGGAATGGTAGACGCCACGGACTTAAAATCCGTTGAGGGGCAACCCTCGTGGGGGTTCGAGTCCCCCCGGCGGCACATGGGCTTCCGGCTTTCTGATGAGAAAACGGCAATGCCTTGCCTTATGACGCGAGGACGGCGTCGAGCACTTCGAGGCAGCGGCGGTTTTGCTCCATCGTGCCGATCGAGATGCGGATCCATTCGGGCAGTTTGTAGCTGCTCATGGCGCGCACGATCACGCCCTGCTTGAGCATGTCGCGGAAGACGCGGTCGCCGTCGCCGGTTTTGACCAACAGGAAATTTGCATGGCTGGGAACAAATTCCAGTGTGCGCTCGGCGAAGGCGTTTTCATAAAATGCCATGCCCTCTGCGTTCACTTTTTTGGTTTGGGCGATGTGGGCCTCATCGGCGAGCGCGGCAACGGCACCGGCTTGGGCGATGGCGTTGACATTGAAAGGTTGGCGGGCTTTTTGGAGGAGTCCGGCGAGGTGGGGCGGCGCGATGCCATAGCCGACACGCAGCGCGGCGAGTCCGTGGATTTTTGAAAATGTCCTTAAAATGCAGGCGTTTCGGCCTTCGCGGACATACTTGAGCGTGTCGGGCGGAGAATCGGGAAATTCGAAGTAGGCCTCATCGAAGACGACGATGACATGCTCGGGAAGCTTGTCCATGAAGCGGTCGATCGCCTCCTGTCCGACCATGGTACCGGTCGGGTTGTTGGGGTTGGCGATGAAAACCAGACGGGTGTCGGGCGTGATCGCGGCGGCCATCGCATCGAGGTCGTGGATGAAGCCTGGATCGGGCACTTCGATATATTTCGCGCCGAAGAGCGTGGCCATGAGTTTGTAGACCACGAAGGCGTGCTTGGCGGCGATGAGCTCGGCGTCGCGGTTGAGAAAGGTGTGGCAGAGGAGCTCGATGATTTCGTTTGAGCCGTTGCCGATGACCACATGATCGCGCGTGAGGCCGAGGGATTTGGCGACTGCGTTGCGCAGCTGATAGCCGCCGCCGTCGGGGTAAATGTGCGAATCGGCGAGAGCTTTTTGCATCGCGGCGACCGCAAGTGGTGACGGGCCGAGCGGGTTTTCGTTGGAGGCGACCTTGACGATTTGGGATGGCTCGAGCCCGAGCTCGCGTGCGGTTTCGTCGATCGGTTTTCCCGGTTCGTAGGCAACGAGATCGCAGACAAAGCGGTTGGCGTACTGGGCAAGGCTCATGGCGGCGGAAGGCTAGGGCTGGGGGTGGGTAGATTCAAGACTTGAAGAATCAAGAGGCAAGAGAAGAGGTGGCTTTTGCATCGGCAATCCACAATCAACGATCCAGCTCACGCGCGAGCAGATTTTCGAATCTTTCGAGCGCGTTTTGGTAGACGGGTGCGAGGGCAGGGTCGGGTTTGGTTTCGGATTCGCTGCTGGCGAGGCAGAATGTTTGTTGCAGGGTTTGCAGGTCGTGACCGCCGGCCGCGGCTGCGATGAGCGCGGCACCGAGAGCGGCAGAGTTCGGGATGGCAAGGCGTTCGACGGGAGCCTGGAAGACATCGGCGACAATTTGCGCGATGCCGTTGTTGGTCGATGCGCCGCCGGTGAGGCGAATGCGATCGGCGTTCACCGCCATCCACTGCGAGTGCAGACGCATGTTGAGGAATTGCCCTTCGAGCAAGGCGCGCACTTGAAGCGCGGGTTGAGTGCCGGATTCAAATGCGGGCGAGCCTTGCAGCATGGGTGCGTTGAAATCATGACGCGGAGTGATTTCCGGCGAGAAGAAGGGCAGCATGAGGTTGCGGCCTGCTTGGTCGCGGCTTTGAGCGAGTGCAGCTTCTTCGAAGTCGGACCAATCG
>JBKDYW010000020.1:0-6749 GCA_046308575.1 Verrucomicrobiota bacterium
ACGCTGCGGCTCGATGCCAACGGCGGCTCGGGCATCGCGCTGACGGCTTCGACATTCGGCATGGCGACGACCGCCGCCAACACGCAAAACATCAACCTGATCGATCTTTCCAGCAGCGCTTCAAACTCGATCACGGTTGGCGCACTCGGGACTTCAGCCAAGGTTTTCAACGGTGTCCTCATGCAATCTGGCGATGGCGGCACCAGCGGGCGCGCCAACTTAGTTGTGCGCGACTCGACCGGCTACGGCTTCGCCACGCTCTCGAACACGACCAATGGAACCATCGGCCGGCTCTCGACCGGTGAGGCGCTCACCGGAAATAATTCCAACATTGCTTCAAACTTTCGCCTCACCACCTCCGGCACACTCACCCGCACGGCAGATCTCAATTTTTCGACGATCACGCTCGATTCCACGGCCGGGGCGGTCACACTGGATATGGGGGCTGGCAATTTTACCGCGTCCGGTAGCGGTCGGGGCATCCTGGTCACCGGGTCGAACGATGTAAGCATCACCGGCACCGGTAGGGTGTTGGGAGCCGGCGCCGCCTGGTTCCACAACTACTCGACTGGCACATTCACATTTGGTCTCAGCACTTCTAACACTGGTGCCTCGTCGCTGATGTTCGGAGGCAGCGGCTTGACGGTGTGGACTGGCAACTCGACCAAGGCCAGCACCTCCGACAATCTCTACATTGAGGGCGGCATTTTCCGGCCCACGGCCGACCAAAATTGGGCTATTACCAGTAGTAGCGGCACTGGGATCGGCCGAGGCGAGGTCTTTGTTTCCAGCGGCGCTGTCTTGGAAGTCGGCGCAGACCTCAACGGAGCCACTGCGGGCGACTTGACCAATGCGGTTGGTGGGAACAGCACTGGTGGGGCCATTGGCAACATCCGCTTCTGGGGCAATTCCGGGGTTAGTGCTTTCGGAGCCAACCGAACCATCAATTTTGGCAATGCAACGATCCAACTCACCTGGGGTAGCACCAGCTTCTTGACGGATGCTGGCGGCACTGGCGATGGCAACTATGTCTTTAAGCTCTCCTCGGACAAATCCGATTCTACCGTCACCGTGCAGAACGCCATCGCGCTTGGCGGCCTGAACCGCACGGTCGAAGTGGCGAACGGCAGCGCTGCCACAGATGCCGTTCTCAGCGGCGTGCTTTCCGGCACAGGTGGCCTCGTCAAAAGCGGTGCTGGAGCACTGACGCTCTCGGGCGCCAACAGCTACACCGGTGCCACCAGCATCAATGCCGGCACGCTCTCAACGAGCGCAGCCGACAGGATTTCGAATTCCTCGGCCGTCACTGTAGCCTCAGGCGCAACCTTCCTGCTCGGCGGGAACGAAACAGTCGGCTCCATCGCTGGAGCGGGAGACTATTCGATCGCCGGGTTCGCCCTCACAGCCGGCGGAGACAATACTTCCACAAATGTCTCGGGAAGCATTACAGGAGCCAATGGCGCACTGACCAAATCCGGTTCAGCCACCCTCACGCTTTCCGGCGCATCCGCTAATACCTATAGCGGCACCACGACGGTGGGCGCCGGCACCCTCACGCTGAATAAAACCTCCGGGGTTGTTGCGGTCGGCGGCGATCTGGTTCTTAACGGCTCCTCCAAGCTCCTCTATGGCACGGCCAAGAGCGAGCAAATTGCCAACACGGCGTCTATCACCATCAATGGCTCGCAAAGCGTTTTCAACGGGACGTCTTGGGGTGAAATCTTTGGAGCAAATACCTTTAATGAAACCATAGCCAGCCTCACGGTCACTGACGGCCAGTTCAACACAGGATCAACATCAAACTGGACTGTCACGGGAGCAGGTGCTTTTGATGGTAGCAGTGGCGATACTCGTTTCTTGGGATTCTCCGGCTCAAGCATCAGTTTTAATAGCCTGAGCCTCACTGCGATGACCGGAACCACGATCATTAGTTCCGCAGACAGCTTTGTCATAGGAGGAAATCAACCCAATGTAACAACGCTCACCGTGGGCAGTGGCGGGCTAACTCTCAATGGAAGTACTCTTGGTTTGAATAGGGGAACTTCTGCCGGGAATGCAGGCAGCCGCCTTATCTTGGACGGCAATATCACAACCACCGGCACCAGCGCCTCATCCATCGCTAGCAATGCTGGAACCATCGGCATCAGCAATATCCTGTTGAGCAGCACGGCTGGAAGTGTCACCCGCACCATCACCACCGGCAGCGGAGCGGATCTGACGATCAGCGTGCCGATCACCAACGGAAGTGCCACCACCGCCGGCATCATCAAAGACGGCTTAGGCACACTGACAATCACCGGCAACAATACCTACAACGGCGGCACCACCGTTTCCGAAGGCACGCTAGCCATCAACGGCAGTGTCGCTGGGGCGGTGGCTGTGAACGCCGGTGCCACGCTCCAAGGTGCGGGATCAATCGGCGGCGCGCTGAGCGTCAGCGGTCAGCTTTCTCCGGGCAATAGCATTGAAAGCATCGGCGCTTCCAGCGTTTCGTTCCTGAATGGTTCGACCTACGCTTACGAGCTCGACTCGAGCGTGCTCGGCGGTGATCTGCTTTACACGACCGGTGCCCTCAACATTGCCTCGACCACAACCCTCTCGCTCACCGAATTGGCATCAGGTACGCTTGCCATGAATGGCAAACTCACGCTCATCAGCTACGGCAACACTTGGAACGGCGGACTCTTCACCTACAATGGCAATACACTCAACAATGGCGACAAGTTCACGCTTGGTTCCAACGAATGGCTCTTCAAGTACGATGACACCACCGGTGGCAACAACTTCCTCAGCGACCAGGCTGGAGCAACCCGCTACATCACCATGACCGTCGTGCCCGAGCCGAATGTGGCGATGGTGGTAGGCAGCCTTGCCCTCATGACCTTGCTGCGCCGCCGCAGGGACTGAGCTTCGAAGGAGCGACACTAATATTTTCCTTCGGCGTTTTTGGTTTTTACTCCGAAGGGAATACCTGGGTGCTGGCTGACGAGCCAGCGCCCTTCAAATAATGAGCAGAGTTGGCTGGGATCTGCCTCTTCGTGGAGAGGACAGTCGTCTAACTCAGATCAGACAAAAAAGACATTTTGCAGAGCAGGGTTATAACATGCTCACCCTCCTTTATCTCATCGAACATGATCATCGACGATACCCCTCAGATCTTCCATCTTCGTCCATGCACTGAGCGCAAGCGACTTTCCGCAACGCAGTGTGGCATCGGTTGCCAGGAGGAACGGCAGAATGTCGATTTCCTCTTTTATCGTTACCAACTATGCAAAGAGCAGGGCTGGGACTACCTCGCCTCCGCCTTTGCCAACATAATCTTGCTCGAACCCGACTATCTCGGTACGCCCGAAGCACTCTATGTCCTGCGCGTGGCGTTGGCAGAAAACGATCCGACCGCCACTGCGCGCCGCGAAAAGATCGAGGCATGGAATCGCGAAGCCGATCCCGACTGGGCGAAATACCAACCGCTGCGTTGGGCGCGGTCACACCATGTGCTTGACGGCTCGATGGATGGCTGGGAGAAACTTCAAGCGCATTCGATCTTCGGTGTTCGCGCGAAGTTTGAGTCCATCGCCAAATTAGTAGGCGCCATCTGAAGGTGTCGGTGTCATTCCATGGGGTCCTAAAGCAATTCCGCCAAATGCACTAACAGTCAAAATGGAATCACAATTGATAAATTCATCCACATCGCACACCCGCTTTACTTTTAAGAGAGGCGTTTCCATGGCCAATTCAGATTTCAGGCGTCCTTGCGATTTTGGGTTTACGCTCACGGAACTATTGGTGGTTATTGCAATCGTAGTTGTGCTCGCGGCTGTGGGTTTTTCGGCGATTGGTTCAATGCGTGCAAATTCGCACAAGCTTGCTTGCGCGGCCAACCTCAAACAGATCGGCGCTGCTTTTGCTACATGGGCATCAGACACCAACGGGATTGTCAAATCACGCGATCACTCAGGTTGGATCGTTGGCCCGGATGGGACTTATTGCCGATCGTGGGTTTCGAACTTGAATCGGTATTTGATGCCAGGTGTGACATACAATGGCACGGTCGCAACCACTTCCCCTGTCTTCCGCTGTCCTAGTGGGAAATCTCAGGAATGGAACGGGGTAAGCTATGCCGCCAACATCTACTTGGGAGGATTTCGTGATCCTGAGTTCAATTGGCGGATGGGTGTCAATGCCGCTCTCTATAATCCGCGGCGAATGGCTTCCTGCATCGAGCCGTCCAAATGCGTCATTGTGGTGGATGGAAGATGTAAAACACAACAGTTCCTCGATTTTGATGCCGCCGGCGCGCAGACTAGTCCGCCCATGGATCGTCGGCACAAGAATGGCGTCAACGCCCTTTTTGCCGATGGTCATGTGGAATGGATAAATCCGTTAACTATTTCCGCGAGGGAATACAACGAGAAGTTCCGTTGGAAGCGTGGCGCTCTTTGGCCCGCCAGTGGACAGTAAAAATTTTTTAACATCACACAACTTCGCACACAAATATCCTTATGAATAAACGCCGCCTCGTCTTCCTCGTTGCACTTACGCAGTTCGCTGCAAGCTTCACGCTCCAAGCCGCGCCACCATCATCCGTATCCGCTCAGCGGGTGGAGCAAGCTCCGACGCTTGACGGCAAACTCGATGATCCCGTTTGGAAAGAAGCGAAGTGGCAGGAGGGTTTCACAGAATTGGGAACCGGCAAGCCTGCCGAAACGCCGACCCGTTTTGCCGTGGCCTATGATGATCGTCATCTCCATGTCGCCATTCGCGCATCGGAACCAAACCTCGACAAACTCAAGGCGAAGGTGACCAAGCGCGACAGCTACGATCTCTACCACGACGATGGGTTGGAATTTTTTGTCGCACCGGGTTCTCAGCGCACGGATTACTATCAGTTTCAGGTCAACTCCAAGGGCGTGGTGGCGGATGCGGCAGGTCGTCAATCAGGCACCGTGCGCGAAGCCTCTTGGAACTCTGGCATGAAGGCGGCGACATCGCTGGGTGAAGGGGAGTGGATTGTCGAAATGACGGTGCCCTTGGTGGACATGGAGATTGGCAAGCCGTCTCCGGGTGATTGGGGAATCAATGTCGCTCGGGTTCGACGCGCGGGCGGCAGCGAACAGCTTTCGACATTTGTTCCCATGGCTGGTTCGCTGCACCAACCGGCCCTCTTCGCGGCTTTGCTTTTGCCGGGATCGGACTTTGATGTTCTGCGTTGGGAAATCGCGCCGCCGACCGGCCTGACTGTGCTAAGGGAGGGCGATGCCACCATGGTCAATGCCAAGCTGAGTGTGAAAAACCTCGGAAGCACATTGCGCCCGATCGTGTTGACGCCGCACTTGAGCCAGGGAGACAAGCGTGCGGATGCCAAGCCTGTTTTTGACATCTTGGATGCGGGGCAATCAAAAACCTATGAGGTTGCCATGCCCTTACCGGGCAATGGCGCGCAGGAGTTCTTGATCGAAGTGGCCGACCGGCGTGATCCGAAGGCATTGTTTGCGCGGCGCGCATTTGCAGTGAAGCTCGATTTCAAACCCATCTCGCTCACGCTGCGCGAGCCAGCCTATCAAAGTGCGATTTACTCCACACAGAAAGTTTCGCAAATCGCGGGCTCGCTTGGCATTGCCTTCAGCGCCAAGGAACTCGAAGGCTCAAGCGTCGAGATTTCGTTTTCGCCCGAGAGTTCTTCCGCCAAACCGCTGGCGGAAACCAAGCTCGCGAATGTCTCTGCGAATGTGGAATTCAAATTGCCAATTCCGGAACTCGCCGAGGGTCGCTATCGCTTGAAGGCAACCTTGCGCGATGCAAAGGGCAAGGAAACCAGCTCGCTGGATCGCGTCATTCGCAAACTCGCGCCTGCACCGAGTGGTGTGGAATGGCGGATCGATGAAAATGGCATCATGCTGCGCAACGGTGAGCCGTTTTTGCCAGTGGGTTGGTTCAGCATGCCCGCTCCGGCGTTGAAGGAAAACGCCTGCAATGTGACTTGGCATTACTTGGGACCGTGGCAGACGGTGGAGAAGCTGCGCGAGAGCCTCGATCAGATCGCGGCCGCCGGTGGCTATGCGGTGATCTACCCCACGGTCAACGACCAGCGTCCCGAGGATCTGACGGTCGCACCGATCACGGAGAAGGATGCAGAGTTGATCCGCCAGCGGGTGCGGGCACTCAAGGACCACCCGGCACTGCTCGCATGGTATCTCGCGGATGAACCCGAATACCACCGCGTCCTGCCAGAATCCGTCGAGCAACTCCGGGCGCTGATCTCCGAGGAGGATCCCTGGCACCCCACGATTGTGGTGAACAATTCATTCGGGGGAATTCGCCAGTTTGCCCAAGGCGGTGATGTCACCGCGCCGGATCCGTATCCCTTCTTTAAGCAAGGTGGCGTTTCCTCATCCATGGATAGAGTCGGCACCTTCGTCGCTGAGGCGGCTTCCTGCATTCGTCCCGGTCAGACCGCTTGGGTGGTGCCTCAGGCGCACGACACCCGGGATTTCGGCGGCAAAGGGGAGCGGGCACCGACCTTCGCCGAGTCCCGCAACATGGTCTGGCAGGCTGTGGCTGCCGGAGCGCGTGGGGTGATCTGGTGGGCTTGGAATTGGGTTGATCCAAACACGATCGACTCGGTGATCGGCAATGCCTACCTCGCCCGAGAGCTTAACGCGCTGAAAAGCTATGTGCTCGCGCCGGTGGAAGCCGGCGTGGAGTTCACGGCCCCGGAGAAGTCGATGGTGCGCGCGGCGCTGCGCACG
>JBKDYW010000021.1:0-15098 GCA_046308575.1 Verrucomicrobiota bacterium
GATTTTTCCCAAACGCCCTTCAGTGCCGGCGACCACAACAAGGCCAACCAAAGTTTCTCTTCGAAGTGCGGCTTAAAGGGCGGCGTGATTCGCACCGCACCATCCGCCGCCTCCTGCGCCAACTGCCTTGCACTTGGCACCGACTGCCAATCGAATAATTCAAAAAACCGATACAGCGCGGAACCATCGGGTTCATACGATTCAGCCGAAGCCACTCGCCAATCATCACCGAGCGTCGACACCAGCCATTCCATTTCCGGCCGGTAATCAGCAGCCTCTTGGGAAATCAAAACAGTGCCGCCATCGGGCATCAATGAGCGAAACCCATCGCGCATGCCATCCGCACCACCGAGCACCTCATAGCCGGCATCGGCATACACGCGAGCCATCCACGCCGCCACACCGATTCCGCCCGGCACGCTGTCGAGCTCCGACATCGCAAAGCCCTCCTGCGTCACCATCAAATCCGGCCGAATCACCCGCGGCGCATGACCAGCCATGCCTTTGGCGCGTTGCAAATTGATCAACCATTCCGGCTTGCCGCGATCCAACCAATCCGCAATCCATGTCGGCAAGGATCCCGCCGCACTCCTTCGGTAAATTTCATCACAGGCTTGTTGAAAGCGCGCGAGTGGATGACCCAGCGCCGCGAGACCATCCGCCTCCGCTCTGCTCAACACCAAAGGCTCAGGCGACCAACGCCACGAACCCCCGCCAAACAAACCGCCCGCAGGCATCTGCCCGCGCAAATCCGAAAGACCTATACCCATCGCGCGCCAAATCTCCATTTATGCCGCCCGCTTGCCAAGCGACATTCTCGCATCATGCGTCACGCATCCCACAGCCTTGCCCGCAAGGCCTCCAAGGCCGCACGCGCTTCCGCCTCTTTCTTGCTCTTGCCCTTGCCGCTAGCCAGCACCTTTCCGCGCCAAGAAACCTCTGCCTGAAACACGCGCCGGTGATCGGGCCCGCTTTCGCTGATGATCCGATACATCGGCGCCTGCGGATGAATCGCCTGCAAACATTCCTGCAATTCGCCCTTGGGATTCATTTCCTCGGTCCCCTCCTCCATGCTGCCAAGTTCATCCTCGAGCAAACGCAAAACCAATTCCCGCGCCTTCTCGACGCCGGAATCAAGAAACACCGCGCCGATCAACGACTCAAAAGCATCGGCCAAGGTCGACAAACGCCGCCTGCCACCCGTGGACTCCTCACCCTTGCCGAGCAAAATGTAATCACCGAGATGGATCGCCATGGCAAATTTCGCTAACGCGCGACGCGAAACCACCCGCGATCGCAGCTTAGTGAGATGACCCTCGGTCGCTCCTGCAAATCGGCGGAACAACTCCTCGGTGACAATCAATTGCAACACCGCATCGCCCAAAAATTCCAAGCGCTGATTGTCAAAATTCCGGTGCTGCGATTCGTAAGCAAGGCTCGGATGCGTCAAGGCCTCTGCCAAGAGCAGGGAATTGCGAAACTTGTAATGAATACGGCTCTCGAGCGGCAACATGGATCAATCATTTGGATTCCTCCTCCCCCGCCCAAAGCCCGATACGGCTTCCGATGGGAAAGATGGGGTGATCGACGGGACTCGAACCCGCGACAACCGGAATCACAATCCGGGGCTCTACCAACTGAGCTACGACCACCATTGGTTGGCGGACGGCGAGCGTAATCCACGCACCGGCATTTGGAAAGCCAAAAATTGCAAACGCATGCACCGCGCGCCAATCCACATGAAATGTGACCCTCGCGAGTGATTCCACCACCTCTTTCAAGGCTTGGCAGGCTTGGTGGCTCGTGGCTTACTTTCCCCCCAAGCGACCATGACCACAAGCACACGTTTTTCCTGCCTCCTGATTGCAGCGCTCCTGCTGAGCCAATGCGCTCCGCATGTTCCCAAAAACTGCGCTTCAATCCCCCGATCATCGCGCGTGCCCTCGGCTTCGCTGATCGATGAGGCCCGCACCAACTGGTCGATTCTTGGCAGCGCCTCGCGCAAAAACGAATGGCCCGCCGCACGCGATCGCTACAACGCCGCAGTCGGCAAACTCTTCAATCAAATTCGCTGCGGCCACGGCTCATGGAATGATAGAGCCGCATCGATCGGCACCCGCCTCGCCATCGCCGACCGCAAGCATGTCGATCCCGATACACTCGACGCGCTCGTGCCTGCTTCAACGATCGAAGTCACCGAAGTAAAAAAACACAACGGCAACCAGGGCCTTGGCATTCCGGCTGTCGGTTGGAAATCCACCTCGCCCGTTGGCATGAAGCGCGAGCGCTACCAGCTGCCCAACGGCCTGCCCTACAACATCACCGCGATACTCGAATTCGACCGCAAAGGCATCCCAACCTGGCAGTTCAACAAACGCTGGGCAGTCGAGACAGCCACCATCGGCGGCCAGAAACACCCGCTCGCTGCCGATTGGTCCGCGCCGAATGATTTCTACTGGAAAATGTGCGACCTCGACAATCTGGTCATCCAAAATGTGCTGCTGCCGGATCGCTTCACCGAGGAAACCGGCCTCTATTTCGTCACTCCCTACGATCCCAATAAAATCCCTGTCGTGCTCGTTCACGGACTCGTTTCAAGCCCCGACGCGTTCAAGAATGTCATCAACGAACTCGCGCCTGAGCCATGGTTCCGCGAAAACTATCAGATCTGGCTATACAACTATCCGACCGGCAATCCGTGGATCTACAGCAGCATGAAATTCCGCGAGCTGATGCGCGAGGCGTGTGCCTACGCCCGTAGCAAAGGCGGCAGCGAAAAACTCAACCGCATGGTCATTGTCGGCCACTCGATGGGCGGGCTCGTCACGCGCTCCAGCGTCACCGATCCCGGCCAAGAACTTTACAAGGCATTGTTCAACAAACCGGTCAATAAAATCAAAGCCTCCGATTCCACCATGCGCCTGATCCGCGATGGCACGCTCTACAAACCGCTCAGCGAACCAAAGCGCGTGGTCTTCCTCGCTGTGCCGCATCGCGGCAGCCCGATGGCGAATCTGACATTTTCCAACTGGATTTCAAAACTGATCAAGCTTCCTAAGACCCTCACCGTCGACCTGCTCGATGCCACCCTCATCGCCATGAGCGACATCGCCCAAGGCGAGGATGCAAAGAAACATCTGCCGACATCAATCGATAGCCTCTCCCCGCGGGCGCCAGCCACCCTCGCGCTCAACAAATTGCCGCTGCCGAAAAACATCACTTTCCACTCGGTCATCGGCGATCGCGGCAAGGGCAACACACCCAACAGCAGCGATGGAGTCGTGCCATACTGGTCGTCACATGTCACACCGGTCGCCTCCGAATTGATCGTGGCCTCCGATCACAGCGTGCCCAACAACTTGCAGGCATCGGAGGAGCTTAAGCGCATTCTCAAACTGCATCTCAAAAGTAAAAACTGATTCGCCGCGGCCTTCGACAAATCGATCTTCGCACCCCCGGCAATTTTCCCATCATGAGTCCCGAGCAACAACTCACCGCCCTCACCAAAGGCTGCGCCAAGGTCCTTTCGGAAAAAGAACTGCTTGAAAAACTCCGCCTCGGCCGGCCGCTGCGCGTGAAGCTTGGCGTCGATCCCACCGCGCCCGACATTCATTTCGGCCACACGGTCGCGCTCGAAAAGCTTCGCCAATTCCAAGAGCTCGGCCACCAAGCAGTTCTGCTGATCGGCGATTTCACCGCCACCATCGGCGACCCCTCCGGCCGCTCGGCCACCCGCCCGCCGCTCACCCGCGACGAGGTCCTCGCCAATGCCGAGACCTACACCGACCAGGCCTTCAAGATCCTCGACAAGTCGAAAACCGAAATCGTCCACAACGGCGATTGGTTTCGCAAAATGACCTACGAGGAAATCCTCAAACTCAACGCCAAGGTCACGCTCCAGCAAATGCTCCAGCGCGAAGATTTCCGCAATCGCGTCGACGCCGGCCAGGAAGTGCGCCTTCACGAACTTCAGTACCCGGTGATGCAAGGCTGGGACTCGGTGGAAATCCGCGCCGATGTCGAGCTCGGCGGCACCGACCAACTTTTCAACATCCTCGTCGGCCGCGACCTTCAAAAGGAAGCCGGCCAAGCGCAGCAAGTGGTGATGGTGATGCCGCTGCTCGAAGGCCTCGACGGCGTGCGCAAGATGTCGAAGTCCTATGGCAACTACATCGGCGTCAGCGATCCGCCGCAGGAAATGTTTGGCAAACTGATGAGCGTCTCCGACGAGCTCATGGACCGCTACTACACGCTTCTGCTCGGCGAGGCCCGCGACGCGTCGGGCCATCCGATGGATGCCAAGAAGTCACTCGCCGAAAAACTCACCGCACGCTACCACGGCGAAGCCGCAGCCACCGCCGCTCGCGCCGATTGGGACACGCGCTTTTCCAAAAAAGATCTCTCCGCCGCCGAACTGCCGGAAATTTCCCTCGCCGATCTCCCTGCTGAATCAACCGTGCTCACGCTCACCGCCCACGCGTTCAAGTCCGCCTTCGGTCTGGAAAAATCCAATGGCGAGCTGCGCAAGCAGTTCATCTCAAGCGGCTCGGTCCAACTCAACGGCGAGAAACTCACCGATCCGTCCGCTACGGTTTCGCCAAAGGCGGGCGACACGCTCAAGCTCTCGAAGAAGCACGCGGTGCGCTTCGTTTGATCCGACACTCGCCGTAGCCAAACTCAACGCTTGGCCACGCTGGCAAGGCTCGGTTGCTGGCGCACAATGTTGGCCAACATCCGGCGGCAATGCTCGAAGTCGGTGCGGCCGCTCAAAATTTGAGCGCTGCGCGCAAATGAACCCCACTGGACGATCTGCACCTCCACATTGCGGCGGCCCCAGATGTTCATGGTTTCCTTGTTCGGCTTATAAATGTCGATCGTGCCGGTACCGGTCAGCGCCGAACCGTAATCATCGATGACATAAAGATGAGGCAGACCCTTGATGCGGAAAGTGGTACCCACCGGATAGAACGACCAGTCGGCGGCCGCGCTGCGCACCCGGTCGGTGTAGCGGAGATTCGTGCCCGCGGCATTCTTGCTGCCATAGACGAGGTGATCGTCCTCACTGCAAGTGTAAGCCGTCGTGCGGGCGATGCGCTGACGCTCGCTGAAAGCGTAAACAGGCATGCCGTGCTTGTCGCGTGGCTTGCCCACTGCGGCGGACATCAGCTGTGAGGAAGGTCCTGCCACTTGGAAACTTTCGCGCTTGGTCTCGCGGGCATGGGCGATGGCTTTGATCTTGGACTTCGGAATGACGGTGAGGTCGGAGTTTCCGCAGTTGGTTAGTAGGCCAATCGCCAAGGCTAAGGTGCCGATATTCGCAAATCGAAATGTCATGAGCTCAAATGGTTGTGAAGCTGTCTGGTTCGGCCGACCCGCGCTTCACACGCATCGCCCAATTGCGCCCTAGGACTAGCCCCGCTAAGGGACCCGCGCAAACGGAAAATCCCCGAAATTTTGCGGAATTCGCAAAAATCAACTGATTTTCAATGACTTACGAAAACGAAAAAATGCCATCAAGGGCAGTTTTTGCATGCACAAAGTCCATTCAACAGACCTCAAAAAATACCCGCCGGGACCCCATTTCCTCGCCCAACCGGACGGTCGACCATCGACTCAAAGAAGGAATCGATGCCCGGCCTGACCGCCAAATCGGACAAGGCCTCAGCCGGCCGTCCCCAGCGCCAAACAAATCCCTCATCGGCCAAGCGCAATGGCCTCACGCATGATTCCCCTTCGGGGCCGTTTGGTGCCGTGACATTGGCCGCACCCGAGAAAAAAGCATCATCTAACAGAAATTCCAAAGCACGCAGGAAGTCCTCCATGTGCAACCACGCCTCATCCGCGGCGAGGCCCGAAATTTTTCCGGCATCAGCCTCCTGCACCAGCACCCTGCCAAGGCGCATCGCGACCTTGCGGGTCCGCGGCGGCACCAGCGCACCAAAAAACGCATCCTCCCAAGCCAAGGCCGCACGACTCGCCGTGCTCTCTCCCGGCTCGCCCGACCACTCGTCTTGAATGCGATCGGCAGCCTCGCCATACCAATCGACCGTCGAGGCATTGAGCCAAGCCCGCGGCGCCACTCGGCATCCGGCGATCGCCTGTCCCAAGGCACGCGTCGACTCAAGCCGCGCGTCGGTATCCTCAGCATCGGCCAAATTCACCACCGCCTCCGCACCCTCCAAGGCCATCGCCCACGCGCCAACATTTTTGCCATCCCACTCTAGATACATCCCATCCCCATCGTCGCACGCAACACCCTCGCGCCGACGACCCACCGCCACCACTTCCCAACCAAGCCGCGAAAAATGACGGCACGCATAGCGCCCCAAAACACCTTCCGCACCCATCACCACGATCACCGGATTCATAAAATTTGTCTGTTTGATTTCAGGATCTGAATTTCAAAAATTTCTGAAAAATCTGCTTTCTGCGACTACCCCAATTCACCCCAACAGCTTCGCCGCCATCTGGATCGCGAATCCATGCTTCATCATCGCCACGCGGTCGGCCATACGGGAGGCAAACTCGACGAACTCCTCGAGCTGCCTCATCTGCTCGTGAAAGGCCCGCCCCTCCGGCGTCGCAATCCCCCGGCTTTCCTCTGCGCACTTGCGCACCACCTCCAGCGCGGGGTCGATCTCCCGCCGCTTGCGCTCTCGCGCAACCACTGTGAAAATTCGCCAAACATCCTTCTCCGCCTCAAAATACTCACGCCGCTCGCCCTTCTTCACCACCACCCGCAACAAACCCCACGCGACCAACTCCTTGAGGTTCGCATGCGCGTTGCCACGGCTAATCTCCAAAGCCTCCATCACCTCGTCGGTCGACATCGGCTCGGCAGCCGTCATCAACAAGGCATGAATCTGCGCCATGGTGCGGTTGATCCCCCACTGCGTGCCCATCGCTCCCCACTGGGCAATGAATTCCTCACGCGCTTGCTCGAGGCGGTCGTCGGCTTTGACTTTCATCAGTTTCAATTATTTCCGAAAATTTAGGACGGAGCAAGGGAAATGATTCACCACATCACCAGCGCCCTCAAAGCGCTCGACTTTCCCACGGCCCCAAGGCCATTTTCCCGCCCGTGAGAGATCGATTTTCTGGCCCCCGCCGCGAACACGGCAAACAGGCGCGCGAGAACCGTCATGTCCGCGATGCAGAAAAACCCGAGAAGACCATGCCCGCTCTCGATGAGGACGAGCTCATGGCGCTAATCGCCGAACACGAGGTGCCATTCGTGCTGATACTCGATTGCGTGCAAGACCCGCACAACCTCGGTGCAATCATCCGCACGGCCGATGCCGCTGGCGTGCATGCGGTGGTCGCACCCAAAGACAAAGCGGTCGGCATCACCGAGACCGTGCGCCGCATTTCGGTCGGAGCCGCCGATCATGTGCCTTTCGCGCAAGTCACCAACCTCGCACGCACGATGGAGAAACTCAAAGCCGCCGGACTCTGGCTCGTCGGCACTTCGGATCATGCGAAATCGAAATCCATTTACGAACTCGATCTCAAAGGTCCGCTCGCGCTGGTGATGGGTGCCGAGGAAAAAGGCATGCGCCGACTCACCGAGGAAAATTGCGATTTCCTCGCATCAATCCCGATGGCCGGCAAAGTCGAGTGCCTCAATGTCTCGGTGGCCACCGGCGTTTGCCTCTTCGAAGCGGTGCGACAGCGCGCAAACCCGCCATCATGAACGAGCCCGTTCGCATTCTGTCCGACCTCCACCTCGGACACAAAATTTCGCGGATCCGGCAGGTCTCCGCGCTGCGCCCGCTGATCGCAGGCGCCGGCACGGTGATTTTTAATGGCGACACCTGGCAGGAACTCGCCGCGCCGTTTCGCCAGCGAGCGCGCGAAATGCTCGATGAGCTCCAATGGCTCTGTGCCGAGGAGGCGGTCGATGCGGTTTTTCTGCCGGGCAATCACGACCCCTCGTGGCCGGGCAAGGGCTGGATCGAATTGGCAAATGGCCGCATCGTCATCAGCCATGGCGACAGCCTGCTCTTCGACGGCTCACCATGGAAACGCGAGATTCTCGGCAACCGTGAAAAAATCCTCGAGATGTGGCGTCAATTTCCCGATGCGGCGCACGATCCAACCCAACGCCATGAACTCGCCCGCCTGATCGCTCGCGAACTCTGCTCGGTCGAGCATTCAGCCGGGCGGCACTTGATTCAACGCGCATGGGACGCCGCGGTTCCGCCAACCCGCGCCCTTTTCATGCTCGAAAGCTGGATGCATCAAGGCCGCCATGGAGCCACATTTCTCGAGCGCTATTTTCCTAATGCCGAGGTCCTCGTGATGGGCCACTTCCACCAACGCGGCTGTTGGCAACATCGCGGCAAACTCATCATCAACACCGGCACCTTCATGGATCCGGGCCGCGCCCAATGGGTCGAGTGGCAGAAGGGCCAACTCAGCCGCGGACACATCATCGAAGACCCGCAAGCCTTCCAACTCGGCGACACACTCGACCTTTGGCGCATCGGCTGAATTGCGATGCAAATGAGTAAATTCACCGCGCGCCTGGCTTGATCTTGACTCCGCGCATCGGCGCAGTTTGATCACCGTCAAAGCATCCACACACCGAACCAATCACCATCATGCCCTGCCTCGATTTCCCCCTCTCCGAACTTCAAGCCTACACCGGCACAAACCCACGCCCCGCGGACTTCGACGATTACTGGAAGCGCGCGCTGGCTGAACTCGATGCCACCGACCCCAAGCCGCAACTAAAACTCTGGGATGGCATTCAGCCGAAAAACAGCGAGGTGTTCGATCTCACATTCACCGGCGTTGGCGGCGCCATCATCTACGCCAAGTATGTGCGACCGAAACATGCCGCTTCTCCCCATCCGGCGATTCTCGAATTCCACGGATACACTGGTCACAGCGGCGATTGGATGGACAAACTCCGATTCTCCGGCGAAGGCGTCGCAGTCGCATCCATGGATTGCCGCGGCCAAGGTGGACGCAGCGAAGACCCGGGCGGCACCAAGGGAAACACCCACCATGGCCACATCATTCGCGGGCTTTCCGAAGGGCCCGAGAAACTTCTCTTTCGAAACATTTTTTTGGACACCGTACAACTGGCACGCGTCGTCGCATCATTCGATGAAGTCGATTCATCGCGCCTCGCCTGCACCGGCGGCTCCCAAGGCGGCGCCCTCTCCATCGCCTGCGCCGCATTGGAACCACGCATCCGCCGCTGCGTTTCGATCTATCCATTTTTGTCCGACTACAAACGCGTCTGGAACATGGATCTGGTCAAAGACGCCTACGCCGAACTCAAGGCCTTCATGCGGATGTTCGACCCGCTCGCTGCCAATCGCGAAAAAATCTTCGAAACCCTCGGCTACATCGATGTCCATCATCTCGCACCACGCGTGAAAGCAGATGTCGTCATGGCCCTGACCCTGCAAGATGCAATCTGCCCGCCATCGACCCAATACGCCGTCTTCAACAACCTGCGCTCTAAGAAAACCTCAGTCGTCTATCCCGACTTCGGTCACGAACACCTTCCCGGATTCGCCGATTCGGTTTTCCATTTCCTGACCTTCAACGCAGCTTCAGCAGAATGATGCCTGCACGATTGGAGCCAATCATTGGCCCATCCAATCAAAAACCGATTGCATCGTTTGGCTACGCTTTTTGGGTCATCCATACAGATTGCCAAAGGCTTTGTCGTTGTATGAGGGCACAAATCTTTTTTGCCTTGCGCGTTATTGAGCATATTTGCAAATTTCGCTCATGTTCGCTCAGGAGCGCCATCGTGAAATCATCAACCTCTTGCGCAAGCACCGCCGTATGGATGTGCAGGCCCTCACGGAACAATTGGGGATCTCTCCGGCCACTCTGCGGCGCGATCTCAGCCACCTAGACCGCACCGATCAAGTCATGCGGGTGCACGGTGGGGTCATGATCCCGGGGCTTGTCGATGGTGAAGCCTCGTTTAGGCAAAAATCCGACCGCGAAATTCGCGCGAAACGGCGCATCGCCATGACCGTTGCCGAAAGCATCCCGCGCGGCGCGAGCGTTTTCATCGATGGCGGCACCACATGCCTCGAAGCGGGCCTGCTGCTGCGACAACGCGCCGACCTCACCATCATCACCAATTCGCTCCCGCTGATTGCCGGCCATGATCGCTTTGAGGCAAAACTCATCGTCCTGGGTGGCGAGCGACGCGCGGTCAGTGGCGCGCTGGTCGGCACGCTTGCGATCGATGCCCTGTGCCAGCTTCGTGCCGATATCGCGCTGATCGGCGCATCAGGTCTGCATCCAAGCGATGGCGCCAGCACCACCGAGTTGCTCGAAACCGCCGTCAAGCGTGAATGGATCCTGCGTTCGAAGCGCAGGTGCCTGTTGGCCGACTCCACCAAATGGCAATCAAATGCCGAAATCCGTTTCGCCAAGTGGAACGAGTTCACTGATTTCTACACCGACAAAAACCCACCCGCTACTTTCAACCACAAGAAGCTCAAAACCATCATTTCATGAAACGACTCGACATCAAACTGAACAACCTCATCAACGGCTCAAGCTCGGCCAAGGACTTCATCATCGCCGACGCCAAGGATGCCGACATGGCCTTCGGCATCACCGCCCCGGGTCCGCAAACAGGTTCCTGCCGCCACGGCTACAACGAGTCGGAAGGCTGCTGGAAAACCTTGTCGCAGTACCTCGAACAAATCCGCGCGGTGATCGCACAGGACATTGTCGACATCATGCTGCTCTCTGCATCGAATGTCGAGAAACTCGGCATCAAGGAGGGTCTGTTTCGAAACTCTGCCATCACACCGGCGGCGCGTGCCAACGACACCTCGGATGTCTGGGCCGTGCGCGGTGGCAAATACCCGACCGATCACCCGTCCCGCTCGTTTCGCACCGCCACGATCGACCACATCAAATACGGTCGCCTCACCGACAACCACAGCCTGCCCTACACCGGCGCCGACCTCGGCCTTTACTCGATCACCTTCACCAACAACATCGATTGGGATTACAAGGCCTTGCAGGATTTCCAGGACTTCCGCATCGAGGCCGAACGCAAGGGCTTCCGCTACTTTCTCGAAGTCTTCAATCCGAATGTGAACCCCGGCATTCCCGACAAAAAGGTAGCGGGATTCCTCAACGATCACATCATCCGCACGCTCGCCGGAGTCACCGAAGTCGGCAGGCCGGTGTTTTTGAAAATCCCCTACAACGGGCCGGGACCGCTTGAAGAACTGGTGGCCTACGATTCCAAACTCGTGGTCGGCATCCTTGGCGGCAGCGCGGGCACCACACTCGACGCCTTCCAACTCATTCACGATGCGCGCAAGCACGGCGCCAAAGTCGCCCTCTTCGGCCGCAAGATCAATCTCTCGGAAAGCCCGCTCGCCTTCATCGAATTCCTACGCCGCGTGGTTGATGGCGAAATCACACCAGTCGATGCGGTCAAGGCCTACCACGGTGTGCTCCAGCATACCGGCATCAAGCCACAGAGATCACTTCAACAGGACCTGCAGCTCACCACCAACAAAATGAGTTACAAATAATCTCATGATGCCGCTGATCACCAACCCTTTCAATTATTCAAAACCATGAAACGCAGCGAAATCAACAACCTCGTCATTTCCGCCACCGTCTGCTTCGAGGCGCACGGCTGGACGCTTCCGCCGGAACCTCGCTGGGATGTCACGGACTTCGGTCTCGGCGATTGGCGCGCGCACGGGCTCGTGCTCGTCAACCTTGCGGAATACCCAGAGTACTGCGAAAAGCTGATGTATGCGCGCAAAGGCATGACCACACCCGCCCATTGCCACCAAAAGAAAAAGGAGGACATCATCAGTCGCTGGGGACGACTGCAGATTCAAGTGTGGCCGGGACATCCGGAAAAAACCACGGGGCAGCCTTTCGAAATGATCGTCAACAACCGCCCGCAGCAGTTCAAAGGTGGCGACATTGTCGTGCTCGAATCCGGCCACCGCGTCACCCTTGTGCCAGGCGTTTGGCACGAATTCGCTCCCTTCTCCGATGAATGCATCATCGGCGAGGTCTCCACGGCAAACGATGATGCCAATGACAATTTTTTTGCGAACCCGGATGTCGGCCGATACCCGCATGTCGATGAGGATGAACCCGCAATCGTGAAACTCCTCAGCGACCCATCATGACCTCTGCCGCAGACCTCAAGCAAAGCGCACTTGTCATCGAGTCGATCGATCCAAGTGCATGCCGGGCAGTCACGGGTTTCGATGGTTTTGTCGATGAGATGATATCGCTCGTTGGCGAACGACGCTCGCTGGACGATTTCACTCCCGTGCCGGACATCGCGACCTTTGGCTCATTGGTCAGCGCCTCGGCGGGTCACAGCAGCCTGCGTGAAATCGTCGTGCACGACGTCCATCCCGGTGGCTGTGCTGTGAACCTGTCGGACGGGCTGGCCGGCCTTGGTGCAAAGGTCGAATGCTTCGCCACGCTCGGTGAACCGGTGCACCCGGCCTACCGTGAAATCGCAGCAAAGTGCCAAGGCTTCCACTCATGGGGCCGAGAGCCCGGACGCACGCTCGCCTTCGAGTTCAACGACGGCAAACTCATGTTCAGCTCGGTCAAACAACTGGCCGAATTCACACCCGATGCGGTACGAGGGTTTCTTGCCAACGGCGCCTACGCCAAGGCCTGCGCCGATGCGCAAGTCATCGCACTCACCAATTGGACGCTCTATCCGCACATGACCTTCGTGTGGAAGATGCTGCAGCGTGAGGTCTTTTCGACACTTACGCATCGTCCGCATTTTTTCATCGACCTGGTCGATCCATCCAGCCGCGCAGCCGAAGACATTCTCGAAATGGCGGGCATGCTGCGCGACTTCGAGCCTTCTGGCCCGCTGACCCTCGGCCTCAATGGCAACGAGGCAAACATCCTCTGTCGCCTGCACGGGTTGCCCAGCGCTCCCGCAGATGCGTCGCCGGAAGAAACGCTGAGGCAGGCATCCGCACTGCGCGATTTGCTCGGCATCAGCCGCGTGGTCATGCACCGCATCCGCTACGCAGTGAGCGCATCCGAGAAGGGAGGCACCGCTCAATACGGACCCTATTGCCAGTTCCCTGCAAAAAGCACTGGCGCGGGCGACCGTTTCAATGCTGGATTCTGCACGGCACTGGCACTGCAACTTAGCGATGCCAATGCACTCGTACTCGCATGCGCAGTCTCAGGCTACTTCGTGCGAAACGGACGCAGTGCCACTCACGCACAACTAATCGAATTCATGCACCACTGGGCCAGTGGCACACTGGACAGCAAATCGTGAAATGAAACACGCCAACCTTGAACAACTTGCCGCGCGCATTTCCGGCGAGCTGCACACCGGCGACACCTTGCGCCGCCTCTACGCCACCGATGCTTCCGAGTATCAGGAAATGCCTCTCGGTGTGGTGTTTCCAAAAAACGAATCCGACCTCGGGGAAATCATCCGCTTTGCCGCATCCCATGGCATCGGCCTCATTCCGCGCGCGGCCGGCACCTCACTCGCTGGACAATGCGTTGGCAGCGGACTGGTGGTTGATGTTTCAAAACACCTCACCGCGATCATTGATATTGATTCAAAAAATCGCCGCGTCCGCCTGCAACCCGGCGTGGTCAGAAATGAGCTGAATCACGCGCTTGCACCGCATGGCATGCTTTTCGGCCCGGAGACATCCACTGCCAACCGCGCCATGATCGGAGGCATGCTCGGCAACAATTCCTGCGGCTCGAACTCAATCGTTTATGGCAGCACACGCGAGCATGTATTGTCACTGCGTGGGTTTCTTAGCGATGGCTCGGAAGTCACATTCGGCCCGCTCACGCGCGAGGAATTCGAAGCCAAATGCGCAGGCCCCGACACGCTCGAAACCAGAATCCACCGCGAACTTCGCAGCCTGCTCGCCGATCCGGAAAACCGCCGACAAGTCCGCGACAATTTTCCTCTCGCATCAATCCCGCGCCGCAACACCGGCTACGCACTCGACCTCCTGATGGATGCTGATGTCTTCGACCCGGAATCCGATAAACCTTTCAACCTCTGCAAGCTCATCGCCGGATCCGAGGGCACACTATTTTTTGCCACGGAAATCGAACTCGACTGCTCTCCGCTCCCCCCACCCCACACCGCGCTGGTCTGCGGTCATTTCAAATCCGTCAACGAGTCACTTCACGCCAACCTCCTCGCGCTGCCCCACAATCCCAGTGCTTGCGAACTGATCGACCACCACATTCTCGAATGCACCAAGTCGAATCTCGCACAGCAACGAAACCGCGACTTCGTCGTCGGCGAACCGGGAGCGATCCTCGTTGTAGAAATCCGCCGCGACTCACGCGAAGAAGCGGAGGCCGCGGTCAATGCCCTCACCAATGATTGGAAGAACACCGCGATGGGCTACGCGGCTCCTGTGCTTTGGGGCGCTGATGGAAACAAGGTTTGGGAACTGCGCCGCGCCGGCCAGGGCTTGATGAGCAATGTCGTCGGTGACGCAAAGCCGCGCGAGGTGGTCGAGGACACTGCGGTCGATGTGCGCGATCTGCCGAACTACATCGCCGAATTCGATGAACTACTGCGCACCAAATACGGCATCGACTGCGTCTATTACGCGCATGCCGGATCCGGCGAGCTCCACACGCGCCCGCTCTTCGACCTCAAGACTCCCGAGGGCCTCAAGATGTTTCGCGAAGTCGCTACCGACATCGCCTTGCTGGTGAAAAAATACCGCGGCTCTCTCAGCGGCGAACACGGCGACGGTCGCCTGCGTGGTGAGTTCATACCGCTGATGGTCGGCGATCATTGCTATCGTCTCATGCGCGATGTGAAGGCGCTTTTCGATCCCAAGGGAATTTTCAACCCCGGCAAAATTGTCGACACCCCACCGATGGATAGCGCGCTGCGTTATTCGCCCGACCGCGCCACACCCGAACACCAAACGGTTTTTGATTTCAGCGACACCCAAGGCATGCTGCGCGCTGCGGAAAAATGCAATGGCTCCGGCGATTGCCGCAAAGGTCCGCTCGCCGGCGGCACGATGTGCCCAAGCTACATGGCCACCCGCGAGGAAAAACACACCACTCGCGCCCGTGCCAACATC
>JBKDYW010000022.1:0-2029 GCA_046308575.1 Verrucomicrobiota bacterium
ATTCACCACTAGAGCAGTTTGCGAAAAGGTGTAGCCGGTGGAGCGAGAAGATTTTGGCTAGGGCAAGGCGTTGCGACAATGGAGCGGAGCGACATAGCCGACCCGAAGGGTTGCCCGCAAGGGCCGCACCGGCGGGTGCGGGCAAAGTGGATAGACATCCACGACTGAGCGACAACGCAGCCATGGACAAAAGATTCCGCTCTTTTTGAAGACTCGGCGAAGCCGCAAACTTACCACACCTAACCCCAACCACCGGCTACAGATTTGAGCAAAATGCTCTAAGGTCGCGAAGAACCCCAAGAAGATTCCAGCCAGATGACGCGACGACCTTGGATCACGCGAAGCAGGACGATGATGATGGCGGCTATAAGGAGAATGTGAATGAATCCCCCCAAGGTGTAACTCGTCACCAGGCCAAGGAGCCAAAGTACAAACAGGACGATCGCAATAGTAGTTAACATGGAATTGGTTCTTTCAATGGATAATGTGTGTAGCGCTGAGTGTGAACTAATACGATAATTTTGGGGCATAGCACCAAGCTGTTTGGGTTTGGTGCCAGTCCCGTCATCTCAAGCCAAATCGATGCATTATCTTGTGGAGTCTTGAATGTGTCCGCCGACTGCGCCGACATCACCTCCGAGACCCCTGACGGTGCGACAGCTTGATCCGATCAAAGCCAAAAGCGCGGTGGCGAGAATAAGAACCATGGTGCGTATGTTGATTGTTTTCATGTCGTTGAATTGTGGATTCTCCACTTCTCGAGTTTATTCTCGGATTTTTTTAATGCCATGGGGTGAAACCCTACCCGTGTCCAAGGGCGTGCCTTAAGCATGCGCGATGCCTGTCGTAATGGCATAGCGCGTGAGGCTGGCGGTGTTGTGGATGCCAAGTTTTTCCATCAAGTGTCCGCGATGTTTTTCGACCGTTTTGATGCTGATGCCGAGCAACTCTGCGGTTTGTTTGTTGGAGCTACCTCCAGCAATGTACTGGAGCACCTCGATTTCACGAGAAGTTAGCTTTGATGTGTCTTGGTTCTTCATTGCCGCACCATTGTGCTGAAGATGGAATCGGGCGGAACTTTCCGAAATGGAAGGGATGTACACATTGTGCCCCTGCTGAACCTTGCGGATCACCCGGCGTAAGGCATTCACGGAATGCTGTTTGGGCAAAAATCCGGCCGCGCCGGCGTGGATCGCGTTTTGGGCATGCGCCTTATCGGAATGTGCGGTGAGAACAATGATTTTGGCCCCGGGTAGAAATTTGAGAATGCGGCGAATGGCTTCCAAGCCGTTGCCGCTTGGCATCTCGATGTCCATCAGCACCACATCGGGAGAAAGTTCGATGGCAAGCGCGAGTGCTTCGCGGCCATTTGAGGCCTCGGCGATCACCGTAAAATCTTTGTCGCTCTCAAGCAGGCGACGGAGCCCTTCTCGAACGATCATGTGATCTTCGACCAGAAGAATTTTGATTCGATTCACGAGGGAATGACGGGGGCATCATGAATGAAAACAAGATCCATGAGTACGGGGGGGGTGATATCGGCGCTCGATGCCACGCTGGCGTTGTGGCTTGTTCATCGAGCTTGGAGCAGCCCAGCTTCTCTCCCTCCAATCGCTTTCTCAATGGCTTGCCATTCGTAGCTTCCGGCACGGAAGCGAAGAATGGCGGACAGGGAGGGATTGCGTCAGCGATGCGTCGGCCAAGCCAAGACCGATTTCCTCCTCCGGACAGGGAGGGATTGCCTGCGCTGCGCTCCGGCCAAGCCAGGGAGGCTCGCGGTGCTCGCAGTTTTCAGATCGCCGTCACGGACGGCTAACCGCTTTCAAACCCGTTCCTCCGCTTCGCTGCGGAAGGGGTTCTTGACCCTCCCTAAAACGCCACGACCCCACCCCCGCGCGCGGGGGTGGGGTCGTGGCGGACAGGGAGGGATTCGAACCCTCGGTGACGTTACCGCCACACACGCTTTCCAAGCGTGCTCATTCGACCACTCTGACACCTGCCCTTGGGAGGCCGGAAACTAGTGAGGGGC
>JBKDYW010000023.1:0-3104 GCA_046308575.1 Verrucomicrobiota bacterium
CTCACCATGGATGTGAAAGGCCGCGACCTCGTCGCCGGTCTGCCCAAAACCATCACCATCACCTCACAGGAAATCCGCGAAGCCATGGCCGATCCGCTCAGCGCCATCGTCGATGCGGTCCGCACCACTCTCGAACGCTGCCCGCCGGAACTCGCCGCCGACCTCGTCGATCGCGGCATCGTGCTCGCCGGCGGCGGTGCCCTGCTCAAGGGGCTCGACCGACTCCTGCGCGAGGAAACAGGCCTCCCCGTCCACATCGCCGAGGATCCCCTCAGCGCCGTGGCCGAGGGCACTGGCAAAGCCCTTCAGGAACTCGCCCTTCTCAAGAGGGTCACCAACTCCGAGCGCTGAGCGGCACCTCGGATCCCACCCGGCCATGAAGCCGCTCAACCTCATCGCATTGCTGCTCTTACTCGGTGGCGCCCTCTGGGCGCTGACCCGTAGCGATCGCGTGGTTCGCAGCATCCAGGCCACTTACTACTCGGCCATCTCGCCATTCCTGCGCACCGGCTCGTCACTCGAAACCCACGCCCGCGAATTTCTCAGCGATACAAAAAGCGCGAAAACCCTCGAGGTGGAACTCCGCCAGGCTCGCAGCGAACTCAATCGACTCGCGCTCATCGAATCTCGCTTCCAATCCCTTGAAGCGGAAAACAACGAACTGCGCCGCACACTCGGTTTCAAACAATCCGCCGGCTTCCATGTCATGGCAGCCCATGTTACCCGACGCAATCCCACCACCTGGTGGCAAACGGTCGAGATCGATGCCGGCACCAACGAAGGCGTGCGCAACCACATGATGGTCCTCTCCAAGGACGGACTCGTCGGCATCATCGATCGCACGAACCCCTGCGGCGAACTTTCCTCCGTTCTCCTGCTCACCGACGAGAAATGCCAAGTCGCCTCACGCGTCGAAGGCTCTCCCGAAGTCGGCATCCTTTGCGGCCATCGCGGCACACCTGATGGCGAGGCATTGCTTCGCCTCCGTTTCCTCTCACCCAACGCCGCCGTCCAACAAGGGCAACGCGTTTTCACATCCGGCCGCGGAGGAGTCTTCCGCGCCGACATCCTTCTTGGAACCATCGACTCCGTCGAAAAAGGCGCGCTGGATTCCGAAGCTCTCGTCCGACCCTCGGTGAACTTCGCGGATCTTGGCGCGGTATTTGTCGTACTGCCCGCCGATTCCTGAACCGTGATCCGTTTTTCAATCGCCACCATCCTGCTTCTGCTCGCGGCATTCGCCGCACAGCAGTTCTTGCCGGTATTCTCGGGCCTCCACCACTCGCGCATCTTGCTCGTGCAACTCGCCTTCCTAAGCTGCGCGGTCGCATCCGGCCAGCCACTCATGCTCCTGCTCGCCTTCATTGGCGGCTTCCTCTGGGACGCACAATGCACCCTCGCCCCACACCCGGGCGACCCCACCATTTACACGCAACCCACGGAGTCCCTCCGCTTCGGTTACTCGATTCTGCTCTTCGCCGCCGCGGGATACCTGATGCAGCTCATCCAACCTCTCTTCCGCCAAGGAAAATGGCTGCTTACCACCGCGCTCATCGGCCTCACCCTCATGCTCTACCTCACGCTCGAGTGCGGGCTCATCAGCTTCATTCGCGGCGAACTTCAAATCGATCAACCGACATTTCTCCAAATTCTCTTCACCTCACTCTTCACCACCCCGCTCGCCCCACTGCTGCTCGTGCCACTCTGGCTGATCGCGCGCGCCTGCGACTACGACGACGACCAAGAGCCACTGCGCAAACACCACCGCTGACCCAGCATCGATGGAAACCATTTCCAAATTCCGAATCTACCTGCTCACCGCACTCGTGCTGGGCGGCTTCGGCGTGCTCGTCAACCGCCTCCACGAATTTCAAATCGAACGCCGCTACGAATTCCTCAACCGCGTCCCCGGCAACCAAAGCGTCACCGTCCGCGAACCCGGCATCCGCGGCATCATCACCGACCGTAGCGGCGTACCGCTCGCACGCAACCGCCGCCAATACGAAGTCTCATTCAACCTCGCCGAAATCAAGCAGGCCTACCTCGCCGAACAACGCGCGCAAAAAAAATCCACCACCGGAAAATCCGCCACCAAGGAAAAGGAAAAAGACATCGTCGCGATCGTCAACGAAACCACCATCGCCCAACTCCGCAAACTCGACCTCGCACGCAACTACAACGCTTCGGCACTCCGCACGCATTTCGTCACGCACGGCGGGCTCGTCCCATTCCGCTACCGCACCGACCTCAGCTTCGAAGAGTTTTCCAAACTCGCCGAACACAACATCGAGCTCCCCGGCGTCTACCTCGCACTCCGCCCCCAACGCGAATACCCGCTCGGCACCCTCGCCAGCCATGTGCTCGGCTACCTCAAGCAGTGGGAAAAAGGCGACATCGAGAAAAACGACGAACGCAGATTCACCCACTACATCGGCAGCGAAAAAGGCATCGCCGGCGTCGAAGCCACGATGGACGACCTGCTCCGCGGGCCCGAAGGCATCAAGACCATCGTACGCAACGAAAAAGGCCGCACCATCCGCATGTCGGACTACACCAAGCCCGGCACCGGCGCCACCGTCCGCCTCACCATCGACGCACGCAAACAACTGCTGCTCGAAAACGCCCTGCGCCACGCCGGTCGCGCCGCCGGCGTGATTATGGATCCCAACACCGGCGAAATCCTCGCCATGGCATCCGTGCCGGACTACGACCCCAACGCGTTCATCCCCAGCATCTCGCAGGACCGCTGGAAAAGTTACAACAGCAACCGATTGCTCTCACCACTCACCAACCGCGCGATCTCGGAATACGCGCCGGGCTCGACCATGAAGCTCGCCACCGCGATCGCCGGCGCACTCCAAGGACAAGCCGAACGCTCGTACTCCTGCGATGGCTATGTCGCCTACGGCAAACACCAGATCGGATGCTGGATCTGGAACCAAAGCAAAGGCAGCCACGGATCGATCGGCCTGACAACCGCCATCCAAAAATCCTGCAACCCCTACTTCAACAAACTCGCCAACTCGATCGGTTGGCGCGACATGGTCCAAGGCTGCGCCAAAATCGGCCTTGGCAAACCCACCGGCGTCGAACTCCCCGGCGAA
>JBKDYW010000024.1:0-4311 GCA_046308575.1 Verrucomicrobiota bacterium
CCACGCCACCTTTGATGCGGGTGAATGGAAAGTCCATGATCGGAAAGGAAAGGAGGGGGATCCTGCGCCGCGATCAGAAACTTTGCAACCCGGCAGTTTCGCCGAGCCCGAACATGAGGTTGAAACTTTGGATCGCCTGACCGCCCGCACCTTTGCCGAGGTTGTCTTCGGCGCTCATCAGAATCACGCGACCGGTGCGCGGATCGTGCTGCCAGCCGATGTCGACAAAGTTCGTGCGCGTCACCTGCTTGGTATCGGCGCAAGCCCCGCGGCCGAGCAAACGCACGAAGGGCTTGCCCTTGTAAGCCTTCTCGAGCGCCAAGCCGATCGCTTCGGGTGCGATGCTTTTGCGGAGTTTCGCCGTGGTGGTCGTGACGATGCCGGCGTTCACCGGGATGAGATGCGGGATGAAACTGATCACCACTTTTTCGCCTGCGGCGATGCCGAGTTCCTGCTCGATTTCCGAAAGGTGACGATGCTTCGGCACGCCGTATGCGCGCGCGCTTTCATTGCATTCGCAGAACAGAAGCGACAGCTCGGCCTTGCGCCCGGCACCGCTTACACCGCTCATCGAATTCGCAATGATGCTGTCGGCTTCGATCAAGCCCTCACGCAGCAAGGGCAGCAGCGGCAACAAAATGCTCGTCGGATAACAGCCCGGCGACGCGATCAGGCGAGCCTTGGAAATTTCATCCGCACGCAATTCCGGCAGACCATAGACCGCCTCGGCGAGGAGGTCCGGCGCCGGGTGGGGGTGACCGTAAAATTCTTCGTACACAGTCGCATCACGCAGGCGGAAGTCGGCGCTCAGGTCGATCACCTTCACGCCCCTCTCAAGCAAAGCGCGAGCGATTTCCGCCGCGACTCCGTGGGGCAAGGCAAGGAAAGCCACCTGCGCGCCGCTGGCAGCGATCTTGTCGGCATCGGGCTCGATGAAATGGAGATCGCGCATCCATGCCGACTGGAAGCGCGGGAAAACTTCACTCAGCGGCCGACCTGCCTCCTGACGCGATGTCACGGCCACCAGATCCGCGGATGGATGACTCAACAACAAGCGCAGCAGTTCCATGCCGGAATAGCCGCTGGCACCCACGATGGCGGTTTTGATGCGATTCATGCGGCCCATCTGATCTCACGATTTTCCGTGCTTGCCAATCCGCATTTGCCATTCCTGGAGAGCGAGACAGAAGACTTTGAGACAGAAGACAGAAGATAAAGAGGCTGTTCCGGTAGGGCGACGCGACCTCGCGGCGCCGATTCTTTCAGTAAAGATGATGAAACCGCGAATGAACGCGAATGGAAAAGATCGTGGAGGGCACAAAGGCAGGGACCTTTGTCCCAAAGGTCCGCGCAAATGCGCTGCAAATAAATCCGCCATTTCTGATCTAGCTTCTTCTGTTTCTAAGTCTTCCGTCTTTGCTCGCCCGTTCAAAAAGCGGGCTGTAGCGCAGTCTGGTAGCGCGCTTGCCTGGGGGGCAAGGGGTCGTGGGTTTGAATGCAGCCAGCCGTTTGTAACGGCGACCGGAAAACTGCGAGCGCAGCGAGCGAAATTGGCCTGGCCGGAGCGCAGCGGAGGCAATCCCGCCAGCCCGACGATGCTGGGCAATCCGATGAAGGACTTGATACCCCTCATTCAACCTGTTCCTTCACGAGATTTTCCGTGCTTGCCAATTTGCATTTCCCTTGCTTGCCTTCTTGCCCGTTCACAAAGCGGGCTGTAGCGCAGTCTGGTAGCGCACTTGCCTGGGGGGCAAGGGGTCGTGGGTTCGAATCCCGCCAGCCCGACCATTCAACTTGGATTGTTGATCGGGTCTACGGGTCTACACCAAAGTTTGGGGAATGGGACGATTTTTAGTTTTTGGTTCTGTTTGATTATCCGCATTGAGCGATGACGCGCAGGCGGTAGTTGTTGAAGTTTCTATTGCCTCCGCTGCGCTCCGGCCGCGCCAAGATGGCTCGCGTTGCTCGCTGATTTTAGACCGTCGTTACAAACGGCTACCTGCTTTCAAACCCACGCCCTGGGTTCTTCATCCCAATGCCAAAAAAGCCTCCCGATGGGGAGGCTTTTTGGTCGGGGCGGCGGGATTCGAACCCACGGCCTCTTCGTCCCGAACGAAGCGCGCTACCAGGCTGCGCCACGCCCCGACAAATAGATCATGCGCGGGGATTTCTTATGACTGAGTTCATGGGCGGGCAAGTGGAAATTCAGCCAAGACGGTGGGATTGCCTGCGCTTCGCTCCGGCAGGCGGATGATGTGCAAAAGAAGAAAGATGTGGGCAAGATGCCCACGCTCCTTGAGGACACGGGCGGGCCCGCATCAGTTTTGTGGCGCGCCAACGGCTTGGAGCTCGGCCTGATAAATGACGAGGCTGTCGGCGGGCACGGGCAGACGCAGAGGGCCTGCGGCATCGAAGTTCACCGCATCGTCCGCGCTCTCCGCGCCAATGGTCAGCACCGGGCGCAGTTGTTTGCCGTGGGTCTTGAGTGATGCGGGGAGGTTCATTGCCTGATTCGCGGTACCGGTCACGCGCGCATCGCCGGAGGCATTGATCACGACCACGGCAAACGATTCGCCATCCTCGCTGGCGCGGGCGTAGGCGAGCACGCCATCGTCGCTCGAGTCTTCGCCCGAATCGGTCCACAGTGGAATGAAGGATCCGGTTCGGAGCACGGGCAGTTTTTCGCGCAACGAGGTGAGTGCGGAAATTTCTTTGAACGAGGCTGATTGTTTCACTTCGTCGATCGCAGGCGCACCTTCGCTTTGGAAAAATGTGAAGCGTCCAGTTTCGCCGTCCTCGCCGATTTTGCCAACAGGATCGGGCGTCGCGTGTTCGGTGCCGTAGTAGATGCACGGGATGCCGGGCAAGGTGAGCACGAGGCCTTGGGCGAGGCGGTTGCGGCGTTCGCTTACGCCAGCGACGCGGAAGCGGTTGAGGCCATCGTGGTTTTCGATGAAGGTGATGATTTTCTGCTGCGCGTTGAGTCCGTCGGGTCCGGGGTTGGGGTTGTAAACCGGGCGGCCTTTCGAGTCGTTTGAGGTGCGGGTGAGCAAGGCTTTTTCCAGTGCCGCGGGCGATCCATATTGGCCGTCGGGGTGGCGCAGGTACTCGCGCGCGCTGAAGCAGAATTGGAAATCAAGCACGCCGTCGAGTCCGGGTTCCTTGCTTGCGGGCCAATCCGAGCGCCAAGTGTAGCGCCCGAGGATCTCGGGGTTACCGTCGTAGATTTCACCAAACAGCAATTTGTCGGCAGCCTTCGCGCCGAGGCGCGACCTGAGCCGCTCAGTGAAGGCATCCCAGAATTCATGGTGCACATGCTTGATCGTATCGATGCGTAGTCCATCGACGCCAACATGACCGAGGTGAAAATCATAGATGGTCACAAACTCATCGACGAGGGCATCGAAGTGCTCGCCTTTGGGGTCGGTCCAGAAATCGCGCAGCGAAAAGAAATCGCATTCGATTTCCTCTCCATCGGTCTTGCCGAGGCTGTCGGGAGAAAACCCCTTGCGACCATAGCTTTCCAAGCGTGCCAGCGAGCCTCGCGTTTCAATCGTTTTGCCCAACAACTCGCGCGGGCCATCGGGCTGCACCTTCGCGACATTCCAACGCGGCACATCCGCCCACTTGGCATTGGCGTGATATCCATCGCGTTTGAACGGTTGCACCCATTCGTCTTTCTCGCCTTCGTCGAACACGCCGTCGTTGTCGGCATCGTAATAAAACACAGGGCCGGCGTGATTGAGAACGACATCCTGAATGACTTTGATGCCTTTGCTGTGCGCGAGCTTCACAAAATCGCGATAGTGTTCCATGCGGCCATTCGCATCATCACTGTAGGGCTTGCCATCGAGCGACTCGCGGCTCACGAGGTGCGGATCAATGTCGAGCCAGTCTTGTGTCCAGTAACCATGGTAGCCGGATTTCCATCCGCCCAGATCATAGCCCGACCTCCACACATTCTTGAGCACGGGTGTGAGCCACAGCGCGGTCACGCCGAGGTCATTGAAGTATCCGGTCTGGATGGCTTTTTCCAATCCGCGCAGGTCGCCGCCATGGTAGAGGTTGATGTTCTCCTGCGTCGGATCGTAAAGCTTTGGATCGCTGTCCTTCGGAATGTTGTTGGCCGTGTCGGCGTCGCGGAAGCGGTCCGTCATCACGAAATAAATAACATCCTCGCTCCACGGCCGGGCGGTGGCGCAGAGGCACATTGCCAACATCAAGGTTACCAGTCGCATAAAAGATACACTCGCTAATGTTTCCCCGCCCGCGACGGTTGGCGAATTCGCCGGGAGAAACTCACGGATTTCC
>JBKDYW010000025.1:0-4215 GCA_046308575.1 Verrucomicrobiota bacterium
CGTAACCGTAGCCGACTTTCGCCTACACGGCAGAAATGCATCGCAGCGTCACCTAGGAAAAACTCGCGACATGGATACCATCCTTGCCGCAGAGAAACAACATGTTGAATCCCGAGCCATCCGTCGCGCCTACGGCATCACACTGTTCAATGATCCCTATCTCAATGGTCTGATCGATGGCATCTTGTGGATTGCCGCGAAGAGTTGGAAGTTTGTGATGAAGAAAGTTTAATAATAAGACAGAAGACATGGAGACAGAAGAAGCTAGATCAGAAGCGGCATTTTCATAAAAGGGGCACGGGCGGCCCGCCCGTGTTTCAAGGAGAGCGGGAGGCCCGCCCACCTCTTCCCCAAATATAGAATAAGCAATAACTCATTCCTCCCATTCGCGTTCATTCGAGGTATAACCCCATCTTCTCGAGCCCCCGCAAAGCTGCTCTTGCATCAAACCTCATCATGATACATAGTAATGCAAATGAATCACGAACAGCTCATCGATCGAATCACCTGCAATCCGGAGATCTTCGGCGGAAAGCCTATTATTCGTGGCAGACGGTTAGCCGTCGAACATGTGCTCGACATGCTTGCAGCTGGAGATGATCCAGCCACTATTCTCATGGGATACCCATGGCTTGAACCTGAGGACATACAAGCTTGCCTCGTGTATGCGTCGCGTCTGGCACGCCACGAACGAATCGAACTTTTTCCCACTGCATTAGCGTCCTAATGGCGTCAATTTTGCTGGATAGCTGCGTTTGGGGTGGTGCATTGCAAGTTCTTTTGGAACTGGGACATGATGTGGATTGGTCCGGCTCATGGGAACAAGATCCTGGCGATGCTGCAATTCTCGACCATGCACACTCCTATCAAAAAATCCTCGTCACACTGGACAAGGATTTTGGCGAGCTCGCCATTCTCAAAGGAATGCCCCATCATGGCATCATCAGACTGACCGGTTTCAGAGCGGCTCAGATGGCTGCGGCAATTCACCATATTGCGGTCAACTACCAAGATGATCTGGCCAATGCTGCCATCATAACAGCTGACCCGGAACGCATACGAATTCGCATTCCATAAGCCAACAACACTTCCGCGTGAGGCCGCATTGCCCTGCTGGGCAATAAAATGTGTCCCGCAAGATGCGTGCCACTGCCAGCGAGACGCTGGCGCTCCCCTTAGAAGAATAGGCTTTTTCATTCTATTACCCTTCCCCAATAACCTCTAATTCCTCCTCTTCTGCGCCTCTGCGCCTCTGCGCGATTTTCTCTTCCTCTTCCCATTTCGCGTCCATTGGCGTTCATTCGCGGTTTAGTCTCTTCTTCAAACGGACCTTTGGGACAAAGGTCCCTGCCTAAGAGAAGCCGCATCTTCATATTCTTCGTTTCGGATTTCATGCTTAGAATTTAGTGCTTCCACCTCTCCTCCCCATGCCTAAAATTGCCGCCGTTTTTGCCACCATGAACCGTTCGGCCACGGCATTGGCTTGTGTCCGCGCGCTCGCGGCGCAGACGCGTCCGCCTGAGTTGGTGGTGGTGGCGGACAATGTTTCGACAGATGAAACAGTGACTGAGCTGGGGCGCTTGCATGAGCTTCCCTTCCGTCTGATCGTGCATCGGATGGATGAAAACCGTGGCAATGCCGGCGGGGTTCAGGAAGCGATGGATTTGGCCTTTGCCGAGGGCGCGGATGCGGTGTGGATCTTGGATGACGACTCATGGCCGCGACCCGAGGCATTGGAGGCATTGATCAAAGAGCCATGGGATCCGAGGGTCGTGCGGCACTCGTTGCAAATCGATCCGAAAACGGGCAAGTTCACTTGGCCTCTGCAAATTGCAGACGGCGATCAGGGATGGAGCATGATTGATTCGACCGAGGCCTTGCCCAATACAGATTTCACCAGCAGCCGCATCATTTGGACGGGGGCCTTGGTCTCGCGTGAAGTTCGGCAAAAAGTTGGCGCAGTGAATGGTGCTTTGTTCATTCGTGGTGAGGACGAAGATTACCCGCTGCGCATCGAACAGGCCGGTTTCACACAGGCTGCGGCACGGCATTCGATTCTCGATCACCCCGGGCCATCGGAGATCATTCGTTGGAAATTTTTTGGCAAGCGCCTCTTCTTCGAGCCCGGACTCGCGGATTGGAAACTTTATTACAAAATCCGCAACATGGTTTGGCTCAAAAAAAAGCAATCCGGCGCATTCAATGCCTTTGCCATGAGCATGGCCTATCTCGTTGCCACTGCAAAAATCGACGGACTTCACCGCGTGCCATTGGTTCTCGAGGCCGCATTGGATGGATGGAACGCTCGCCTCGGTAAATGGCGACGGCATGTTTAGGCGCAAGCAAATTGTGACATTTTTTGATGATCACAAATCGGCCTCACGCCTTGCCCGACGGCTGGAATCTGCTTTGATTTCCGCACTTCGAAATTCTTCGTGAAGAAATTTTTTCCCATTCATGACTCATCACCTTGAAACCATTGCCCGAGAGAGCGGCATTTCCCTTTCATCCGTCACATCCACTGCCAAGCTCCTTGCCGAAGGCGCGACCGTGCCATTCATATCGCGCTATCGAAAGGAACAAACAGGCTCGCTAGACGAGGTCCAGATCACCACCATCCGCGACCGCATGCTTCAACTCGCTGAGCTCGACACCCGCCGCAGCGCGATTCTCAAATCACTCGAGGAACGCAGTCTGCTCACCCCCGAACTGAAGAAAAAAATCGAAGCGGCGAGCACTCTGGCAACGCTCGAAGATGTCTTCGCGCCCTTCCGACCAAAACGCCAAACCCGTGCAACCATCGCCATCGAACGCGGACTCACTCCTCTCGCCGACTGGCTGCTTGAGCATCAGTCCGAAGATTCTGCCGACGAAGCAGCAAAATTTGTCGATGCCGAAAAGCAAGTGGCTACCGCAAGCGATGCGTTAGCCGGGGCCCGCGACATCATTGCCGAACGCGTGGCCGATGATGCGACCCTCCGCGGCAAGGTGCGAAAATTGTATGAAGAGGAGGCAACCGTTTCCTCGAAGATCATGTACGGTAAAAACGAAGAGCCGGATGCGCAGAAATTTCGCGACTACTTCGAATGGAGCGAGCCATTCAAGTCGATCCCCTCGCACCGCATGCTGGCGATTCGCCGCGGCGACAAAGATGGATTTCTTCTGATGCGCGTAGAGGTGCCGCTCGACCGCGTGACCGCACTCGCCCTGCCCGACTGGGTGAGATCACATGGCGAAGCCGGCAAGCAGGTGGGACTCGCGGTCGAGGACGGCTGCAAACGCTTGCTCATGCCTTCGATGGAAACCGAAGCGAGGCTCATCGCAAAAAAACGCGCCGATGAAACGGCGATAGGCGTGTTTGCCGAAAACCTGCGCGAACTGCTGCTCGCGTCACCGCTTGGCGGCAAGCGTCTCTTGGCGATCGACCCCGGATTTCGAACCGGTTGCAAAACCGTGGTGCTCGATGCCTCGGGCAAACTGCTGCACCACACCGTCTTGCACGCGACGGCAGGCTCGAATACGCAACTCTATGAAGCCGCAGTCGAACTCACGACGCTGATCAAAAAATACAGCATCGAATCCATCGCCATCGGTAACGGCACCGCCAGCCGTGAAACCGAGGCCTTTGTCAAAAAACTGAAACTGCCCGCATCCATTCCGGTGATCATGGTCAACGAAAGCGGTGCCTCGATCTACTCGGCATCCGATGTCGCACGCGAGGAATTCCCCAACGAGGATGTCACCGTTCGCGGCGCGGTTTCGATTGGTCGCCGCCTCATGGATCCTCTCGCGGAGTTGGTGAAGATCGACCCGAAATCCATCGGCGTTGGCCAATATCAACACGATGTCGAACAACGCGCGCTCAAGACCAGTCTCGATGACACGGTCATTTCCTGCGTCAACGCGGTCGGCGTCGAACTCAACACGGCTTCTAAGCAACTGCTATCTTATGTATCGGGACTCAACTCGACTCTGGCCGAAAACATCGTCGCGTGGCGCAACGAAAACGGTGCCTTTCAATCGCGCGAGGAACTCAAAAATGTGCCAAGGCTTGGAGAAAAAGCCTTCGAGCAGGCTGCCGGATTCCTCCGCGTTCGCGGCGGCAAGCATCCGCTCGATGCCTCGGCCGTCCACCCAGAACGCTACACGCTTGTCGAACGCATGGCCGCCGATGCCGGATGCGCCACGGATGAACTCATCGGCAACGAAGACGCA
>JBKDYW010000026.1:0-11618 GCA_046308575.1 Verrucomicrobiota bacterium
CATCGCCGACGAATGCGGACTGCCCAACATGGCGCATTTCTACAAACTCTTCGCCGCCCGCTTCGGCACCACACCGCGCCGCTATCGCATTCAGGCAAGACTCATTGTCGGCAGAGATTCATTCGCCAAAGGCAGCTCAAGGGAATAGCAATGTTTGATGCCGCATATTCAAGAGTAGCCGCGTACCGGATCGAGACAGAAGACAGAAGATGAAGAAGCAGCTGATTCTTTCACTTCTCAAACATGGAGCGGGACGCTCCATGGACGGCCTGGAGCAAGATGCTCCAGCCACATGAAAAGCTGGTATCTTCATCTCTTCCTCATTCAAAATTAAAAATCCAACATTCAACATTCAAACTCCCCCATCAGCGACGGAGGCTGATGACGGTCGCGCGAAATTCGCCGCTGAGCTCGAGTTGCAAGGATTTGCCTTTGAGGCTTGCCGACAGGCCTTGTTTGGCCGGCCAGGTTTCTTCGATTTTCCAACCGCTTTCGGCGAGTGAGATTTGCACTGACTTCGGAAATGCTTTGCCGAAGGTGTGGGCGACGAGCAGAGCGCGTTTGCCGTTCTTTGAGGTGCGCAGCACGGCTTGCCAGCCTTGTGGATGACGCCAACTTTTGCCGGTCTGTCCATGGAAAGTCGAATGGCCGTCGCGGATGATCGGATAGACGCGGCGGTAGAGCTCCATGGCGGAAACGCTGAGTTTCCACTGCGCGGGTGAAAGGTCGTGAACCTCGCCCGAGAGGCACATGCGGCCGAGGAAGTTCGCAGCGAGCGAGTAGGCAAGGCGCTGTGCGGTGTCTTTCTTGCGCAGCACCGCCCAGACCTGTGACTGGCGAGGCAGGATGAGGCGCTGGAGGTTGGCGGCGATGATCGGGATTTCGCGCGTCTCATGCGCATCGGAAAACGATCCCATCGCGCAGAGGCCCATCATAGAAGGTTCGAGACGATGACCGCCGGAAGAGCAGTTCTCGATGACAAGATCGGGAATTTCCTCGCGCATCTTGCGGAAGAATTTCTGCATACCCACCAGATGCTGTCGCAGGCCTTCGCCGGGTGACTCGGCGCCATCGACGCCGAAACCGATGGTGTCGTTGTAATCGACCTTGAGGTAGCCGAAGCCGTTGTCGCGCAGGAGGTGAATGACCTTTTTGGTAAGATAATCGAAAGTGAAGGGATCGCAGAAATCCCAGAAGCGGCGGCTGCCGACCTGCAGCACGCGTCCATCGCGATGGAGGTGATGATCGGCGAGCGAAAAGGCCTTTGATCCCGGATTGCAAACCTCGAACTCAAACCAAATTCCCGGGATGAGTCCGTGCTCGCGGATCGCTTGGCAGGTGGCGGCGAGGCCATCGGGAAAGGCCTTGCGGTTGATGATCCAGTCGCCGTTCTGCTGGATGCCTCCACCGGGTCGCTCGGCCCAGCCGTCGTCGATGACGAGATACTTTGCCGGGGTTCCTTGCAGTCGTTTGGCCAGTGCCATCAGATTTTCTTGGGTGGGATTACCCCAACTGATGCACCACTCGTTGACCACGATGGGCAGCTCGTTTTCGATCTTCGGAAGATTTGCCAGCGGGCCTTCCTGCGCGGAACTGAGCCGCTGCGAGAGTTGATCGATGTTGCCCTTGATGCAACCGATCGTGGCGACCGGCGTGTCATAGCTTTCGCCTGCCTTCAATGTCTTGAACCAATGCCCGAATTCGCGGTCGGCCTGACCTCCAGAGAGCGCGACGAAATCATCCTGGCGAAATACTTCCATCTGCCATGAGCCGGGACAGGCGAGTTGCGCTCCCCAGAGCACGCCGGCCTCGCGATCCTCGAGCGCGACAAAAGGAAAAAATCCGCGCACCGGCATCGAGCCGACCTGACCAAATCGTTCGCAGGCGATGCCATGACCAATCCACGAACGCTCGAGTTGCAGATCCTCGACGCCTTGCGTGTCAAGGCGGCCTTCGGCACTCCAGGTGGAGCGATAGCGATGCACTAGCAATCGGTTCGGTGCGTCATCGCTGGCATAGGGCGTCATGCCACCGAGCGAAAAGCTGCTGAGCATTTCAAGGGTCACCGGATTCTTCCCGGCATTGCGCACGCTCACGCTGCTGGAAAAGACCGGCACATTCCCCTGCCAGGAAAGCTGATGCTCGCAACGCAAGCCCGAGGGATGCTTGAGCGTGGTGATGACGCTGGTGCCGCCGTTCTTCTTGTGAACCTTCTGACCGATGAATTCCAGAACAGCCGTGGAGTGCCCTGAGCGCATCGTCCGACCTTGGGAAAAGGATCCACCGTAAATGTCCTCCATGCACTTGAGTTGCACGAGTGAGTCCAATGACCACGCGCGCACCGGTTGCCACATCGCCGGTAGGCCCACGATTTCGACATCCGGAGGCAGGAACTCGCGGTGTTTCACCGGTGCGAGAGATTTCGGATGAAGCGAAAGCTGCGGCGCGCCTTTGCCTTCGGCGGGTGCGTCGAAGCGGATGATCGTGTCGCCAACGGTGAATTTGGAGAGGAGCTTGGTCATGAGAAAATAGGGCAATTGCCGGAGTGGTTATGTGGGAGTTTTACGGATGCGATCAAAGGGGTAAAGATGGATTTAAATTAAATGGTCGGATCATGAACCGAGCTCTACTTCCATCCACCAAGTTATCTTTGCGGTTGGCGCAAGGGGTTGGACATTTTTTACACCATCCGCAAGAGTGTCTGCTTGCAGATTGGTTGGCTCCAGAGCGAGATGATGCCACCCATTGTAGCCTCCCCGCGTCAGCCAGATTCCGAGATATGGCAGCGTTGCCGCATCCCACCGCAGTTGCATCCTTGTGCGGTTTTGTTCGTTGACGATGTGCGCGAATCCGTTTTTCACAGGCCCTGCGAAAGCCTTCACATAAGAATTATCTCCATCAAGTTCCAGACAATCCAAGCGAACGCGGTTCGAATGGGAGGGCCAATTCCAAATCTCTCCGCGTCTGCCATCGGGATGTAGGGCGGTCTCAACAAAGAGAGAATCGACTTCATCGGCAAGTTCCAAGCGGTCGCCGTTTTTTATCGAGATAAGGGGATGCCATGCCCAAAGCCAGTCTTCAAGACGCGAACCTGCATTGGACAAGGTATAATTCATTCGTAGCGTACTGCCGACCAGTGAAAGCTCGCGGCTAAAAATCAGTGGTGATCTGGGCAGACTTATCGTCGTGTTGATTCGCCCCTCGGTGAATGCCGCCTCATCGAGTTTCCATGAGCCGGACCAGACTTCGCCGTGGTCTGGCAATTCGCGCCCGTTCCATGAGCAGGCACCAATGGTTGGCAGACACTCGTCGGCTCCGACGAAAGTGCCTTTTGAAAAAGAATCCCCGAGATGATTGCGCCATAGTTTGATAGGCTCGGAGGGTCGCCAGAGCCACTCCCGTCCCGACTGCTTGTCACGCAATGAGACGATGCGCGCGCCCAATTCGGGAATTACCGAGACGGACAAGCAGTCGTTTTCGAGGTGGACCGAACAGAATCCTGCCTCATCGGACACGCTGGTTTTGTAAGTTTTCACGATGCGGAAACGAGATCGGCGGCGAGTGCGTTGTTGGGGTCACGATGCAGAACATCCGCGAGAATCGTGCGGGCTTTTTTCGTCTGCCCCAATCCCAGCAGCGCCTGCGCCTGAAGCAAACGCGCGGTGGTTGTCTGACGCGCCTGAAGGTCGTCGTCAAAAAGCAGCATCGTCGGCAGCGATGTCGCGAAGTAATCGATCCGCGCAACCTGCTTTTCCAGATCCCGCGCATAGGAAAGCAGGTCATTCAGCAACCGGTCTGCCTTCATCTTCTTGCCAAGGCGTTTCCAGGCGAGAGCGGAAAAATAGGTCATTTCGGAGAAGACGCGCACGCTCATGTTTTGGAAGTCTCCTTTGAATTGAGCCGCAGCGGTCCATGCCTCACGGGCTTTTTGGCGATCACCGGCGGCGGCCCAAGCTTCGCCCAGCAAAAATAGAATGTCACTTTGGTTGGCAAGCAGGTGTTTGGCCTCTCCGAGATTTTCCGGTGACGACAGGGCCATTTCAAAGTGATGAACGGCGCGCTTAAAATCACCTTTGGCAAACGCTTGCCGTCCGAGGAGAAGTTGACTGCGGACATGCTGGGCCATGACCTGTCCTTCGCCGCCTTCCCAAGGTTGGAAGTTCCGTTTGGAAAGAATCTCCGAGGCTTTGTTCGGTTGTCCGGTCTGATTGTAAAGCGCGCAGAGCTCGACGCTGAGATCATCGCGCAGCTCCACAAGATGAGGATGTTTTTCCAGAGTCTTTAATCGCTTTACGGGCGACTCACCTAGACGCTTCCAAAGTTGATCCCGCTCGAAAAGCAATCGGGCGTCCTTCGGTGCGCATCGGCAAGCTTTCTCATAGGCCGCGCGTGCTTTGGCAGGTTTTTGCAGTATGTTGCAATAGGCGATCCCGAGATTGCGCCAGACAGTTGCGAATGACGGATCAAGCTTTGCAGCATTTTCCCAGTGGCGGATGGCTTCCTCATGACGGCGGCGATCGTAGAGGAGATTACCAAGATAGTAAGGAGCGCGCGCATCGGATGGATTGGCGCTCATCGCGGATTCAAGAATTGCGATTTCCTCAAGACGCGAGGGGAAGCAATAGTCCGAAGGCAATGCGGCAGCACGCCGGAAGTGAGCGAGCGACGATCGCGCGTCGCCTGTTTTTTGGCACAACCAACCGAGCGTGTAGGCCACAAGCGGAGTCGCGCCCCAGCTTTGATCGGGAAGATCCAAGGTTTCGAAAGACGCGCTTTCGAGAAGTTTAATCGCTTCGTTTTGAAAACCTGCCCGCGAAAGGTCGTGGGCAAGATCAAGGCACATCTGTGCATCGCCGGAAACTTTTTGTCCGGAAAGATAACGCGCCCAGATGTCCAGCGGATCCATCGCAAGCGTGTCGGCGATCATCGCATCAGCTTCGGCCGAGCGATCCATTTTCCTCAATACCATGGCGCGCAGGGCGCGGGCACGCAGGTTGTCCGTATCCAGACGCAGGGCCCTGTTCAGATGATCCATCGCGGATGACCAATCGCTGCGGCGGCAATCGATCTCGGCAAGGGCGTGATATGAAGCCCCCGCCCACGCCTGATTCCATGTCGCCTTGTAGAAAGCGTCGTAAGCTTCATTGACGCGATCCTGATGAATCAGAATGAGACCGAGCAAATAAAGCGCCTCGCCGTCGGCAGGATTTGGATTACGGCGGGTAAGTCGGGCTATGGCGGTGCGGGCATGGCCTTCGGCGACGAAGAACTCTCCGCGCCTTAGATGCCAACCCGCAAGCGCGGTGTTGCAGCGCGAGTCACCCGGATCACGCTCCAACGCCTCCCTCCAATACGAATCGGCGTATCGCGTGGCATGGCGGTATTGTGCAAGGTGAAGTCCGGTGATGTAGAGCTCGTCGTTTGATGGAATTGCCGACGGAGCCGGAGGCTCAGTGGCCGCCGCTGGCACCGGTTTTTCGGAAAATGTTTTGGGGTGATACGAAATAAGATCGCGGTTGTTGCTCGCGAACACCCGCACATGAAGATCGGCAGGCGTGGTCTTTGAAGGAAGTTTAAGGATTTCCACAAATGGTTCTTCGGGCGAAATGTTCCTTTGGAACACACGAAGTGATTTGCCTTTTGTGAGCACTTCGATGCGTGCACCTGCATGTTTTGAAAAAACGAAAACACCGATGCGCGCTTTTCCTTCTGCGGTGGTGAGGGATATTGCCGCCTCGTAGTTGGCATGCTGCGCGGGACCGATTTGCCGCAAGGGCGCCCAGTATTGTGTCCATGTCTTTGTTTCGCCAGGTTGCAAGAAACTGAAGTCCGGCTGGTTGTCGGTGTAAACTCCGGCCATGAGTTCGATATAAGGCGCGCATTCACCCTTCGCATCCGGATCGGTGAGGTTGCGATCCCATGCATAACCGAACTCGTGGTTGCCCCAGGTCCATTGTTTTTTGCCTGGGGAAATGTGGTGATTTGCAAGGTGGATCAATCCCGCCTGCTCGCTATGGTCGTAGCCGCCAAAGAAGTCTTCTTGGCTGCCCATGCACATGTAGGAAGTCGGCACGGGAATGTTGGCGTAGAATGAAAGGTCATTGGCCGCATAGTCCACCGGCGTCCTGCCACCGCTGGCAGGCGGAATATATTGAGGCGGACACTCGGACGACGGCACGCCATTGCGGGCACGCGCGCCGTAGTCGACGCCGTAATAATGACTTTCACAAAGCGGATAGCGGCTCATGGCGCGCTTGGCATGATCCGCGATGTAATAAACATCCGGCGGAAAAAAGCTTTGATAGGATGCATGGACCCGTGTCGCAACATTGGCCCACCATAGGAATGTCTGTGGAAGTTGCGTGCGGTTGTAGGCACGGACGCGAAGTTCAAGCCTTGCGGTGCCGGGGCGCAGACAGACGCCGTGCATCGCCTTCATTCGTGCCATTGGATCGTGATCACCGCACCAGATCGTTTTTGATCCGTCATCACCTTCCTCGATATGAATCTCCGTGGGCAAAAATGTCGCTGGACGATGGTGCTGAGGCCAATTGAATTCGATGCCTCCGCTTATCCAAGGACCGGCAAGTCCGACAAGTGCGGGCTTAATGACATCTTGGCGATAAATCAGGTCATAACCGTTCGTCTTGTCCTGGAGAATGTGAATGCGCCCACCGATCTCCGGAAGAACCAGCGCGCGAAGATATTCGTTTTCAATCCAAACACCACGCCACTCCCTTGGCACAGGTTCTTCGGCAATGCGATCGATGAAGGGTAAAGGGTAAACCGATCCGCTGGATCCTTGATAAACACGCTTCTCCAAAAACATCGGATTCTTGTCAGGAGCCATCGGGAGATAGGTCGGAATGGTGACTTTCTCTTCGTGAACGAGAACGGTTTCGCGGGAGTTCGTTTTCTTGGACATGAGAACACCATATTACACGGCTGTTTTTTTTGAATGGAACAAACGATGTAAAATATGGATGATCCGTTGATGGCTAAGAAGCGAAAGCGAATTGTCGGCGATGGTTTTCCCGGTGAACAGATGGTGGTTTTGCCGCGCCCGCTGATCGATAAATCCGCCCGCCACCCGCTGCTGAAAAGCCTCCATGTGACCGATTCGGGATTTTTTCCGGAAGCGGCGTCACATGGAGTTGAACGACCAAAAGGTGCTGAAGGAAACATCCTGATAGTATGTCGTGCTGGGCGTGGTTGGCTGAGACTTGGAGCCTCCGAACGAATTGCACGCCAAGCTGTCGGCCCGGGCGATGTCCTACTGATCCCCGCCGGCCAGCCTCACGCTTATGGAGCGGATAAAAAGAGGCCATGGACTATTCAATGGGTTCATTTTTCAGGGACAGAGGTCGCGGATTGGTTGCGTTGGCATGCATGGCCGCCTAAGGGAGGAGTGCGACGCTTGAACGCCGCCGGATCCGAACGCATCGATCTCGGTAGAACTCATGAAGAACTGGCCAAGGGTTATGATGAACAACGACTCTTGTCCGCCGCCGCAGCGCTTCGCTGGTCTCTTGCCAATCTCAAGGCCGCCTCGTTCGCCGAAAACGGCGAATCATCCAACAACGCGATTGAGGCGATCGAAGCTTGGATGCGGGAACATTATAGCAGCCGGCTGACTATCCAAAAACTTGCCATGCGGGCGCGACTTTCGGCACCCCATTTCACGGTCCTGTTCCGGAGGCGGTTTGGATTTGCTCCGATCGATTATTTTTTACGCCTAAAAATTCGACATGCCTGCAACATGCTTGACATCACCGATTGGCCGGTGAACCGAATAGCGACAGAGGTCGGCATCGACGATGCCTTGTATTTCTCAAGACGCTTCCGACGCATCATGGGTGTATCGCCACGGGATTACCGAAAAGCCAAAAAAGGCTGATCTCAAATTCGCGCAAATTCGGTTTTCTGCGCGAATGATTGCAACACGCCGCTCCAAAGTCGCAGGCGATAGATCGGGCGAAATTCCGAATCAACGAGATGTTCGGCCGTGTCGGCGCGTTCGGTCCATGGGGCCTTGATGCGCACCTTGCCCGAAGTCCATTCATGGCCGCTGCCGGTGAAGGGATGGCGGCTCTGCAGAAAGAACACCACGCGACCTTCGCGTTCGAGTTCACCTTCATCATCGACGGTCCAGCCCTCGAGGTCCGTGGACGAAATACTTCGGCGGCAACGCGTCATTGAGCCCTTCCAGACCGGCGCGAGGTCGAGGCTGGCGCGGAAACTGGTTTCATCGCCCTGCGCTTCAGGGATGAGCGGAACATCGGAAAGCATCTGCTCGACGGTGGTGATTCCATCAAAGCTTGGTGCCAGCGTGTTGTGGTTCTCGGTGCGCTTGACTAGCAGCATGCGCGGGTCGTCGTAGCGGAGCACGCCGCGATCGACGAAGGCCGCCTCGCCATCAACTTCGATATGGAAGCCACCCTTATCGAAGTGGGCATGACTGGGCCGCGCCTTGGATCCGACGAAGACCATGCGTAGCGAACGATTCCCCGCCCTGCGATAGCTCGAAGTCAGTCCGGTCTTTGGAAGGAGAGAAAAGGTCGCTGCCACGGATTCCGGTTCCGCAAGTTGATCGGGGCCGAGCAGGAAGGAAATGATCCCGGTGCCGACATAATGCTGCGAGTAAGTGTAGGGACGATCCGAGAGCAATGACGCGGCGGCCATCTTTTCGTAGATCGATCCGGGGAAAAGCGCGGCAAGGATTGGGTAGGTGTCGGTGTTGGGATATTCGCTGGCGCAATCGCTGTCGGGCACATGTAGACCGGGTTTGGTCTGCGCAAGTGCCGAGAGATAGTCCGGCACTTTTGCAAACGCACTTGGCAACAAATCGCGGACATCGATCCCTCGCGCATCGGCGTAAGCCATCAAGGGCGGAATGACCGTTTCCAAGGTCAGCACGAGATACATCGGTCCCTCATCCATGCCGCCATCGGGCTGCAGGTAGCGCTCCATTCCTTCGCGCAGATGGGCCACGGCACGCTCGACATACCCTGCATCGAAGTATGGCCATTCCTTTTCCAGCAGCAGACCACCAAAGATCCGCGCGCGGCAGAACCATGGGCCTTGGTTGATGAAGTGAACATATTCGAACTTCGCCATGTCGCGCTCGATCACGGCAAGTCCGCGATCCCAAAGCATCGTGTAACCGAGTGTCCGGGCACGATCGGTCAGCGCGCCATCGAGCCAGTCCATGAGAAGCGATACCGAGGTGCTCATCATTTCTTCGATGAAACAACGCTGGTCGAAGGTCGAACCGGTCACCCGCATCTCAGCCGAGCAGGTCCATGACTTCAGATGCAGCATGCTCATGAGATAGCGCAGGGCGTGGCGAATCATCGCCCGGTCTTCATTCACAAGACCGACGACCGCGAGGCGCAGTGCGTCATAATAAAAACCCGTGCGCCCCCGCTCCGTTTCCCGCACATAGCGTTCATCGGAAAATGGAGCGTAATCGCTAAGGAAGAGTTCCTCCTCCGGGTTGCGCGCCATCGCCTTGCGCGCGGCTGCTTCCAATCGGGCGAAGTGCTCACGCCAGAACGGCAGGTTCTTCTTTGCGCGGAGAGCGTCGATTTGATCGCGCTTCATCAAAAGCCCGCGACGGAAATCGAGCGCGCCCCATTCGGCCTCGGGCTTGATCAGCCCCGACCATTCGGCATTCCAGCGCACTTTGTTGCGTTGAACATCGGCCGCGAGACGACTGTTGCGAAGGGCGAACCAAATGAGCTTCACATCCTGCGAGCATGCTTCGCGGGCGATGAACTCGACCCGCAAGGCCACCGCACCATCCTTGGGAACGCTGCGCACGATTTCCTGCCGTGACATGCTTCCCTCCACTGCATCGCCAAGAGTTCGCCACTCGCCGCCGACACCCTTGCACATGAAGCGCACCGACACGCCGGCCGGAAAGGTGAGGCAGAAAACCAGTTCGTCGTATTCGCCGCATGGGAGCGCGAGCGGCATTTCCAATCCACCCGCGACTTCACCGATCGGGCAGGCATCCCATTTGACATAAACGCTGTCCCAGTTGATTTCGCTGCGGAAACCAACACCGCCAGCGGGCTTTAGTATGAAATCCATCTGACGCGACAGCCAGGGATCTTGGAACGGCGCGAAGATCGCCTCGGATTCAGTGAGTGGAAGGAGTTGGTTCATGATTGGATGAACCTTGCGATGACACTTTGCCTCGTCGATGTGTTTTTTTGTTAAATAGTTAAGTAGCGAGACGTCTCATTCCTGATTTAGGGATCTCTATCGCATTATTCATGCCTTGCTCATCTCTAGCGAGTAGGAGTATGCCGCAGGTTGGTTGATGCGGTAGATCTCATCTTCGATTGCCCGGATTCGCTCCAGCATGCCCTCCTCGTTATCGATCTCCTTCATCGAGCAGCACCTTCGTTTCGAGGCTTCCGGATTTCGCATCGCTGCGGAAACGAATCGTCGAGAGATCCCTCATGCCAAGCTTGCGGCTTGGGGTGATTTCCACCGTGGTTCCTGCGGGTGGAGTGATGATTGCCCGGCCGCGTGCGCCGCTGATGATGACCTGGCCGTTCTCGGTTTTGACGGGAAGCGGTGTGTGCCAGAGGAATTCGACGCCGTCGCCTTTGGTTAGTTCATAATCATCCTTGATGGTGATTTCACCCGCTGAAGGTGAAGTGAAACTGCGTTTCCATGCTTTGTAGAAATCCGGCCAGAGGACGCCTCCATCGATCGTCGCGTTGAATGCGGTGGCATCACCTGTGGCTTCGGGGATCACCGCGACGGACGCAGGGTTTTTAGCTGCTGCGCGGGATCCGGACTTCACCACCGGAACGAGCATGTTGTGGTTCTGCGCATGTTTCATGGTCTGCGCCATGGCGTCCGAGTAGGTCATGCCCCCGGGAGCTGCCGCGATGGTTTCTCCCGCATACTCGAGCACATCGCTGCCGCGATCCTCGTGGTTGTGTCCGGCTTTGGCAGGTCCGCCGATGACGAGCAGTTTGGTTAAAAGTTCGCCGCTCTTGCGGGTCGATGCGGCAATGCCGTTGTCGGGGAGAAAAACAAAGGGCTTGAAAGCATTTGGATCAACGCCGGTCAGATCAGGGGCAGGCAAGGCCCAGAGTTTCATGCCTTGCCGTTGCGCCGGAGTCATGGCTGCCAGTATGCGTGCTGAGGCTCCGCCGGGGCGAATTTTGGTCATCACGCTGAGAACGGATGCACTCACCGGAGCGAACGGGCCACCTTGCGCATCACTCACCAGAATAAGTTGGGTGGGGTGTTCTGTGCTTCGGAGAGCTTCGATGTAGTCGTCGGTTTTGGCGAGCAACGGCGGGAGCAGTTCTGCAAAAGGCTTGTTGCGGGCATTGGCATAGATCGCCAGCGCGGGCAGCGCGTTGTCGAGCGTGTAGGCCAGATATCCGCTTCCTTCGGGGAATCCGCCATCGGGAAGAAAGTTGTGCGCGAGGCTTTCATTCAACTCGGCGAAGGCGAGGTCGGTGTAAGGCTTCAAATGCCCCCACCCGCTCTGCTTCTCCAGCAATGAATAGACGGCGAGGCGGCCGACGGAGAAGACCGGGAGCTGATTGCAGGTGAAAATGTAAGGGTTTTTCCAGACTTCGAAGTTG
>JBKDYW010000027.1:0-7190 GCA_046308575.1 Verrucomicrobiota bacterium
GCCGGAGAAGCCCTTGGTGTTGTCGACATCGAAGCGCATGGAAAATGTCCAGCTGCCGAATTGCTGGTTGCCATCGGAAAGCGTGCGGTAGCCCGAGTGGGCGCCGCGGGTCGTTGAGCTTCCGGCGCGAACGCCAAAGGATTTGGCGCCATCGATCATGCGCCCTCCGGTGCCGTTGGCGCTGTTTGCCGTGACGAGCAGGATGCCGCCGCGGGACAAGCTGGTGGTCGTGTAGAAATTGTAGATTCCTAATCCGCTGCCGCCGTTGTTATTGGGCGACGTGTAGGAGAAGCTGGCATAGCCTTCCGCATCATCGCTGGCGGTTTTGCGCGTGTTGGATGTGAGGTTATTTCCGGTGCCGTACTCGATCCAGTAGCCCGAGGCTCGGCCGTTCGGGTTGACTGTGCCACTAACGGTTGCCGTGGTGGCGCTCACCGGGCTTGCGGTGCCGGTGGTCACATTTGGTGGCGGGAAGCCGGTTGAGAATGTTTGATCGGCGGAATAGGTGATGCCGTTGGTGTTCCATGCGCCGACGCGGAAGTGGTAAATTTGTCCTGTGGCCAATCCACTAAGCGTCGTCGAAATGGTGGTGTCGCCGCCGGAGAGTGGGATGTCCTGCGCGACAGTCCAGTTGTCGTAGTTTTCGCTCGTGCCGTACTCGAACCATGCATTGGCGGCGGCGCCGTTGGCATTGACCGTGGCGTTGAGTGTCGCGCCGGTGGAAGTCACGCTGCTCGCGCCGGATGAAATGATCAGCGGTTTGACCGAGAGCGTGGTGAATGATTGCACCGAGCCTGAAATGACATCGCTGCCGCTGGTGGCCACGATGCGGAAAAAGTAGGTTGTGTCCGGAGTGAGATCGGCGATCGATGCCCATTTGTCGACATTGCCGCTCGTGCTGCCGACATCCTGCGGCGCGGTGGTGTTGGACAACACATTTGGTTGCACTCCGTACTCGAAGCGGATGGTTGTGGCTACGCCGTTCGGGTTGACCGTGCCATTGAGGCTCGCCGTGCGCGCGGTGACAAACGAGGCCGCCGTGGTGGTGGCCTGCGGCAAAGTGGTGGAGGTGTTGAAGGTTTGATTGGGGCCGTAGCTGGTGCCCTGCGCGTTGGTGGCGATGACGCGGAAATGATAGGTCGTGTTGGCGGCGAGTCCGCTGAGATTGGTGGCGACGCTTTGCGGTGAATTTCCGCTACCGATCGATTGCGAGCTGGTGGTGCTGCCGTAGGAAACGCTGGTGCCATATTCGAATGCGACGCTCGTAGCCGATCCATTCGGCGTGACGGCGGCATTGAGTGTGGCTGTGGAAATCACGATGTTGGATGCGGAAGAAGAGTTGATGGTCGGGCGGGCGAGGCTTGATGAGGCGCCGGTGGTGAAGCGTGATTCGAAGGCACCGTGGAGTGGAAGGCCGGTCGAGTCGGTCGCCGTGCCTTCGAGCCGCACCGTGTGCAGGGTGTTGGCGGCAAGATTCGATGTCGGCGTGAAGGTCAGCACCGTGTTGCCGGCGCTCCATGCGAAGTTGCCGCCCGTGTTGGGCGTGATGGAAAATGCCGCCTGGGTTGTGGCGGTGTTCATCGGCTTGCTGAAGGCGAGCGTGACGAGTGTGGCCGGCGAGATCGAGGCTTGGTCGTGGCCCGGTGCGATCGTGTCGATGACTGGCGAGAGGGCGAGTGACTGCGATTGCGCGACAAACATTTTGTACGAGGTCGCTGGTACGGTCATCGCGGGAATGCCGTCGACGCCGCTGGTGACGGTGACGGTTTCGCTGGGGTTGAGCATATTCACCAGCACCGTGCCCGCTGGGTGGATTGTGGGGCGTGCGGCGATCGACTGTGCGGATGTCGAGGTGTTGAGCACGACGAAGACTTCTTCGTTGTTGAGGCGGCGCGCATAGGCGAACAATCCGGGTGATGCGAAATTTGCCCATAGGTTCACATGCGTGCCGGTGCGCAGCGCGGGGTAGAGTCGGCGCAGGTTGTTGAGTTTGGCGACCAACTTGAAGCGGGCACTTGTCATGTTGAAGTTGTCGCCGAGCGAGGGACCGGCTTCAAACTGCCCGTCGAACATGTCCTCCCGGTTATTCGGATCGGTGCCGCCGATGAAGTCCTGCTCGGTGCCGTAGTACAAACATGGAATGCCTCTGGCCGTGTAGAGAAAGGCAAGTGCCACCTCGAGTCGCGATGGGTTGCTGCCCGTGGTGTTTAAAAATCGCGGCTGATCGTGGTTGTCGAGAAAGGTGACCAGCGACATCAGCGATGAGGCATCGTAGTTGGTGGTGTTGAGGTTGTTGTAGCGCGACTCAAGCTGACCGGTGTTGCCGCTGGCGGAGGCGAAGACGCTGTTGATCTGATAGTACAGCGGGTAATCCAGCACCGATTCCATCTTGTAGTTTGCGGTGGATTTCGTGCCGGTGTAGGAACCGCATTTCGCATCGGAGCCATCATAGATTTCACCGAACTGGAAAAAGTTTGGTTTGTCGGCCGCCAATGCCGTCGCACGGATCCGCGGGCTCCAGTTATCCCAGAATCCCATCTCGACATGTTTGACCGTATCGATGCGGTAGGCATCGAACCCGACGCTTTGGATCCAGTGCGAAAAAATTTCTGCCATGCGGTCGCGCACATAACTTGTTTCCGTGCGGAAATCGTCGAGCGAGAGAAGCTCACCGTATTCGACCTGGGTGGCGTCGCCCCAATTCTGTGTGGTGCCGTTGTTGTGAAACAGCGTTTCGAGCGGCACACCGAGTGCGGCGTTGTCGAATGGCGCGGCATAGCGACGAGAGCCGTTGTAACGCAGCGTGTAGCCGCTTGGCGGATATCTGAAATTCGGAAATCCCGCGTCAGTGCTGTCGACAATCGTGCTGCCGTGGTTCACCACCACATCATTGACCACCAGAATTCCGCGCTGGTGCGCGGCGTGAACAAAACTTTTCAACTCGGCGAGCGATCCCATGCGCGGATCCGTTTGATAAAAGTCGGTGGCCGCATAGCCGTGGTAATCGCCGTTGCCATTGAGCAGGACCGGTGATGATTTGATAGATGTTTTGATTGCGCCAGAAATCCGCCGAAAGCTCGGGGGTGTAATTTGGATTTTGCGTCAGCAGAATGCGGTCGAGGCGAAACCCTGGATCGTGCATCCAGATGTGGATGTTGTGATTGCCGGCCGAGGGGACCTCGATGCTCACCGATGTGCTTGATGTCGGACCGCTGTTGGTCCAGCTCCAGCCGTTGAGGGTTTTCACATTGAGCACCGGCAGGCTGGCGGCGACGCCATTGATGCCAACACTCACTGCGGTATCATCAGCCGTTTCGGCAAAGCCGCGCAGCCAGACATAATAGGTTCCCGGCCGGGTGAAATTGACCGTGTAGCGCATCTCGGGGCTTGTGGTGCTCCAATTGGTAGTGACCGTCGAGCCATCGAGCGGCGTCGTTTCCATGAAGCCCGTGCCGGAATAACCCGGGATGCTGGTCGATGACTGCCATGAATAGGTCGCGCCGCCAATCGACCGTGCCTGAACTTGCGGCGACTGCTCGGCCTGGATCATGGCGATGCCGCCGGACTCGTTCACGCTCTGTGCCATGAGCCCGGCGCTTGCCGAGATCAGCGCCGCCATCACAAGTGCGCTCAAAGTGCCCGATGGATGCTTTTGCATGCGTCGTGTCATTCTCGGTGGTGAAGCCATCGCCGCAAGCATGATCACGCATCATATGTGCTTTCGGGCATTGCTGGTTGCTTCAATCAGCGGCCTGCGCGACGGCTCGCAAAAAATCGGTATTTTTGTGCGTTTTTCCGCACATGGATTGTTGCCAATTTCGAGTTCGATTGTTATAGGTGCGATAGATGGATCGCAGCATGCCGCAACTGGAATTCCGATGGACCTCGTGGCTGCGGGTTTTGAGGTTTCCGGCACCGGTAAAAGAACGGCCCACGAGGGAAGACGGCGGGCTCACGGCATGGTGCACCGAGGCATCCAATGACCTTGCTTTGCCAGAGCTCGCGCGCAAGGTGCGGGTCGTTTGGAACCCACGCATGCAGACCACCGCCGGTCGCGCGTGGTGGCCGGATCGCACGATCGAGCTCAACCCGAAATTGCGCGACTGCCAGCCCGAAGAACTTTGGCGCACACTCAAGCACGAGCTCGCCCACCTCGTCGCTTATGAGCGCTGCGGTCGTCGTCACATCGATCCACACGGCGATGAATGGCAGGCTGCCTGCACCGAGCTCGGCATCCCCGGCGAGAAACCATTCCACACGCTGCCCTTCAAGCGCCGTCGCATGAAGCGCAATCATTCGTACATTTGCCCGAATTGCCTCGGCATCATTCACCGCGTCCGCCCGATCCAGCGCACGGTCGCCTGCTACGATTGTTGCCGCAAATTCAATCGCGGTGCCTACCACGAGCGCTTCAAGCTCATGAAGTACAAGCCGGTCTGAGCCGTGGCGGAGGGCGGATTTACGAAAATCGGCGATAAAATTTCCCGATTCGGGCCGCCAAAACAGCCCCGATGGTCGGTTTTTTGTCAAATTTCTCGAAATTGCGGCGATTTTTTCAACTTTGGGCTTGCGTCCGCCGCCCGGGCCCCCCTTTAATCCGCCCCCGCATTATGGCTAAGAAAAGTTGGATCGCCCGCAACGAGCGCAAGAAGCAAACCGTCGAGAAGTACGCCGAACTCCGCCGCAAACTCAAGGCAGAGAAGGACTATGTTGGTCTCTCCATGCTGCCACGCGATGCGAGCCCGACCCGTCTCATCAACCGTTGCGAAATCACCGGCCGCCGTCGCGCGTTCCTACGCCGCTTCCGTCTTTCCCGGATCACTTTCCGCGAGCTTGCCTCGGCGGGAATGCTCCCAGGCGTAACCAAGTCCAGCTGGTAAGCTGGCACGGATTACGCTCTCTGTGGCGTGGAACGGAAACTACCCGGTCCGCGCCCCCCAAATGCCGATTTACGAATACCGCTCTGAAGCACCCGAGGATCCCGAAAGGTCCTGCCGTGTCTGTGCCCGCGGATTTGAACTCCGCCGCCCCGTCGATCGCGCTCCTTTGGTCGCCTGCCCATTGTGCAAGCACCCCGTTCGCAAGGTCATCTCGCGCATCAACACGCCGACGATCACCAAGCCGCTCTCGGTGAGCGACGCCAAAAAAGCCGGTTTCACCGTGCTCGAAAAGCGCGATCAAGGGGTGTACGAAAAACTCTGACCCTATTCTCCAATGACGGCACTTCCCCTCACTGTAGATTTTCTGGCATCGGCAACAAGTTTGCCGCCTACCGAATTTCCGAGCCTCGGCAAATCGCTGCTCTACCTTTTCGGCATTCTGTTTTTCCTCCTGCTCAACGCGTTTTTCGTCGCGTCGGAATTTGCCATCGTCAAGGTCCGCCCAAGCCAGCTTGAGTCCGAAGGAAAGAACCGCCCGGCGAAACTCAAGATGGCGCTGCATGTGGTGAACCACCTCGATGGCTACCTCTCCGCCAACCAGCTTGGCATCACGATTTCCTCGCTCGCACTCGGTTTCCTCGGCGAGCCATTCGTCGAAGCACTGGTCGCGCCCTTGCTCCTGATGACCGGCATGTCGATTTGGTGGGTGAAGCTGATCTCCTTCGGGCTGGCGATCGTGTCATTCACTTTCCTGCATGTAGTGATCGGTGAGTTGATGCCGAAATCGCTGGCGATCAGCCGCTCAGTTTCGACGACGCTCGCTTTGGCGACTCCGCTGCATGCATTTTATCGCTCCGCCCACTGGGCGATCCGCGTGCTCAATGGCACCGCGAACTGGCTGCTTAAGCGAATTTTCAACATTGAGCCGGTCAGGGAAGGCGGGCACTCGCACTCGGCCGAGGAACTTGCATTGCTCGTCACGCAAAGCGGCAAATCGCAGGAGGTGACCGAGACCGAACGCGAGATCCTCATCAACGCGCTTGGACTCAACGAACTCTGGGTGCGCGATGTGATGACCCCTCGCAACAAGGTGATCGTGCTCGATGCCGACGAGCCATTCGAGCGCACGCTCGAACTCGCGATCCGCAGCAAGCACACGCGTTTCCCGCTGGTGAAAGGCCACCTCGATCACGCCATCGGCCTCATCCATATCAAGGACCTCTTCAAGCTCATCAACGATCCGAACCCCGACCTCATGCGGATCAAGCGCGATCTCAAGATCGTGCCCGACACGATGCCGCTCGACACGCTGCTGAAGTTTTTCCTGCGCGAGCACGCCCATCTTGCGATGGCAGTCGATGAGTTTGGAACGCCGGTGGGCATCGTGTTCCTGGACAACATCATGGAGGAATTGGTCGGCGACATTCAGGACGAATTCGACAACGAGCGATCGGCCTTTACCCGCGTGAATGGCGATGAGTTTGTGATCGAGGGTTCGATGACGCTCAATGATCTGGGCGGTCATGTGCCCGAGCTAGTGCTCGAAAGTGGCGAGGTCACCACCGTAGGCGGGTACATCACCCAACAGCTCGGCAGATTTCCTGAAGTGGGCGAGACCGTCGAGATCCTCGGCTACGAGGCGCGCGTTACCAGCACCGATGGACGCCGCGTCGGGCAGATCCACTTCCGCAAACTCCAGAAACCTGAGGACGAAGAGGAAGCGGGCGTGGAAGAGGAATGATGTGCCGGCGCTGAGGGCGGGCGGTTTAGAAATTTCGGATGTCGTCCGCGTTCGGGCTTACAGTTGCGTTCGCACTGCTTGCATTGGTTTTGCCATCCTTGCCCATCGACCAGAGGTCGAAGTCGGAGTTGACCGTGGCAGTGTTGGTTGCGCCCGATGAATTGATCGCGCTGCGGTAGCAGAACTGGTTGCCCCATGGATCGGTGATGATCGTGGTGTTGGATGAAGCGCCGGTGGTCCAGCCCTGTTTGGTGGTCGCGGGATCCAGCTCGGGTAGATAGATCCGTTGATTGGCGCTGAGAGGCGCAAAATATAGCGCGTTGAAGATGATTGCCGAGGTGCTGCTGCCCGCCGTGGTGAGGTTTCCGGTGATATTGTTGGTGGGCGGATACCCTCCCATGTCGAGCTTGTACTCTTCAATGCCTTTCGACAGCAGCGCGATTTGGGTTTTGGCCTTTTCGCTCGCTGAGCGCTGGTTGGCGTATTCCATGCCGCCGACCACGAGGCCGGCGAGGATGATGATGATGGTGATGGTTACCATCAGCTCGATGAGTGTGAAGGCGGCTTTG
>JBKDYW010000028.1:0-3072 GCA_046308575.1 Verrucomicrobiota bacterium
GTTTCGGGTCGGCTTGCGATTGGCTCATGACGGTGTTGAGCCAGTAGCCGTTGTCGCGCAGGGATTTTTCGAGGATGCCGAGGACGGGTTTGAGAGCGCGGTCGAGTTCGTCGGCGGTGGCACCATTTTTGGAGAGATCGTCGGCGATGTTGCGTATGGTTTGGAGGAGGCGGTCGAGGTCCTCCGGTTTGCCAACGCTTTGGGCGGCGATGTAGCCCATGTCGTCGAGCGCGTCGGATCCGTCGGCACCAGCGTTGGGGCTGTAGGATGCACCAAGTTTTTCGCGGATCTCTTCGCGCAGGCGGTCGCCGAGAATCGATGCGAGAATGTTGAGTCGGCGGAACTCGGGCTGGTTGTCGCGCAGTCCCTTGGTTTTCCAAATTCCGATCGCGATCGCTTGTGGGATTTTGGTGTCGTAGGTGAAGGTCTTGCTGGCAGGCGCTTTGGGGAAATTGATCTCGCGAAGCTCGTCGATGTCATCGGGCAAGGACCCGCGTCGTGGCAACGCGCCGAAGGTGTTGAGCAATTCGGGGATGATTTCCTGTTGGTTGAAATCACCAACAATGCTGAGTTCGATCGGGCCTTTGGAGAGTTCGCGGTTGAGCCATTTCTTTGCATCGCGGATAGCGTAGGATGCGAGTTTCTTTTCGCTGGCGATGGAGAAGCGCGAATCGTTGCCGTGCAGCCATGACTCCATTTCCATTTGCGGTCCTGCCGGCGTGTGTTTGATCTGCTGTTGCAGCATCGGGATGCCTTTGCGGAATTGCCACAAGGCCTCCTCGCGGTAGCCCGGATCGGTGATCGATGCGCACATCAGTTGCAGCTGTGTCGCGAAATCCGCAGGCGTGGTTGTGCCGCTGAGGGTGATTGCGTCTCCCTCGATGGCGAGGCTCGAGCCGACATTTCTTCCGGCAAGAATCTGGCGCAGCTCGTCGGTCGAATACTTGCCGAGTCCGCCGCCTTCGAAGATCGATTGGGTAAATGAATCGAGCATCGGCATCGAGCGTGGCTGACCCAGTTTGCCTGTGCCGATTCGTGCCAGTACGCGGATTTTCCCTTGCTCGAACTCGCTGCGCTTGAGGTTGATGCGGACCTTGTTGGAAAGCACCAATTGGGTGATGCCGAGATCGGCGACTTCTTTTTGTGAATCAATTTTTCCGGGCTTGCCGAAATCGGCGTAATCAAAAATCCGGATCGCGCGCGAGACCGGCGCTTCGACCGCATTGTTTTGCGAGGCTTTGAAAATTTTCGCGAGATCCTCTTCCGCGTTCGGTGGTGGTTCCTTGGTGGTGAGGATCAGGTGATGACCCGTCGACTGCCAAAATTTGCGGAATGCTTCGTGACAGACTTCGGTGTTGATCGCATCGAGCCCTCGTTGGGCGATGGCGAGATCGGTCTCCGGATCGGAGAAGACTGAGTGGTCGTTGATCGTGCGGGCAAGCACGGTGGCGATGCCTTCGGACTTGCGGGTTGCTTTCTGTTTCACCTGCTGCTCGTAGCGGTTGATCAAATTCGATTTCGCTTCGGCGAGTTCCGATTCGGAAAATCCATGCTCGATCGCGCGGCGGAATTCGCGCTCGAGAATGGGCACCACCTCGCGCCAGCGGTCGTCGGCGGCGGTGATGTCGATCGACCCGAGTTCGATGTGATTGAAGAGGATTTCATCCATCGCCGTGCCTTCAGCGATTGGCGAATTTTTTTCCTTTGAGAGTCGTTCGAAGCGGCGGCCGATGATCGCATGGGCGATGTCGAGAGGCATTTTTTCGATGCGGTTGGCGGCGGTGTCGGGCTTGTCTTTGTAGTCGCGCACGAGCGTGAGTGAAACTTCGGTGGCATCGACTTCCTTGTCGCTGAAGACAGAAGTCTTGATTCCTTCGAATTGCTTGATGCTTCCAAGCTCGGGTTCGGCGCCGGCGTTTTTCGGGTTTTGCATCGATGCGAATGCCGATTCGATGCGGCTGCGGATTTCCGCCGGTTTCACATCACCGACGACCACAAAGGTCATGCGGTTGGGTGTGTAGTAGCGCGTGTAGAGGTCGGTGAATCTCTCGCGTGTGGCCTTGCTAATGACTTCTTCTTCGCCGATTGGGAAACGCCGTGTGACGAGCGAATCGGGCAGCACTTTGGAAAACTGCTGTTGCATCAGGCGGTAGCCGACCGAATCGCGGCTCACTTTTTCCGCAAGGATCACGCCGCGTTCCTTGTCGATTTCCGCCGGGTCGAGCAGCGCGCCATCGCCGAAGTCGCGCATGACGGTGAAGGCAAGATTCATCGTTTCCTCCGACATGTCGGGCAGGTCGAGCATGTACACCGTTTCGTCGAAGGAGGTGTAGGCATTTGCGTGAGCACCGAAGGCGATGCCGAGGCGTTGCATGCGCGGCACGAGTTCGGCAGCGGTGTGATTTTTTGTGCCATTGAAAACCATGTGCTCGAGGAAATGAGCGAGACCGCGTTGATCCTCGGCTTCCATCAATGAGCCCGCGGCGATGTGCAGGCGCAGCGAAATGCGGCTTGGTGGTTCGCTGTTCGGATAGATCAGATAACGCATGCCGTTGGGCAGCTGACCGAAGACCGCCTTGGGATCGGGCGCGATGTCGGATGATGCATGCGGCCATGATTTGGCAGTCGGCACCTCGCCGGCTTTTGTTTCGGCATTCGTCGTGAGACCCTGCGCTGCGCTCGTGTTTTCTGTGGCAGGGGACGGTTTCGAATCGGGTCCCGACCGCAGCGACAGGAACATCGCCGTGACGGCAAGAATCAGGACCAGGATCAGTGGTGTGGAGCGTTGCATGTGTGGGGGAAAGGTTGTTGGACCCGGTGGGGGCTTGGCAACGATCAAAGCGCGGGTAGCGCAGCGAATTGTCGGCAATTTCCGCAAATTTGCGCCGATGCGCTATTTCCGCATCAAACAGGCTTGCATTCCCGCCGCCGAAGTGTTGACTTCCCGCCCCGGCCGCAAGGCCAACAACAGTGCGCGCGTGGCGGAATTGGTAGACGCGCTAGATTCAGGTTCTAGTGGGGGCAACCCCGTGAAGGTTCGAGTCCTTTCGCGCGCACCATGTTTATTTTCAA
>JBKDYW010000029.1:0-2896 GCA_046308575.1 Verrucomicrobiota bacterium
TTTCTCGTGGCTCTGCATCAACCCGAAGGAAGCCGACGACCCGGGCTTCGCTCGCGAAGTGATGTCGCTCATCCCGGAGTTTCTCAAAGCACCAAATGTCCTCGGCATCGGCGAAATCGGTCTCAACAAAAACACGCGCAACGAACTCACGATCTTCGAAGAACATGTGCAGCTCGCACTCGATCACAAGCTTCCGGTCCTGATCCACACTCCCCACCTCGAGGACAAACTCAAGGGTACTCGGCTCATCCTCGATTCACTTGCAAATTTTTCCCATCTCAACCGCTCGCAAGTGATCATCGATCATGTCGAGGAACACACGGTCTCACAGGTGCTCGATGCCGGCTACTGGGCGGGCATGACGCTTTACCCGCACAGCAAGTGCTCGCTAGATCGCGCCATCGACATTCTCGAAGTACATGGACCTGACCGCCTCTGGATGAACTCCGCCTGCGATTGGGGCATCTCGGATCCACTCGCCGTGCCAAAGTGCGCTCTGCGCATGAAGGCCCGCGGCCATGACCCCGCTGCGATCGAAAGGGTCATCCACCAAAACCCCGTCGACTTCCTCAGCCAGTCGCCGAGATTCGTGATCTAACAGAATCATCTTTTGAAATTTCACCGCGCTCATCTCGCATACTGCACCAACATCCACCCGGCCGGAAACTGGGAGGAAACGCGCCACAGCCTCCAAACCCACACGCTTGGCGTACGTGACCTGCTGAAAAAACAAGGCATGCTCGCCACCAATGAAGCCTTCGCGATCGGGCTTCGACTCTCAGCCCACGCGGCTAGCGAGCTAATGCAAGGCGACCAACTCGCACGCTTCCGCCATTGGCTCGCCGAGACAAACACCTATGTGTTCACGATCAACGGATTCCCATACGGCGACTTTCACGGCACCCGCGTGAAGGAACAAGTCTTCGCACCGGATTGGACACATCAAGATCGCGTCGAATACACCAAAAACCTTTTCGAAATTCTCGCCGCCATCGCACCCGCAAACAGCGGTGGATCGGTCTCGACCCTGCCCGGGTCTCACAAGTTGTTTGAAGCGAACGAATCAATCATTCGGAAAAACCTGATCAGCCTTGCCGATTGGCTCGACGATCTCTCCACCCGCTCAGGCAAGGACCTGCACCTCGGCCTCGAACCGGAACCACTCGGCCACATCGAAAACACCAAAGAATCACTGGCATTTTTCGATCGCCTCACAAATGAGGCAAGTCACCCGACATCATTGCTCAATCGCATCGGAATCAACTATGACTGCTGCCACTTCGCCCTGCAATTCGAGGACGCGAAACATTCACTCGACGCACTCACCCACGCCGGCATTCGCATTTCAAAGGTCCACCTCTCGAACGCCCTCACACTCGATCCGCAAAATCCGGCAGCCATCGCGGCCATCTCGAGCTTTGACGAGCCGGTGTACTCGCATCAGGTCATTCATCAAAATTTATCCGGCACATTGAGCCGCTTTTTGGACCTGCCCGATTTCCTTCGCGCCACAGCATCCGGCCTCACCGGCGAAGCACGCGTGCATTTTCACATCCCGCTCGATGCAAAGCCATCGAAGCCGCTCGGCTCGACCAGTGATCATGTCATGGACGCGCTCTCATGGCTGGGCTCCCACCCCGCTACCTGCACGCACCTCGAAATCGAAACCTACACCTGGGGCGTGCTGCCGACCGAGCTTCGCCGCCCGGTCGAGGAACAAATCGCCGCCGAATACCGCTGGGTGCTCTCGCAAAAAATGTAGCGCATTGCCAAGCGGTCGCCGCTCGTGTTGGATCGCGCCATGTCCGACATCAAAATCACCGTTCACACGACCGCTGGCGACATCGACGCCACCCTCTATGCGTCCAAGGCTCCTCTCACCTGCGCAAATTTCCTCAACCTCGCACGCCGCGGCTACTACAACAATGTGGCCTTCCACCGCGTGATCGAAGGCTTCATGCTGCAAGGCGGCGACCCGACCGAAACCGGCCGCGGCGGCCCGGGCTACAAGTTTGCCGATGAGTTCCACCCCGAACTTCGCCACCGCTCACCTGGCGTCTTCTCCATGGCCAACGCCGGCCCTGGTACCAACGGTTCGCAATTCTTCATTACGACAGTACCCACCCCCTTCCTCGACAACCGTCACTCGGTCTTCGGCCAAGTCACCAACGGTCTCGACATCGTGGAAAAAATCACCGGTAAGAACAATACCGGCGAGCGCGGCTGCAAATACAACGGCGTCGGCGACAAGATCACCTCGATCACCATTCACGACGACACGACTGCACTCTTCGAGTCGCAAAAAGACAACATCGAACACTGGAATTCGATCCTCGATCGCTGAGCTTTCAACTCAACGCCGACCGCGTCTCCGGCCTTGGCCGGAACGCCCCCCACCCGCCGACTGTTTCGCGGCCGATGGCCTACCGCCATTCGCCGACTTGCCGCGTGCATGACGCTCGGCGAGAGATTCATTGTGCCAGTCATGGCCTGCCCATTTGGGAATCGCCATGCGGATGGTCTTCTCAATCTCGCGCAAAAATTCCAACTCCTCCTCCGAGCAAAAGGAAACCGCCCGACCATCGGCACCCGCACGCGCGGTCCGGCCGATCCGGTGGACATAAGATTCCGGCTCGTTGGGCAAATCGAAATTCACCACAAGGCCGACCTCCTTCACATCGACTCCACGCGCCGCAACATCGGTCGCCACCAAAATCGGCGTAAGTCCTTTCTTGAAGCGTTCCAACGCCTTCTCCCGCTGTGATTGCGACTTGTCGCCGTGAATCGCCTCCGACGGATAACCCGCCGCATTCAAGCTCTTCGCTAGTTTGTTCGCGCCGTGCTTGGTGCGACTGAAAACAATCGTGAGCTTCTGCTCCTTCGCCTCGAACTGCTC
>JBKDYW010000030.1:0-2520 GCA_046308575.1 Verrucomicrobiota bacterium
ATCGGCCTGACAACCGCCATCCAAAAATCCTGCAACCCCTACTTCAACAAACTCGCCAACTCGATCGGTTGGCGCGACATGGTCCAAGGCTGCGCCAAAATCGGCCTTGGCAAACCCACCGGCGTCGAACTCCCCGGCGAAAAACCCGGCATCCTCCCCGGCAGCGACGCTTGGCTCAACTCCCACCCCGGCGCAACCATGACCGCCGCCCTCACCGCGATGCTCTCGATCGGCCAAGGCGACTCCATGGCCACCCCACTCCAGATCGCCGCGATGACCGCCAGCATCGCCAACCGCGGCACCTACCTCCAACCGCGCATCGTCAAATCCGCGATCTCCGAAGAAGGCAAAACCCTGATCGCCGACAAACCAAAAGCCATCCGCAACCTCATCCAAGACGGCATCAAACCCGCCGACCTCCAACTGATCCGCAAAGGCATGTGGCTCGCCGTCAACTCCGGCGGCACCGCCGGCAAAGTCCGCATCAGCGATGCCGAAGTCGCCGCCAAAACCGGCACCGCACAAACGGTCGAAAACGGCAAAAAATCCAACAACTCCTGGGTCACCAGCTTCGCACCCTACGAGGAACCCCGCTATGTCGTCTGCGTCCTCGCCCAAAACGCCGGATCCGGCGGCGGCGTCTGCGGCCCACTCGTCAACCTCATTTACAAAGGCCTCTTCGGCGACGAAAAAGACCAGCGTCTCCCACTCCGCGCCCAAACGGAATTTGCCGGCGACACCGACCGCATCGAAAACATCGACCTCCCCAAAAACGCTCTCGCAGAAATCCGCAAACCCGCCAACGGCGACGAACCCGACCTCGAAGAATACGAAACCGGCGACGAAGCCGGCGTCCCATCCAACACCTCACCCAACATCACCATCCCACCCACACCCACTCTCACACCGGAAGTCGACTCCGAAGGAACTGTTATCCCAAGGGCACTTCCAGTGACCGAACCCTGATCCGCAACCCGCGGCAAACATTCAACAACCAACCATCATCAATATGATCCAACACATCAAAAGACTACTCGGCATCGGCAAGCCCGACCCCATGCGCGGCAACAGCCTCATCATCAATGTGGAAAAACTCGAGCGCCGCGTCGCACTCCTTGAGGACGGCATCCTCGAGGAATACTCAGTCGAACGCGAAGGCGACCAAAACATCGTCGGCGGCATCTTCAAAGGACGCGTCAAAAACATCGAGCCCGGCCTCAAAGCGATGTTCGTCGATATCGGCCTCGACAAAAACGCCTTCCTCCATTTCTGGGATGCGATCCCCGCCGCACTCGATGCAGGCCTCGAAGAAATCCAACGCGAAGGCAAAAAGAAAACCGCCAAAAAAATCACCTCCAAGGACATCCCCGACATCTACCCGGTCGGCTCGGAAATCGTCATCCAAGTTTCCAAAGGACCGATCGGCACCAAAGGCCCGCGCGTCACGACCAACATCTCGCTCGCCGGCCGCTACCTCGTCCTCATGCCCTACACGGAGCAATTCGGTATCTCGCGCAAAATCGAAGACCCGAAGGAACGCACGCGCCTTCGCAAGATCGTCCAGAAACTCTCGGTCCCCGAAGGCATGGGCGTCATCATGCGCACCGTCGCCCAAGGCACCCGCGCCCGCCACTTCGTGCGCGACCTCGCGATGCTTCTCGAGCAATGGGACGAGATCGAAGCCCGCCGCGAAGCCAATCCCGCGCCCGCATGCATCTTCCAGGAACCTGGCCTCATCGAACGCGCCGCACGCGATTTCCTCACCGATGAAGTCAACCAAGTGATCTGCGACGACGCCCACACGACCGAAGCGATCCGCGAAATCGCCGGCAAAATTTCCCGCCGCGCGAAACGCCGCATCCACCACATGCCGACCTCAACGCAGCCGATCTTCGAACGCATCAACATCCAAAAACAAATCGACGAGGCATTCTCACGCCAAGTCTGGCTGCCCTGCGGCGGCTATGTGGTGATCGATGAAACCGAAGCGCTCATCTCCGTCGATGTGAACACCGGCCGCAATCGCGGCGCCAAGGATGTCGACAAGATGATTCTCGAAACCAACATCGAAGCTGCTCGCGAAGTCGCACGCCAACTTCGCCTCCGCAACATCGGCGGCCTTGTCGTGATCGACTTCATCGACATGCGCCACCGCAAGGATCAGCAAGCGGTCTACAAAGCGATCAAAGACCGCCTCAAAAAGGACAAGGCCAAGACCCAAGTCCTCCAGATCTCGCCCATCGGCCTCATGGAAATGACGCGCCAGCGCCTCAACGAATCTCTTCGCGATTCGATGTACGAGCCCTGCCCTTACTGCCAAGGCCGCGCCCGCGTGAAAACTCCCATGACGATGTCGGTGGAAATCCAACGCCGCCTCAACACGGTCATCCAAAAACACCGCGACACCGTCGGCGACATCATCATCGTCGTGAACTCGGATGTTCTCAACCGCTTCAAGAGCGAAGACTCAAAACTGCTCATGGAACTCGAACGCTCGCACTCGGGCCGCTTGATCTTCCG
>JBKDYW010000031.1:0-18180 GCA_046308575.1 Verrucomicrobiota bacterium
GGCGTGAAACAGGAAAATCCGGATTACACCGATCAATGGCTGTTTGACTCGCTGCACCGCGGCACCCTTGCCGAATGTGCCTGGGATGGATTTCTAAAAACGCGCAAACTTGGCTCGTTCAATGTGAGGCGAGTGATCGAAAACGGCTATCTTGAGCGGGCCAACGATCCGGTGATGCGGTGATTTTCAAAAAGTTAATCCTACCCCCTAAAAATCCGTCCCCTGGTTCAGAGAGTGGATCACTTCGCCGCTGGGTGAGTGGAAGCTGTAGGACTGGCGGAGGGTTTCGTTGAGGTAGGATTTGGCGTTGGCGATGGCGACGGGAAGTTCTGCGCCGAGGGCGAGTTGGGCGGTGATGGCGGCGGACAGGGTGCAGCCGGTGCCGTGGGAGGCTTGGACGGCTAGGCGTGGTGAGCTGAAGCGTTGGATGCCGTTGGCATCGGCGAGGGCGTCGATGCATTCGGGGTGGTCGAGGTGACCGCCTTTCAGTAGGACGGCGGTGTGGCATTTTTGTTGAAGTTCCATGGCGGCGGCATCGAGTTCGGATTCCTCGGTGATCGTTTTGCCGAGCAGGGCCTGGGCTTCGTGGAGGTTGGGGGTGATGAGCGTAGCGAGGGGGAAGAGCAATTCGCGATAGGCATCGATCGCATCGGGTTCGAGCAATGGGTCGCCGGTCGAGGCAATCATCACCGGGTCGACGACCAGTTGCAGCTGCGGGTAGTTGCGTAGCACGCGGGCGGTGGTTTCGATGTGAGCGGCGCTGAGCAGCATGCCGGTTTTGGCAGCGCGAATTGGGAAGGAATCGAGCATGAGGCTCAGTTGATCCTCGAGTATCGCCGGCGGAACCGCATGCACGGCGCGAACGGTGAGGGCAGTTTCCGAAACCACACAGGTGATGGCGGTGAGTCCGTGGACGCGGAAGTGCTGGAAGGTTTTGAGGTCGGCCTGCGCGCCAGCACCTGCGGAGCAGTCGGATCCGGCAATGGTCAGAGCGGCGGGGATCGTGTGTTGCATGCCCATGACTAACCCCATCGCGCGGTGGCGCAAACTTCTTTCATGCTTGGCAAGGAGTGTGGGACTGCCAAGCATTCGCGGCATGTCCGGAGCAATGAAGGAATACGAGGGTCTCCGCGTGAAGGTGGATGATGTTGTTTACATGCCCAACCTCGAGGCGCCGGCGAACAAGCCTCATCCGTTTGTGTATTTCATTTCGATTTTCAACGACTCGGCGGTGCCTGTGACCTTGCGAGGGCGCAAATGGGTGGTGCGTGAGTTGGATGGCGAAGTGACCGTCGTCGAGGGCGAGGGGATTGTGGGTCAGACTCCGTGCGTTGAGCCGGGCGGGCACTTTTCGTACAACAGCTACCATGTGGTGGCCGGGCCGGCGGTGGTGGAGGGTGCGTTTTTTGGTGAAACCGCGATGGGTGAGTGGATCTTTACGCGGATTCCGGAGTTTCGTTTGGAGATGCCGGAGTGGGTGTGAGGTGGAAATTTTGAATATTGAATTTTAAATTTTGAATGGCAGAGGGCGAGATACCCGCGGTTCCATTTTCCTGTTTAGGAGATGATTTCGTCCATGAGAATGTCGTGGGGTTCGCAGTGGGTGTTGGGGACGATTTGTGAGGGGAAGGCGATGCCGATTTTGTGGGCGTCGGTGCGTGCTTGTGAGAGCAGGCGATCGTAGAATCCTTTGCCGCGTCCGAGTCGGCCGCCTTGGAGATCGAATGCCATGCCGGGGCAGAGGAAGGCGTCGATTTCGTCGAGTGGCACAATTGGTAAATCCGCGCGCGGTTCGAGAATGCCGAAGGCACCGCGAACGAGGTCCTTGGTGGGATCGGTGGACGCGTGAAAACAAACCCCTTCGCAATCGATGCGGGGAAACAGCCAGCGTTTTTCGGGGAAGAGCGTGACGAGTTCCGTGAGGTCGACCTCGTCAGGCAGCGCGGAGAATGTGGCGATTGTGTGGACCTGAGGATGCCGCCTGATCCAATCGGCGACGGCGTTGCGCACGGCTTCCGAATCACCACTGCGTGCCTCGCGGCGCAGCATTTTCCGCAGCCGGGATTTCAGGATGCTTGGAGATTCATGGCTCACGCTGCTTGAATCAAAAACGATTTGTGCCGTGGAAACCACGAAATTTTCCTGAGGGGCAAAAAGCTCGAAAACCTTTTCCATCTTCCGCTTGCCAGCGTGGGCCTGCCACCTAACTTGGGGGCGCACACACATGAAAATCTGGCTCGACGGCGAATTGGTGGATGAATCACAGGCGAAGATTTCGGTCTTCGATCACGGCTTGCTTTATGGCGACGGCGTGTTTGAGGGCATCCGGTTTTACAATGGTAGGGTCTTCCGACTCGAGGAACACATCCGGCGCTTGTTTGATTCGGCACGCGCGATCGTGATCGACATGCCATGGACGCAGGAAGAGGTCTGCAAGTTCACTTGCGAAACTGTGGCGGCCAATGGTCTGAACGACGGTTACATCCGCCTCGTCGTGACGCGCGGAGCAGGGGAGCTGGGCTTGAATCCTTACCTTTGCGAAAGGCCATCGATGTTCATCATCGCATCGACGATCAAGCTCTACCCCGATGAGCATTACCAAAAAGGTCTTTCGATCATCACCTGCGCAACGCGTCGTCCGGCGCCGGGTGCCTTGATGCCGCAGGTCAAGTCGCTCAACTACCTCAACAACATCATGGCCAAGGTCGAGGCGATCCAGGCCAACGCGCTTGAGGCGATCATGCTCAACGAGCAGGGCTATGTCGCCGAGTGCACGGGCGACAACCTTTTCCTCATCAAAAACGGCAAACTTTACACGCCATTGATCAGCGATGGTGCGCTTGATGGCATCACGCGTGCGGTGATCATCGAGGTCGCCGAAAAGCTGGGCATCCCGGTCATTGAGCGTTCGATCACGCGCTACGATGTCTTCACCGCCGACGAATGTTTCCTCACTGGTACGGCAGCCGAGGTGATTCCGGTCGTCGCGCTCGACCGCCGGGTGATTGGCACTGGCAAACCTGGCGAATGGACCAAGCGTTTTCTCGCTGGTTTCCAAGAACTTGCGACCACTACCGGCACGCCTATTTCCTGATTTGAAAATTTTCCCTTTCATGGCACGCATCGCTCTTCGAGAATGACCCGATGAAATGTGATTTCTGCGACAGCAAGGCGACCGTCTTTCTGACCCAGCTGGTGGAGGGTCAGATGAAAAAGGTGTGCCTTTGCGACTCGTGTGCCAAGGAAAGGGGCGTGACCGATCCTACGGGGTTTTCGTTGGCCGATCTTTTGATGGGTGGCGGTGTGGCAGAGGGCAAACCCATTGCCGCTGGTACGGCCATTCCGATGCCGCTTGGCAATGGGACTTGTGCAGCGTGTGGATTCACGCTCGAGGATTTGCGTCGCGTTCGCCGGCTTGGGTGCAGCGAGTGTTACACGACATTCCGTGAAGAGCTTTCGCCGATGATCCGCGGCATGCACAAGGGGCCAAGCCATCAGGGCAAGGTGCCAGCCGGGCTGATGGAGCGTCAGGTACTGCGCCAACGCCTCGAAGAACTGCGGGCGAGGTTGGATCAGGCCGTGGCTGCTGAAAGTTACGAAGAAGCCGCGGGCATTCGTGATGAGATCCGCCAACTCAACGAAAATTTGGTATCATGATGCGCTTTTCGACATTGGTGAAGCATCCGGCAGACTGGATGACCGGTGGCAAGGGCCAGCATGGCGCGGTGATTACTTCGCGGATTCGTTTGGCGCGAAATTTGCGGCGTCATCCGTTTCCCGGCTGGGCCATGCGCGATCAGCGTGCGGCGGCCTTGGAGGAAATGAAACCGGCGGTGGAGGAACTGCCGGCGATGAAGGATGCATTTTCGCAGGAACTTTCCGGTCTCAACTCCGTGCAAAAACAGGTGCTGGTCGAGCGTCATCTCATTTCGCGCGAGCATGCCGCGCGGGCCGATGGCTCGGGCGCGGTGATCGAGCGACGCCAGACCTTCAGTTTCATGCTCAACGAAGAGGATCATCTGCGGATGCAGGCGATCCGCCCGGGCTTGCAACTTGGGTCTGCCTTCCAAGCACTTTCCGAGCTCGATAGCCAATTGGAGGAGTCGCTGGAATTTGCCTTCGATCCGAAGCTCGGTTACCTCACCGCGTGTCCGACCAACCTCGGCACGGGATTGCGTGCATCGTCGATGTTGCATCTGCCGGCGCTCGTGCTCAGCGATCAGATCGGTCAGGTGCTGCAAGCGGTCAATAAAATCGGTCTCGCCGTGCGAGGGATCTATGGCGAGGGCACCGAATCGCTCGGCAACCTTTATCAAATTTCCAATCAGTCGACGCTTGGTGAGTCCGAGGAAACCATCATCCGCCGCCTTGAACGCGTGATCTCGCAGGTGGCGACCCACGAGCAAAATGCGCGCGAAAAACTGCTCGAAGACGACCCCGACATGGTCGCCGACAAGATTGGCCGCGCCTACGGGGTTCTGCGTTACGCGCATCTGATCGACTCCAAGGAGGCGCTGAACCACCTCTCATTGCTGCGGCTCGGCGCGACCCTTGGATTTTTTCCTGCAGAAACGGTTATTTTGTGCGATTCGTTATTGATGGATATCCAACCGGCGCACCTTCAGCTTCATTCGGGAAGAAAACTCCCCCCCGAAGAGCGTGATACCATCCGCGCGGAAATCGTACGCTCCCGTTTGCAATCTCTCGAATCCCCTGATAATCATTTTACAAACGGAAAATCCGAGGCTTCTTCCGATATCAACAACCCAGGCGACTCATGAACAACTTCACACCACGCGCCCAACAAGTACTGGCCCTTGCCCGCAAGGAGGCAGACCGCTTCAACCATTCCTATGTCGGCACCGAGCACTTGCTGCTGGGCCTCATCAAGCTCGGCCAAGGGGTCGCGGTGAATGTGCTCGAGCGAATGGGCCTCGAGCTCGATACCGTGCGCATGGAGGTCGAAAAAGAGGTGGGCTCGGGTCCGCCGCAGAAAGCCGCCGGCAACATCCCTTACACGCCACGGGTCAAGAAGGTCCTGGCGCTCGCCAACAAGGAAGCCAAGGCGCTCAATCATTCGTATGTCGGCACCGAGCACCTTCTGCTCGGACTGCTGCGCGAAGGTGAGGGCGTCGCCGCCCGCGTGCTGCGCAGGCTTGATGTCGATATCCAACGCACGCGCAACGAAATCCTCGCCGAGATCGATCCGAATTTCTCGCCGGAGGATCACGATGACGATGATGACGACGACGACATCGAGGGTGCCGAAGGTCCCTTCGAGGACGAGGGTCAAGTCCAAGCCGCCGGTCCCGAAAGCGAGAGCAAGACCAAGACCCCAGCGCTCAAGGCCTTTGGTCGTGACCTCACCAAGGTCGCCAAAGAAGGCGGGCTCGATCCGGTGATCGGGCGTCAGGGCGAAATCGAGCGCGTCATCCAAATTCTCTGCCGCCGCACCAAGAACAATCCGGTGCTGATCGGTGAAGCGGGTGTCGGCAAGACGGCAATCGTCGAAGGCCTTGCCCAAGAAATCGCTTCGGGCAATGTGCCGGAAATTTTGCGCGACAAAAAAGTTGTGACGCTTGACCTCGCGCTGATGGTTGCAGGTACGAAATACCGTGGTCAGTTTGAGGAGCGGATCAAGGCCGTGATGGATGAGATCCGCAAGGTGAAGAACATCATTCTTTTCATCGACGAGCTTCACACGATTGTCGGCGCGGGATCGGCCGAAGGTGCGATGGACGCATCGAACATCATCAAGCCGGCACTCAGCCGTGCCGAGCTGCAATGCGTCGGTGCCACCACGCTCAACGAGTACCGCAAGCACATCGAAAAGGACTCTGCACTCGAGCGCCGTTTCCAGCAGGTGAAGGTCGACGAACCATCGGTTTCCGATGCGATTCGTATCCTCGAGGGCTTGCAGGAAAAATACGAATCGCACCACAAGGCCAAGTTCACGCCCGAAGCGATCGAAGCGGCGGTGAAGCTCACCTCGCGCTACCTCACTGCGCGATTCCTTCCCGATAAGGCAATCGATGTGCTCGATGAAGCCGGTGCCCGTGCCCGCATTGGCACGATGACTCGTCCGCCGGAAATCAAGCAACTCGAAGAACAAATCGAGCAAATCAATCGTGACAAGCTCACCGCGATTGCCGAGCAGAATTTTGAAACGGCAGCCTCGTTGCGTGACGACGAGAAGACTGCGAAGAAGAAACTTGAAGACACGCTCAAGTCATGGCGCGCGACCTCCGAAGAGACGATCGTGACGGTGACCGACGATGACATCATGGCCGTCGTTTCCAAATGGACCGGCGTGCCACTGCGCCGCATGGAAGAGAAGGAAACCGAAAAACTTCTCAAGATGGAGGACGAGCTCAAGGGTCGCGTCATCGGTCAGAACGAAGCGGTGGTCGCGATTTCCAAGGCCCTGCGCCGTTCGCGTGCGGACCTCAAGGACCCGCGTCGTCCGATCGGATCGTTCCTTTTCCTCGGACCCACCGGCGTTGGCAAAACTTACCTCGCGCGCAACCTTGCCGAGTTCATGTTTGGCGATCCGGATTCGCTGATCCAAATCGACATGTCCGAGTACATGGAGAAATTCACCGCGAGCCGCCTGATCGGTTCGCCTCCGGGTTATGTCGGGTATGAAGAGGGTGGTCAGCTTTCCGAAGCCGTGCGCCGTCGCCCGTATTCGGTGGTGTTGTTCGACGAAGTCGAAAAAGCCCACCCGGATGTGATGAACCTGCTCCTGCAGATTCTCGAAGAAGGCACGGTCACCGACTCGCTCGGTCGCAAGATCGATTTCCGCAACACGATCATCATCATGACATCGAATGTCGGTGCCTCGACGATCAAGCGTCAGACCTCGCTCGGCTTCGGTGCGATGAATGAGGATGAATCCGACTTCCAAGGCATGAAGGAAAAAATCCTCGAAGAGGCCAAGAGGTACTTCAAACCGGAGTTTCTCAACCGTCTCGACGAACAAGTGGTTTTCCACATGCTCGAAAAGGTCGACCTCAACCAAATCGTCGATCTCGAGGTCGACAAATTGGTCAAGCGCCTCAAGGAAAAGGATATTGCTCTCGTGCTTGCCACCGAGGCTCGCGATTTCCTCTCCGAGAAAGGCTTCGATCCGTCCTACGGCGCGCGTCCGATGCGCCGCGCGGTGGAGAGGTTCCTCGAAGATCCACTCGCGGAGTCCATCCTGCGCGGTGATGTCAAAGCCGGTGATTCGGTGAGCGTGGAGAAGAAGTCCGACAGCGAAGAACTGTGCTTCGAGACCCATCGACCCGAGCCAAAGGAAGAGGCAGGCGTGTGATGTGAAGCGCGGGCTTTTTTGCCTTAGGGCAAGAGGTCCGTGTAGGTTCCCGGGTCACTGCCGGGGATCTCGATCGCGCCGCAGTTTTTCTCGTAGAATTCCTTGGGCCCGACACCGCCGATAATCGCGTAGGCGTAGCCTGATTCACGCAGCGCTTCGAGCGAGCGCATGAGCAGGGCTTTGCCGAGGCCGAGCTTGCGGGCGGATTCGAGAACCCCCGTCGGCCCAAAGAATCCGCGCAGTGTCGTGTCGTAACAGGCAAAGCCGAGAATCTCTTTGTCCTTGGTGGCGATGAAACAGGCGATCGGCTGACGGGTCATCGCGACTTCGACTTCGCTGACCCATTTTTCGGAAAAGTTGGCGCGCACAAATGCCGCGACCGTGTGTTTCTCGAAGGCCCTCGCGCGGCGGAGCGTGACGCCGCTGTCGGCGACTTTTTGATAGGTCTGGGACGAGTCCGGCAGATCATAGAGGCGTACGAGCATGTCGATCATGCGCTGATTCAAGCGAAGTGATGAACCGGCGGGAAGATCGAAATTCCGTTTATCGTACCACCTCAGTGCAGCGTCGGGTAGTCGGTGTAGCCTTTGGGTCCTGGGGTGTAAAAGGTCGCCGGATCCGGCTCATTGAGGGCGGCATTGGTGCGGATGCGCTCGGGCAGGTCGGGATTGGCGAGGAAGGAGGTGCCGTAGGCGACCGCATCGATTTTGCCGGCGGAGATGGCCTCGTTGGCTTCCTTTGCGTTGTAGCCCATGTTTGAAACCAGCGTGCCTTTGTAAATTTTGCGGATCGGTGTGAGCACATCGCCCTTTTGCTGCTGGAAGAGATCCGCACGCATCACATGGAGGTAGGCGAGATGGCGTGAGTTCAATTCTTCGGCGAGGTAACTGGCCACGGCGACCGGGTTGCTGTCGCTCATGCTGTTGAAGCTGTTGAGCGGGGAAATTCGCAATCCAACGCGATCGCTGCCGATGGCGGATGATACGGCATCGACCACTTCGAGCATGAGGCGCGCGCGGTTGGCGATCGATCCGCCATAGGGACCGCTGCGTTTGTTGGATCCACTGCGCAGGAATTGATCGAGTAGGTAGCCATTGGCACCATGGACTTCGACACCATCGAATCCCGCGGCTCGCGCATTGAGTGCGGCGGTGCGAAAGCCGGCGACGATCGCGGGAATTTCATCGTCACGCAATTCGCGTGGAGTTACATACGGCTTTTTGCCTTCGGGCGTGTGGACTTCCTCGCCGGTGATCGCGATTGCGCTCGGGGCGACCGGTTGTGCGCCGTTATTGAGAAGCGGATGACATGCTCGGCCACCGTGCCAGATTTGCAGAAAGATTCTGCCGCCTGCCTTGTGCACGGCATCGGTCACGAGTTTCCATCCGGCAATTTGCTCATCCGAATAAATGCCGGGCTCCATCCAGAATGCCGAGTTGCCTTTCATCGCCATCGTCGCCTCGGCAATGATGAGCCCCGCGCTCGCACGTTGCGCGTAATGCTCGGCCATCAAGGGCGTTGGGATGTGATCTCGCTCGGTGCGGCAGCGGGTGAGGGGCGCCATCAAGATGCGGTTGGGAAGACGCAGGGCGCCGAGTGGCAGTGGTGTGAAAAGATCGGACATGTTTCTGTGTTAGTGGTGGTTGGAGAAATGGAATCAGCCGAGATCAAACAGCAAGGCTTCGGTAGCAGCGCTGGCCTGGAGTTCGAAATTTCCGGCGCATTCGGTGCTCGCGCCATCGCCGGAATTGAGTTGGCATCCATGAGTAGTGGCTGTGCCGGTAATCATTTGCAGCCAAAGCCCGCGACCGGGCCTCAATGCATGCTCGATCGATTCACCGGCAGCGAGGCGGATGCGGTAAACATCGGCATCCTGTTGGATGCGGGCCGAGCCATCGCGGCCGTCGGCGGAGATCACAAGAACCTTCGATGAATTTTCCGTATCTGGCGACGGGTGCCATTCGCTGTAGTTTGGCGTAAGCCCATTTTGTTTCGGCGTGATCCAGATTTGCAAAAAGTGAACGGCTTCGGTGCTGGAGGGGTTGAACTCCGAATGGGTCACACCCGTGCCGGCGCTCATCAGTTGGATTTGGCCGGGCATGAGTCTGCGGCCATTGCCCATGCTGTCCTTGTGTTCGAGCGTGCCATCGATGACATAGCTGAAGATCTCCATGTTCCGGTGCGGATGACTTGGAAATCCGCCGCCTGGCGCGATACGGTCTTCATTGATCACGCGAAGGCTGCGAAAGCCCATGTGTTTCGGATCGTAGTAGTCCGCAAAACTGAAACTGTGACGCGAATCGAGCCAGCCATGATGGGCATGACCGCGCTCGGACGAACGCCGGATATCGAGTTTCATCGTGATGCTTGTTTCACGCGCACTTCGGGCAGACGCCGAAAAACTCGAGTTCGTGATAGAGGTTTTGGAATCCCGTTTTTTTGCGGATTTCGTCTTCGAGTTCGTGGACCGGACAGGGGGCTTTGACCGGTTCGATCGTGCCGCAAGAGGTGCAAATCAAATAGTCGCTGTGTTTGCCGGGAATCTGCAGCGCGAAGTAAGCGGCTCGTTCGTGAAGGCCGAGGCGGCGCACGATGCCGTGTCCGGCAAGGCGTTGCAGCAGACGGAAAACCGTGGCTTTGTCGCACTGCGAACTCAGGCGCGGCGATGTGGCGAGCTCGGCCAATGTCATTGGGCGACCGCTCTCGAGCAGCGTGCTGATGAGTTCCTCAAGCGCCTTCGTGCGTCGCAGTCCTGCCTCGCGACAGTTGGCGATAATGTCCTGAACGGTCTTGTTCATTTGCTTCATATCAAGATGTCATGGATTGCCGTACACGCGAACGCGAAAATCCGTAAATTGTCAAAACAGCTCGCGTTGTGGCGCGTCGGGATTGATTGTGGGTGGTGCCGGGATGCCAAGTTTTTCATAGGCCGCGGGCATGGCCATGCGACCACGCGGCGTGCGCATGAGGTAACCTTGCATGATGAGGAAAGGCTCGTGCACTTCCTCGATGGTCGCGGAGTCTTCACCGACCGCGACGGCCAGTGAGTTGAGGCCCACCGGGCCGCCGCTGAATTTGTAGATCAGCACCTCGAGCAGGCGCTTGTCCATTTCGTCGAGCCCTTGCGAATCGATTTCGATCATTGCGAGTGCGGCATCGGCGATTTCTCCGGTGATGGTGCCTTCGCCGCGGACTTGTGCGAAGTCGCGTACCCAACGCAGCAGGGCATTGGCCACACGCGGGGTACCGCGCGAGCGTGAGGCGACTTCAAGCGCGCCGGCGGACTCGATCGGCACATCGAGCAAACCGGCCGAGCGTTCGATGATTTGTGCCAGCTCGCCATGCGTGTAGTAATCGAGTCGGTTAACGAGCCCGAAGCGCGAGCGCAGCGGCGCGGTGAGCATGCCCGAGCGGGTCGTGGCGCCGACCAGTGTGAAGCGTGGCAGGTTGATCTGGATTGATCGCGCGGATGGGCCCGAATCGATGATGATGTCGAGGCGGAAGTCCTCCATCGCCGGATAGAGGTATTCCTCGATCGCCGGGTGCAGGCGGTGGATTTCATCGATGAAGAGCACATCGCCCTTTTGGATGTTGGTGAGCACGCCCGCGAGGTCGCCGGCCTTTTCGATCTGCGGGCCCGAGGTCGTGTGGAGTTGGGTGCCGGCGGCTTTGGCGATGAGATTTGCGAGCGTGGTTTTGCCGAGGCCGGGTGGACCGGAAAGCAGCACATGGTCGAGCACATCGCCGCGTTGCTTGGCCGCCTCGAGCATCAGCAGCAGGCGGTCCTTGACCTTTTCCTGGCCGATGAACTCGGAAAATGCCGGCGGACGCAGCGAGACGTCGAAATTCGTCGCGGGCGCTGAGGTGGCCTGTTGGTAGAAATTTTCCGGCATGGCGGGGGATGCGTGATTCAACCGCAAGCCAGGCAGCGAGTGAAGCCCGGAGTTGGGGATTGTTTGGTGACCTCATGGCTTGGATTTTCTATGGTAAAAAAGCGCGGAAGTCACTGTTACGAACACATTCAGATCCCTCAAAAAGCCCGAAATTTCCCACCTTTGGCCTTGCCAGAGGCAGCATGGAGGCTAGTTTCGCGGTCCGTTTTTCTTTCTTCTGCAGGCGGTTGGAGCCCCGGTGCCTGCGGAAAGCATTTCACGGGGCACTGTCGGAAGGAAAACGAACCACTAACCTAACCCTAACCAAACAATACCATGAGCACCGCCACCGCGGCACCCGCAAACACTGAACTGAGCGACCTGATCGATTCCAAATTCCGCGAATTCCGCGAAGGATCGATCGTCAAGGGCACGATCCTCGAAATCCGCCCGCAGGTCGTCCTCGTCGACATCGGCTACAAATCCGAAGGAGCCATCCCGTCCAACGAATTCGAAGACGAGGAAATTGAAATCGGCGACGAGATCGAAGTCCTTCTCGAGAAACTTGAAAACGACGAGGGCATGGTTGTCCTCTCTAAAGAGAAAGCAGCCCACAAACAAAACTGGGAAAAAATCGTCAAGGTGTTCCAAGACGGCGGACTCGTCCGCGGCAAGGTCAAGGGCGTCATCAAAGGCGGCCTCACCGTCAATGTCGGTGTCGAAGCATTCCTGCCCGGCTCACAAGTCGACATCATCCCGCCGAAAGACCTCAACGAGTACGTCGGCAATGTTTCCGAGTTCAAAATCGTCAAGGTCAACGACGAGCGTAAGAACATCGTCCTTTCCCGCCGCGAAGTCATCGAAGCCGAGCGCTCCGAGCTCCGCCAGCAGTTCCTCCAAACCGTCAAGATCGGCGACAAGGTCACTGGTGCGATCAAGAACCTCACCGACTTCGGTGCCTTCGTCGACCTCCAAGGCATGGATGGTCTTCTCCACATCACCGACATGTCGTGGGGCCGCATCACCCATCCTTCCGAGCTTCTGCACATCGGCCAAGCCGTCGATGTCGTCATTCTCGATGTCGATCGCGAGAAAGAGCGTGTTTCGCTCGGCCTCAAGCAGATGTCCGAAAACCCATGGGAAGACATCGAGCGCAAGTACCCGATCGGTCAGCGCGTCAAAGGCCGCGTGACCAAGCTTCTTCCTTATGGTGCGTTCATCGAAATCGAGCGCGGCGTCGAAGGCCTCGTCCACGTTTCCGAACTCTCGTGGGTCAAGCGCATCACCCGTCCGAGCGATGTGCTCGACATCGGCCAGGAGATCGAAGCGGTCGTCCTCGGCATCAGCATCGAAGAGCAGAAAATTTCGCTCGGCGTGCGTCAGCTTGATTCGAACCCATGGGACGAGATCGAGCTTCGCTATCCGGTCGGCGCCACCATCAAGGGCCCGGTCCGCAACCTTACCGCTTACGGCGCATTCGTCGAACTCGAGGAAGGCATCGATGGCATGATCCACGTTTCAGACATGTCGTGGACCCGCAAGATCAACCACCCCTCCGAAGTCCTCAAGAAGGGCGACGAAGTCGAGGCGATCGTGCTTGCCATCGACAAGGCCAACCAGCGTGTTTCGCTTGGCATCAAGCAAACCGAAGAGGATCCATGGAGCCTCATCGACGAGCGCTTCAAGGTCGGCGACCTCGTCAAGGGCACTGTCGCCAAGATCGCTTCGTTCGGCGCATTCATCAGCCTTGCTGGCGACATCGACGGTCTCATCCACATCTCGCAACTCAGCGAAGACCATGTGGAGAAGGTCAAGGACATCATCAAGGTCGGCGACGAGATCGAGGCCCGCGTGATCAAGGTCGACAAGGTCGAGCGCCGCGTCGGACTTTCGATCAAAGCCGTCGGCTACACCGAAGAGCAACTCAAGAAGGAGAGCGCGAGCTTCGAAAGCCTGCGTCCGTCCAGCGAAATGGTCGGCCTCGAACAAGCCTTCAATCTCGCGGCGGCTGCCTCCGAAGAGTGGAGCCCAGGCGAAAACGCCTAAGATCTGCAAGATCATCGTGGAAAACCGGACGGGCGCAGGCTCTTCCGGTTTTTTCATTTGGTGGTAAAATTGCGGATTGCTGCATTGCGCGTCGCGATAAATTCTTCGCCATGTCTGTACGGATCCCCGCCTTTTGGGATTTGATTCGCCCGCGTTGGCGAGAGGTCTTGTTTGAGTTGAAAGTGTCCGGCGCGATGCCGGCGAGCGAACTATCGGCCAAGTTGGGCGGTAGCTACATGGCATCGAGGAAGAGCTGCGAAGATCTGGTGAAGGCCGGTTATCTCAATCGCACGCGACAGGCTGGCAAGATCGTCGGCAGGCCAGAAATTATCTTCAGCCTCTCCGAAAAAGCTTCGCACTTGTTTCCGCAGTGTGGGCCCGGCTTCACGCTTGAGTTGCTGGACCTGGTGAAACGCATGCACGGCGAGAGCGCGCCGGAGCGACTGATTTTTCAGTACTTTCAGGGACTCAAGACGAGGTATCAGCCGGCAATGCAGGCAGCGGACACGATGGAGAAAAAAGCCGCTGTGTTGATGGAATTGCGCGAGGCCGACGGCTGCATCTGGCGCATCGATGAGATGACGGCGGGCTTTGTGAGGATCATCGAATATCACAACCCCATGCAGGCCATCTTCGCCAAGTACCCGCGCGTCGTGCAGATGGAGCAGGGGGTCTTGGGCGAAATCATGGGAACCAAGTGCCTGCGATCCGAACTGCCAGCGCTCAAAGAAGAACAAGCGAGGGTGGTGCTTGAGTTTGGGGTGAAGGATTCCACATCAACCCCGTAGTTTGGTGTCATCAACCAGCACTGATTCTTCCGGCGAGTTCATTGAAAAACGATGGTGACCAAAGCTCGAGTTCGCGGGGGTCGGAAATGAATATCCGGACCTCATCAGCAGCTTTTTTGAAATCGATTTCGGCAAATCGAGCCAGCAGCAATTCTTTGAGAGATCGCGCGTTGATCGGTTCGCCGCTCCAGTGCCCCGTCTGGCGCATGCGTGCGTCGAGATGGGCGAGATTCGGTCTGATGTTTCTGCTGACGTACCAGACGAAGTCATAAAAATCGCGACCTTTGATTCGGCTTTTCCATCCGCGGCAGAGCACGGCATGGAGTTTGCCGGCAAAGAGACTTTCAAGATCATAGAGGGTCACCTGATACGGGCTAGGTAGGAGTTGGGTGCGAACTTCGGTTGTGGCAAAAGGTGGTGGCCGCAGGTCCAGTTCCATTTTGATTCTCAACGACTGGCGGCGCGGGAGCTTGTTGGCGAGGTCGGCGGGTGCGCCGATGTGCAGCAGGTTGAGTTGGGTGCCGCCCTTCAGAAATGCGGATTCGATGCCTGTCCTTTCTCCTGCCGATTTTTTTTCGGCCTCAAAAGAAAACCCCCATGATTCAAGTTCAGTGGCTACGGATGGGAGATAGGTTTCAAGCCGGCTCTTGTCATCGGCCGACAGCAGCGTGAAATCAAGATCCTCCGAGAATCGACGCAATCCATGAAAAATCCGCAAGGCCGTTCCACCGTAGAAGGCAGCCTTCTCAAAAAATCCTCCGCGCCATAGTCCAAGCAATGCAATTTCTTGCACGACCTCGCGAGCGGCATTCTGATAGTCGGTGGGAGTTTGCGGCTGGTAGGCATCCAGCATGTCCTTGAGGGCGGGATTCATGATGTGAAAAGTTGGTTTTTTTCGGCATAAAGCATCAGCCAGCGAACCGCAGGGCGGCCGTAAAATTGCGCACACTCCCTCAACTCTTCGCGCTTGAGGCCCGTGCCCACATCCATTCGCATTTCGTTCATCCAGCGTCCGACACTTGCCATTGAACGGAATTCACTCTCGCGTGCGATGCTGTCGGCGAGCGCCTTGGTTGGGCTTGCGATGAGAAATGGAAGCTCCGCGTCGACGATGCGTTGAATGCCGAGCGGATAAACGGCCTTGGGAATCTTGAAGTAACGAAACCTTCCATAATCGTTGCTGAATGCTGCCGCGCGCCTCACAGTGGCGGATAGAATTTCCGTCACTCCCTCAGGAATCATTCCGTGCCATGCCAGTGCGGTCTCGTAGCTGATGTAGGAGGGGCCGTAGATTGAGCCAGCAAGACACAAGGGATCGAGATCGTGTCGGCCAGCGTAGAGTCCTCGGCGCAGAGAAATCAGCTCGCCGGATTCCAACATTCGGGCGATCTTGCCCCTTGGATCCGCCAAGTCACTTAGGGACTGACGCATCCGGAGGGTGTCCAAGATCGGCTCGTTGATGGTAATTTGATGCATTATTTGAACAAGATAGTTGTAATATATGCAACTTTCTTGTATAAATCAACAATAAATTTGCATTTTTGCACATTGAGATTTCCATCAAATGAGTAGAAATCTTGATACACAAATCCTCATAAATTCCCGTGCTTTGATGTTAGGCTTGGGTACTTGGGCGCTGACCCGGCGAAGGAACGCATGAAGCATGGATGGATTTTTTGGGGTGATTGGCGACAGGTAGGCCGATGTCATCATTGCATGCGAAAGAAAATACATCTGCGCGTTGAACTCACCGTTTCAAGCCGTCTTCGCTTCAGCACGATGCCTGCCTTTCGGTATTGAGTCGCTGGGGGAATTCGGCGAGAACTCCTGCGGATGAAGATTCTCGTTGTTGGCAAGGGTGGGCGTGAGCATGCGTTGGTGAGGGCATTGTCGGAATCTCCGGGCAAGCCGGAGCTTTATTGTTTTCCTGGCAGTGATGCGATTGCGACACTGGCGAAGCCGGTATCGGTCGATGGGCTGGAGTCGTTGATCGCGTGGATGAAATCGAATGGCATCGACCTCTGCGTGGCGGGTGAGGAGAGCTATCTCGTGAAAGGCGAGGGGCTTGCCAACCTTTGCGCGAAAGAGGGCATCGCATGTTGGGGCCCCCCGAAGGAATCGGCGCAACTCGAGGCCAGCAAGGAATTTGCCAAGGAGTTTCTCGTGCGTCACAAGATCCCGACCGCGCGTGCGACTGCGACGGCGACGCTTGATGAAGCAGTGGCCGCGATCGCGGGTGAATACCCTACTGTGCTCAAGTTCGATGGATTGGCCGCAGGCAAAGGGGTGGCGGTTTGCGCCAGCGAAAAAGAGGCGATGGACTTTCTCGACGAGGTCTTCACGCAGCAACGCTTTGGCCCAGGCCGCGTTTTGGTCGAGCAATGCCTCACCGGTCCCGAGGTGTCGGTCTTTGCAGCGATCGTCGAAGATGATTATCTGATTTTCACACCGGCTCGCGATTACAAGCGCGCGCAGGATGGCGACCATGGACCTAACACCGGTGGTATGGGCGCGGTGGCGAGCCGTCAGTTGGTATCGTCCGAACTGATGCAAACGATCGAGCGCGAAATCGTGCGTCCGACCGTTGAGGGTCTGCGTCGCGAGGGTTTGCCTTATCGCGGATTTCTCTACTTTGGTCTCATGCTTACGCCGAGTGGCCCGCAGGTGATCGAGTACAACTGCCGTTTTGGCGACCCTGAATGCCAAGCGGTGATGCCGTTGGTGAAAGGGGATTTGGCCGCCTTCTGTCACGCCGGCGCCAAGGGTGAACTGCGCGGCGATCTTTTGTCCTTCGATGAAGGCTGGAGTGTTTGCGTCGTGCTGGCCTCGGCGGGCTACCCCGAAACTTCGCGTTCGGGTGACCGCATTTCCGGACTCGATGTTGCCGGCGACTGCCGGGTGTATCACGCCGGAACACGCCTCAATGCCGATGGCCAGTGGGAAACCGCCGGTGGACGCGTGCTGGCTGTGGTCTGCGGGGCCGAAACCCGTGAAAAAGCGGTTAAAGCCGCGCATTTGGCCGCCGACGGGATCCGATTCGATGGCTTGCAACGCCGCCGAGATATCGGCATTCTCCACTTCGGCAGCGAAAATCCATGAGCGAGCAAATCCTCAACGCCAACGAAATCGAGGCCGCCATCGGTCGCCTCGCCGCGGCGATTCGTGACAAGACCGTGGGTCAGCCGATCGCCTTGGTCGGGATCCGCAGTCGTGGCGATGAAGTGGCCAAGCGCCTGATCGATCTGCTTGCCGAGGATGACCGTGAGATCGCCTTCGGCGTGCTCGACATTTCACTCTATCGCGACGACTTCGAGCATCTTCGCGAAAACCCCGCGCTGCAGGAAAGCGACATCCCATTTTCCGTCGAGGACGCGCACATCATCCTTGTCGACGATGTCCTGTTCACCGGTCGCACAATCCGTGCCGCGCTCGATGCGCTGTCAGATTACGGTCGTCCCGCGCGCATCGAGTTGGCCGTGCTGGTCGATCGCGGTCACCGTGAAATGCCGATTTCCGCTGATTATGTTGGTATCGCCCTAGACACCCGCCGCCTCGACCATGTAAAGGTGTCCCTCGAAGAAACCGATGGCCTTGATCAGGTTCGGGTCATTCAAAAGGATCCGCCATGAGTCTCTTGCCACAGCGCAAAAAATCCGCCGAGGAGATTGCAGAGCTCCGTGGCAATCTCGGCATTCCAGCGCAGAGACCCGCCGATGAAACTGCGGCCTTCGCCGATGCCGCGCCTCTTCCGAAGATCGATGCCGATGCCTTCGATTTGAAAAAGGTCGAATCGCCCGTCGAGGATTTCTCATTCGTGCCAACCCTTGCGATCGATCCATCGATCGACAAGGAGCCTGCTTTCGAATCAGTGCCCACGCCCGAAAACGAGCCTGTGGTCGCCAAGCTTGTCGTTCACGAACCCAAGCCCGAGCCCATCGTCGTTCCCATGCCGGTGAGCGCTGAATCGGATGGAAAAATTCCCAGCCGCAAGCACAGCCCCGGCGAAATCGATCGCCTACGACGCCAGGGTGCCATAGCGCAGGTCGAGCAGGTCTATGACCCGCGCCTGCAAAAAGCCCACCCATTTCTCGTGGCGCTTGGTTACATCCCGGTGTTGATCGGCGCCTCGATCGCTTGGTTTTATGATCAGCCGATCATC
>JBKDYW010000032.1:0-2552 GCA_046308575.1 Verrucomicrobiota bacterium
CGCAGCACGATGGCAGCCTCGAGGAAATGTCCGAAGCCGTAGCCCCAATACATCGGTCCCTCGGCACAACCGCCATCCTCGCTGAATCCCGTCATGCCGAATTCCATCATGTGCGTGCAGAGCACAAGCAGGGAGGCCAGCGGGCGTGGCTCCTTCATGCGGTGGAGCGCCATCTGGATCACATTGGAAAAACAGGCATGGTTCCAGTTGTTCCGTCGGCACATCCAGATTGGCAGGTTGCGCCAATCGAGGGCGGCGGCGAGGACTCGCTCCTCGATGCGTTGACCAACGCGCCGGATCACTTGCGGGTCGAGGCGGTCACCGACGGCGAGCAACACCTCGGAGAGCACCGCACCGCATTGAGTGGAGAAAAGATCCGCCGCATGGAGCTTCGCGCATTCCTGCGGCATCCAAAGCGCAAAGTCGCAGAAGGCCCAGAGGGTTTCTTCCAAACGACCAGCGTCCGCCGATGGATGATCCAGCCACAGCGCGAGAGCCTCATCCTGAATGCGACCAAGGGCATCGTAAATGATCTCCCCGTCGCGCCATTTTCCGGTGCGGTGGTATTCCTGGATGGCGCGCCAGTCGAGGCGTTTGATGGGATGTGCCTGCGGAGTGGATGCATGGCTATAGGGAGATTTACCCCAATACGCAGATCCCTCGCCCTGCCCGGCAAGCCGTTCCGCCAGGCGCTCGAAGAGTCCGTTCTCGCGCGCCAGTGCGATGGCCTTTGCGCGCTTGGAGGCATCGGTCAGGCCCGGCCAAGGCGATGGCGCGGCGGTCTTGCGCAGCGCCTCCTCGAGTTGGAGGGCCGGTTCAAAGTGATCGAGTGCTTTGCAAAGTGAAGTCATATGCGAATGGAACTAAAACTCACTCCAAGACATCCGAGCAGATGTCGGTGCCTTTGAAGCGGTAGGTGCCGCCGCCGAGCGGTTCGGTTTTGCCGTAGCGGGCTTGGAGGTTGGCGCTGCCGACCACGGTGATCTCGGCCTCACTTGCGCCGGGACCAGTGCCGGTGACGAGCACTCTCACTTTGCCATCGGCGGTCTTATAGGCAGCGGCATTCACCTTGCCTTGGATTGTCTTGACGGTGACGGCAGGTGCCGTTTCGTCCGAATAGAGAAACGGCTGCAACTCGCGCAAAAGTGCAGCGACCCGACAAAGTTCGGCCCAGCGCCGGTCGAAGTCGGGAAGGACAGCGGGCTTGAGCAGGTCGAAGTAGGAGTAAAACACAAAGCCCCGAGCGCCTTGAATGGCCATCAGCAAGGACATCGAGCGCATCTCCTCCTCGCTCGGAGGGCGGCAGTTAGCGAGTAGCTTTTCGCGATCCTCCGCTCGGTCGAGTCGTCGTCCGTTTTCCTCTGTGTAGAGCGCAGTCAAAAACGCCTGCGGAACGGACCAAAGCGGCAGCCCCCCGCCATCCCCGCCGAGAACTTTTTTGGCAGTCGTCGCGACCCCCTCGACATACGCCATATTATGAGAATCAATCTTGCTGATAGGGTAGGGATCAATGCCAAGCACATCCGCTGTGCCGGCCATGGTGAATAATTCCCCACTTTTGAAGTAGACCGCCCAAGTTGGATGCCACGGATCCAATTGATGAATCAGGCGGCGGCGCTCGATGAGACGAGGGGCCATATCGGGACCCTTTTCATCAGCGATATACCACGCCAGCAAGGCCGGACTCTTGCGGAAGGCCTCGACAACGGCCGTGACGATTTCCTTTTCGCCGGTGATGCCATTCCAGGATTTCGGGTAGGGAACCGCGCCACCAGCCCATGTTGCATTTTCGTAGAGGTCCTTGACGGAAAAGATCACTTTCACACCGGCTGAATTGCAGGCATCGAGCACCTCGCGAGTAGCCTCGATCCCTTGCTTTGAGGTATCCTGGAATTTCAGGCCAAGGCTGCCGTAGGGCATCACGCAGTTGAAGGGACTGTCGCCAATTCTGGCAACATCTTCGCGCTGGACTCCTGCCATGTAGAGGCCGACCGGCAGGTAAGGCTTTCCATCGACAAAGGTCCGGCCCTTTGCATCCACACGCACGGCATTCGCCGGGATGTCCGCCGGAGCCATGCAGGTCACCGGGAAATCCGCCTCGTGCAGGATTGTTTTTGCAGCGGGGTCCAGCAACGCCAGGCGCAGCGTCAAATCTCCGACCGGCAGGGAACCAAGATCACCGCGCGTCAGCAGCCCGGTGCTGAGAAACCGTTCAACCCTGACCTCTTTGTTTCCTGAAAGAACCTGCACACGGGTCTCGAGAGCCTTCGCCGCGTATTCCGGCGTGGCGGCCGCTAGATTCCAGTTCACCGCAAACTTCCCGTCATTGGTCAGGAATCGTTCCTGAATCGGCTTAAGGAGAAGGACGCCCGGTTGAAACGCCTCCGGCTCCAAGACCACACCTGTGAACCACGCTTTGCCGGTATCCCCCTTGCGGATGTAAAGGCCGATAGCCGCGCGATCGGCATCGGACGGAACGGTGAATTTCTCTCCCACTTCCTTCCAGTCGCTTGTGCCAAACAGGCCCTTAGGGAAAGCACCTCCAAGATCTT
>JBKDYW010000033.1:0-2017 GCA_046308575.1 Verrucomicrobiota bacterium
CGTCGATATGGGACTCTTTTTCAAGGCCATCGTGGTTATCAGCATGCTCATCGGCATGCACAGCCGCCCCTTCGCGGCCGATCCCTGCGATGTCATGGCCGCCATGCACGAGCACGGTCACGATCATCACCACGATCACGACCACCCGGGCCCATGCGATTCGCATGAAAACAAATGCCCGCCCGATCATCACCATCATCACGGTGCCGGATGCTTTTGCTCCGGCATGCCGATGATCGATCACAGGGACCATTCGATCCGACTTCTCGCGCCATGCTTCAGCCTTTCGCGCCTGCGCCACGAACGGGAAAGCATTCCCGATGGTCCGTATTTGAGTGAGGACAAACCGCCCTTGATCTGAGCGGAATCTTAGGCCCCATCGTGCCCGGATGGCACGGTTTTTTCCACGCGCCCGCGTTTCGGGCCGTATCATTTGTCCCATTTTTTTGTCCGGCTGCTTGCCCGGATTTCTCACCATTCATCAGATCCATGTTTCATCAAAAATTTCGCCACTGGCTGCTGTTTGCCTGCCTCATCATTCCCGTTCACGCGCAACCCGCAGTGGTCGTGACGCTTTCCACGGTCAGCGATCGTGTGCGAGCCCAAAACCCCGAGCTCGCCGCCGCACGCCTGCGCATCCAGGAAGCCGCCACGCGCGCCAAACAATCGGGACGCTTGCCAAACCCGAATTTCGAAACTGCCTTCGAACACAATCCGTCATTTCGCGAACGCAAACTCGAAGTGGGATTCTCCCAACGCTTTCCGGTCACTAACAGGCTGAGCCTCGAAAAAGACCTCTCGGCCATTGAGCTGCAATCGGCCGAAGCGGAAGTGCGCGAAATCGAACGGCAACTCACCACCGAAGCGCGCGAGGCAACTGTGAAAGTACTCACCACCCGCCAACGCCGCGATCTCCTGCGCGCTCAAACCAAAATCATGCGACAATTCGCCAGCACCCTCGCCGATAGCGCGCAAAAAGGTGAGGCCTCGTCACTCGACGCGGGTCAGGCAAACCTCAATGCCGCCTCTCTCGAAATCCAAACACGCCAACTCGATGCGGAGGAAAATTTGTGGATCGGCACCCTCAAGCCGCTGCTCGGCATGCAGCCCGGCGAAGCGCTGCGCATCGAAGGCGCATTGACCGAACCAAAAATCACAAGCCCGGCAAACGACCATTCACAACGGCCCGATCTCCAAAAAGCCGAACTCGCCCTGCAAGCCGCATCACAAGGCATCGCCCTCGAACAAAGCCGCCGCTACGACGACATCGAGGGCGGACTCTTCGCCGCCAGCGATCGCACGGAGGACGCCCCCGAAGGCTACGACACCGAAACAATGATCGGCCTGCGCCTGAAAATTCCGCTGCCACTTTGGAACAAAAACAAGGCTGGCATCGAAGAAGCGCGAATCCGCAAATCGCGCATGGAACAGGAAGCGGTCGCACTCGCGCGCAAGATCAGCCTCGAAGCCGAAACCGCCGCGGCCGACATGAAACAATGGGCCTCACTGGCCCGCGAAATCAAACAGACCCTGCTGCCACTCGCCACACAGCAAGTTGAAAACGCCGAGGCAGCCTACCGCAACGGCCAAGGCGAAATCCAAGCACTCCTTCAATCGAAGGAAAAACATCTCGAGCTCGCCGCATCGCACATCAACGCACTTAGCGAATTTCATCTCGCAAAAATCCGCCACGACTCCGCACTCGCCAAACCATGATCCACCCCACCATGAAAATCATTTTCCCACTCGCCCTCGCGCTTGCCCTGCCATCGGCCTTCGCCGCCAATGCCGCGCCAAGAAACGAAACGACCATCGTGCTCGATGAGAACGCCGTAAAAAATCTCGGCATCAAAACCGTCGAAGCGGAAGAGTCCGCCTTCGACCACACGCTCTTCGCACTCGGTGAAGTCGATCACGCCTGCGAAAGCCACTCGACCCTCTCCAGCCGCGCCGCCGGAAGAATCGCCGAGGTCCTTTTTCACAAGGGCGAATTCGTCACGAAAGGCGATGTGATCGC
>JBKDYW010000034.1:0-39535 GCA_046308575.1 Verrucomicrobiota bacterium
TACTACATGGGCCTGCTCGTGGTGACCATCGCCTGCGACAGTTTCATCGCTACCGGTGGACGCAAAACCATCCGCAATCCCGAGGATCAAACCAAACGCCCCGAATGGCGCGACCGCCAGGACGATGCAATCTGGCAACTCCTGATCCGCTGAGGCGTCGCCCCTCAAATTTTTGACTTACGCACGCGCCGGGTCACGATGCCAGCGGCCGCGAGTCCGAGCATCAGTAGCGCCGAAGGCTCAGGCACACGGGTGACGCTGTTGATTATCACCAAGTTGCCAACCTGGAGTGCTGGGGCAGTGAGTGGCAACTCTGAAAACGCTCCGCCAAGTTGACTAGCGTCATAAACCTCAACCGCAGCGATCGCATCGATCACCGACAGGCCCGTAGCACCAATCACCGAGCCAAACACTGCGTAGCCACCATTGAGAGCCGTGTTGTTCGTCACATTGAAAAACCAGCCACTCGTCGCGCTATTCGGATCACTGGTCCGAGCCATCGCGATCGTGCCACGAGTATTGGAATAGATGGCCTGCAATGGAATGGGAGCAAAGGTCGATACCGGACTGATGGTGCTGTCCTGGAGCACGAAGCCTCCGCCTTGAATGATTTGAATATCGAATGGGTCGTCTGTAGTACTGCGATGAATGATCGTGCTGTTATAGAGACCGGCGTCCACATATGACAAAAAGTTGGCGACGGTGCTCTCCATCTCCGGGATTTCAGTCAGCTCGACATCGAAGGCTCCGAAGTTGGTATCAAAGCGCACGTAAGTCGCAGCCGAAGCCGGGCCGGCGGCGAATCCAAAGCAGCATACAAAGGCAACCAAGGCGCGCAGCACGCATCGCGTGACCATCGCCTTGTCGGCAATCTGGGACAATGTGCTGATTTGCATGGGAGGGCAATTTTATAGGACCTCACCAAGATACCAAGCATTTTTTAGGCTGTAATTTCGTTGCTTCACCGTCGCGCCACCCACTTTTCCCAACAAGCCTCCAAAGCCGTCAATCCGCCAAGTGACTCCGGCATTTGACGACCCTGTTCAAAGCACACTAAGCTCCGCGCATGGCTCGGGGAGCGCGCAAAAAATCCGGCAAAGACGCCCGTGCCAACGAAAATGTGCTGCTCGACGACGGTGAGCCCCCCGCGCTGCAGGTTCATGAATGCAACACCCAAGTGATCGACAGGCACTGGAATCATCAAAGCGTTCGCAAGCCGTTCTGGACCGCCTATTTCAATCCCGATGAAGGCGCGGCTGTGCGCCTCGCGGGCAAATGGATTTCCCTCGGCCCATCACGCGTGGTGATCATTCCCGAAGACACCCTCTACGATTGCCGTTGCCGCGGAGCCGTGCGGCACTTATGGATGATCTTTTCTTATCCACTGGCGGGCGAAACCCCTTCCGCATGGATGGGGAAATTGCAGCCCTTCGAGCAAGAGCTTTGGCACTCTTTGTACAAGCTCGCGAATAACACATCATCGCCCCACCGTCTCCGCCACACCTGTCTTGCGGCGCTCATCCAAGAGTTTGGAAAAAAATCCCAGTCCAGCCTTTGGACCGGCTCGGAACAGCTTCGACACTTCCACACATGGATGAAGACGCGCATGGCAACACCCCCATCACTTGACGAAATGGCGGCCCATGCCGGGATGTCGCGCCGATCATTTTTGCGCTGGTTTTTAGCCGAAACCGGCGAAACACCCGTGGCCTTCCAGCGACGCATCCGAATCCGCGAAGCCTGCCGCCTACTGCGCTTCGGCGACCAATCAGTCGATGAGATCGCCGAAGCCACCGGCTTTGCCGACCGTCACCACTTCACGCGCGCCTTCAAGGCCATCACCGGCATGGGGCCCGCCGCATTTCGCCGCGCAAGCCCCGCGAGTTGAAAAATGTTTGGCACGAATCAACACATCTTGGGCACTCATCGGCATAGCCCGGAGAGGTTCTTCAGTTTAGGTTTTTTCCATGTCCACCGAAACCACCAACGAACGCGGCGCGCAACGCCTGAGCCTCGAGCAACTGCAGAAATGGGAAGCCTTGAAGTACGGCATGTTCATCCACTACGGCATGAGCACGTACACCGGAGCTGAACTTGACGACGGAAGCCATCCCTCCACGCTCTACGCACCCGACAAGCTTGATGTGGATCAATGGATCTCGGTCGCCCGCGACGCCGGAATGAAGTATGCCGTGCTCACTACCAAGCATGTCGCCGGTCACTGCCTCTGGCCGACAAAGCACAACGATTACCATGTCGGCACCAGCAGCAACAAAACCGATGTGGTCGAAGCCTTCGTGAATGCCTGCGAAAAACGCGGCGTGTTGCCAGGCTTCTATTACTGCTCGTGGGACAACCACAACAGATTCGGTTCGCGAACATACTCGGACATGTCGAATGACAAAAATCCGGGAAATTTGCATGCTTTCACAACCCGCGAGTATCAGGATTTTCAAACCGCGCAACTTGAGGAACTGCTCACCAGCTACGGCAAAGTCGCAGAGGTATGGATCGACATTCCGTCAATGTTGCCACGCTGTTATCGCGAGGACCTGTATCGAAACATCGCCACATGGCAACCGGAGGCCGTCATCATGAACAACAATGGCATCGGCGACGGATCGAACTATCCTGTGGTCGGTGTAAACGGCATTCCTTGCGTCGGCTTAGACGCCTGGCCGGCCGACATCATCGCCATCGAACGCTTCCTGCCCAACAGCCACACCGGCCATGTGAAATGGCGCGAGATCGAAGGCAAAAAGTATTACATGCCCGGCGAAGTCTGCGACCCCATCGGCCGCGAATGGTTCTTCACCGAAGAAGACCAACCCCGCAGCGATGAGGAACTACTCGGCATGTACCTCGTCAGCATCAGCCGCGGCACCAACCTCCTGCTCGATGTCGGCCCCGACAAGCACGGCCTCATCCCGCAGAAATATATTGGCGCCCTGCAGCGCCTCCGTGCCAATCTCGATCGACTAGGCATGGACTGAGAAATCAACCTGCATCCGCCAATTCCATGAAACGCTACGGTTCAATGATCCGGCTGCGCCCGGAAAAATACGACGAATACAAACGGCTGCACGCCGCCGCTTGGCCCGAGATCCTCGCAAAGATCACCGAGGGAGGGATTCGAAACTACTCGATCTATCACAAGGACGGCTTTCTGTTTTCCTACTTCGAGTATGTGGGGAACGACTTCGATGCCGACATGGCTCTGATAGCCGCCGACCCGCGCACGCAAGAATGGTGGGCCGTCTGCAAGCCCTGCCAAGAACCACTCGAATCGCGCAAACCGGGCGAGTGGTGGGCCGACATGGAAGAGCTCTTCCATCACGATTGACCCGCCACATCACGGCGCGCCATCGGCATTTCCCAACAGCACTTCCACGCCCATCGCTTGCAAATCTGCCACGAATCCGGCGTCCGCTTTTTCATCCGATACCACACAACCCAGGTCGGCGACCTCGCCAAAAAAATACGAGGCTTTGCGACCTAACTTGCTGTGATCGGCTAGGAACACGACATCCTCAGCACTCGCGATGACCCGTTCCTTGAAGGAGGCCTGACGCGAATTGCTCTCGCTCAATCCCCGCTCAAGGTGCAGTCCGTCGCCCGATAGAAACATCCGGTGGACATGATAACGCTGCAGCGATTTCTCCGCAGCGAGACCGACAAACGATTGCGACTTTGCCACATGCAGGCCGCCGGTGCAGATCAGGTCGATGTTCGGGCGATCGGCCAACGCGTTGATGACATTGAGCGCGTTGGTGATCACCGTCAGCGGCATGTCGATCGGCAGAAACTCGGTGAGCGTCAGCACGGTCGAGCTCGCATCGAGGAAAATTGTTTCGTTGGGCCGGATCCTTCCCGCCGCGACTCGCGCGATGGCTTTCTTTTCCTCGCGCCGGATTGCCTGACGCTCGTTGAAGGGCACATCGCCGCGAACCTTCTCGGGCAGGCTCGCGCCGCCGTGGCTGCGCAGCAATTCACCGCGTTTTTCCAGGACCTCGAAGTCCTTGCGCACGGTCTCATCGGTCACCCCCAGCGCCTCGGCGGTCTCGGCCGTGCGCAGGGCTCCCGCCTCGGTGAGGAGCTCCAAAATCCGGCGTTGACGTTCGATGGCGAGCATGGAATTGGGTTTTTCTTTATTTTTTTGGGAAAATTTGGGAAATTTGCTTGACTGTCAATCCAAAACCAGAAAAAACAAAGCCGTCCATGGCCGACACGCTTACATCCCAAACCCCGCGCGCCGTTGTCGAACACCTCGTTCGCGAGCAAATCTACGCCAAACTCGGCCTGCCGCTGCCCGCCGCCTCGAAGGCCCCCAACGCGCTGCTGGTCAACATTTCCGCCCGTCATTGCCACCTCACCCAGGAAGCGGTCGAGGCACTCTTCGGCCCCGGCCACCAGCTCACCCCAATGAAAGGCCTCTACCAGGAAGGCCAATACGCCGCCAAGGAATCGGTCACCCTCATCGGCCCGCGCAGCCGCGTAATTTCCAACCTCCGCATTCTCGGCCCCTGCCGCAACCTCAACCAGGTCGAGCTGGCCTACACCGATGCGATCTCACTCGGCTTCGACATCCCGGTCCGCATGTCCGGCGACATCAAAGGCACCCCCGGCTGCATGCTCATGGGCCCCCACGGTTATTTCCAACTCGACGAAGGCGTCATCCGCGCCCAACCGCATGTCCACATGCACCCGAGCGATGCCTCCTACTATGGAGTCAAACACCTCGACATGATGAAACTCAAAATCCACGGCCCGCTCGCCATGACTTTTGATAACCTCGTCGTGCGCGTCGATCCGTCCTTCAAACTCGAAGTCCACATCGACACCGACGAAGGCAACGCCTGCGGACTCAAGCCCGATACCTTCTGCGAACTGATTTCCTGATCCACCCTCTCACTGACTGACCCACCAACCAACAACCACAACTCACTCCCACTATTATGAACCACGCAATCGGCATGATCGAAACCAAAGGCTACGTCGGCAACGTCGAAGCCACTGACGCAATGGCCAAAGCGGCCAATGTCCAAATTATCAACCAAGTCCAAATCGGCGGCGCATTCATGACCGTCCTGATCAAGGGCGATGTCGGAAGTGTCAAAGCCGCTGTCGATGCAGGCGCTGAAGCCGCCGGCCGCGTTGGCGAGCTGATCTCCGCCCATGTGATCGCACGTCCACACGCCGAACTCCTCACCCAGTTCGGTCTCGCGTAAGCAGCCGCTCAATCACCGAACCAAAACAATCAACCAATCACCAACTAAGACCATGGCCAAACAAGCAATCGGCATCATCGAAACCAAAGGCTTCATCTCGCTCGTCGAAGCATCCGACGCGGCACTCAAGGCAGCCGACATCAAAATGACCGGCTGGGAAAAAATCGGCTCGGGCCTCGTCACCGGATTCTTCGCCGGCGATGTCGCCGCCGTGAAGGCCGGCCTCGACGCCGCCGCCAGCGCCGCCTCGACCCTCGGCTCCGTCAGCTCCGTGCAAGTGATCCCACGCCCACACGACGACCTCTCGAAGTTCGGCCCCTGGATCGCCTGATCCATCGCACACAACACGATCGACAGCCATGCTCGTTCTCATCGCCAACCTCGGCTCGACCTCCTTCAAATACCGCGTCTTCCTCATGGACGAACGCGGTGGAGTCGTCGTGGCCAAGGGCGGCTATGAACGGGTCACCGATTACGCTGCCACGATCGACGACGCGCTTGCGACATTGCAACGCGAGGGCGTCATCGACGAACCTTCGGAGATCGATGCGGTCGGTTTCAAAACCGTGCTCGGCAAAGACCTCAGCGGTTGCGTGATCGCCGATGAAAGAGTCATCAGCGCGCTTGATGGATTCGCCGCGGTCGCACCCGCGCACAATCCGCCCTACGCGGCAGGCATCCGTCAGTTTGGCAAATCCATGCCGCACGCCAAACTCGTCGCGCTTTTCGAAACTGCCTTCTACCAGTGGATCGATGAAGCCGCCGCGCAATACGCGTTGCCAAAGGCATGGCGCGAAATCGGCATCCGCCGTTATGGCTTCCACGGCGCCAGCCACAAGTACATCGCCGAACGCTCGGCCGAACTTTGCGGCCGCCAGGACATCGCGGAAATTTCCCAACGCCTCTACCTCGACGGACCCGCAGCGGTCGCCGGCAAACCCTTCCGCGTGATCTCCTGCCACCTAGGCGGATCCAGCTCTGTCACCGGCATTCTCAACGGCGTCGCGATCGGCACCAGCATGGGCTTCTCACCGCAAAGCGGACTCCCACAAAACAACCGCGTCGGCGAACTCGACTCGGGCGCGCTGCCCTACGCGATGCGCACCCTCGGCCTCAGCCTCGAGGAAGCGGAACGCCAACTCACCAAAGAATCCGGTCTGCTCGGCCTCTCCGGCGTCTCCAACGACATCCGCGACATCGAAGCTGCGGCCAATGATGGCAACCCCGACGCGCAACTCGCACTCAATCACCTCGCCGCATCGATCCGCCACTGGATCGGCGCCTACATGATCGAGCTCGGCGGCATCGACGCCCTCGTCTTCACCGCCGGCATCGGCGAAAACGGCCCCGCGCTCCGCAACGCGGTCTGCGCCAACCTCGAAAACTTCGGCATCAAAATCGATCCCGATAAAAACGCCGCCTGCCGCGCCACCGAGGCCGACATCAGCGCGAACGATTCTCCCGCCAAAATTTTTGTCATCCCAGCGAACGAGGAACTCGTCCTCGCGCGCGAAGTCTACCGGCAAATCTCGAACCAACCATAACCAACCAATACCATGGCCAAACAAGCACTAGGACTACTCGAAACCCGCGGCCTCGCCTGCCTCGTTGTCGGCGTCGACGCGATGCTCAAATCCGCAAACGTCGAACTCGTCGGACCGATGAAACAAATCGGCAACGCCCTCTGCAACGCAGTCGTCGCCGGTGATGTCGCAGCAGTCAAAAGCGCGATCGACTCCGGCGCCGCAGCCGCAGCTTCCGCCGGCGGCGAAGTGATCAGCGCCCATGTCATCGCCCGTCCCGACGAAGCGACCGACATCGTCCTTCCCAAGGACAACGCCGCACGCGCACCACGCAAGTAAACCAATCATCGCGCCCGCGATTGCCTAGGCATCCCGCGGGCGCACCACCCACCCTCACGCCGATGTTCCTCGCTGAAGTCATTGGACAGGTCGTCTCGACCAAAAAAGACGAACTAATGGTCGGCAGGAAACTCCTCCTGCTGCGCCCGAAACTCGTCGACGAGAAAGACCCCACGAAATTCAAGGACGGGCAAAACACCATCGTTGCCGTCGATACGGTTGGCGCCGGTGATGGCGAACTCGTCATGTTCTGCCAAGGCAGCTCGGCGCGCGCCGCGCAAGGCCTCAAGCAAATCCCGGTCGATGCCGCCATCATCGCCATCGTCGACCGCGTCGAAGTGAAGGGCAAAACCCTTTACAAGGACGGCTGACCCCACACGCGCAAGGCCACCCAAACCGTTTCGCAACAATCCATTTCTCCGGCCGCCAATAATGGCCGGATCTCATGCCAAACATGAAAACACTCGATCCCGATACCCTCCGCTCCGTTGTCGAGTCGGTGGTCTCAAGACTCTCCGCCACCCAAGGCAGCGCCCCTGCAAATCCCGCCGCTGCCAAGCCAGCGCCATCGTCCGCAGGCTCTTGCGGCTGCGGTTGTGGCCCCGGCCAATTCGGCGTCTTTAACTGCGTCGACAAGGCAGCCAACGCCGCCAACGACGCCCACCTGCAACTCAAGAAACTCGGCGTCGCAGGCCGCGCAAAGGTGATCGAAATCGTGAAAAGCCTCGCCGTCGGCAATGCCGATGCATGGGGCCGCTTCGAAATGGACGAAACAAAAATCGGCCGCGTCGATCACAAGATCGCCAAACTCCTAATCACCAAAAATGTTCCCGGCACCGAGTGGCTCCACCCGGACGCCATGAGCGGCGATGGCGGCATCACGCTCGAAGAATACGCACCCTTCGGCGTCGTCGGCGCGATCCTGCCCGTCACCCACTCAGTCCCCACCCTCACCGGCAATGTGATCAACATGGTCGCCGCCGGCAACGCGATCGTCTTCAACCCCCACCCTGGCGGTGCCCGCAGCGCGGCAATGGCCGTGCGCGCCTACAACGAAGCGATCAAACGCGAACTCGGCATCGAGAATCTCATCACCACCATCGAAGAACCAACGCTCGAGTCCTTCGACTCGATCTGCAAAAACCCGCTCATCCCGCTGCTCGCAATCACGGGCGGACCCGCCGTCGTCAGCGCCGCGATGAAGTCCGGCAAACGCGCGATCTGCGCCGGCCCCGGCAACCCAGTGGTCGTGGTCGATGAAACGGCCGATCTCGCCAAGGCCGCACGCGGCATCGTCGAAGGCGGCGCTTTCGACAACAACCTGCTTTGCATCGGCGAAAAAGCGATCTTCGTCGTCGCCTCTGTCTTCAAACGCTTCTGCGAGGAACTCGAAAAAGCCGGCGGCGCACGCATCAACGCGCAGCAACTCGAAAAACTCACTGCTGCGGCATTCACCTTCAAGCCCGGCGAAGGCGGCGGATGCTCCCACGCCTCGGTCAACCGCGCACTCGTCGGCGCCGACCCCTCAAAGCTCGCCGAACACGCGGGCACCACGGTCCCTGCCGGCACCCAGTTGCTCTTCGCGGAAACCGATGCCGATCATGCCTTCGTCCAAGAAGAGCAAATGATGCCGATGATGCCGATTGTTTCCTGCCCGGACTTCTTCACCGCCGTGAAGGAAGCGAAACGCGCGGAGCACAACTACCGTCACTCCGCGATCATCCACACCAAGGATGTCGACCACATGACTTACATGGCTCGCGAAATGGACACGACGATCTTCGTGAAAAACGGACCCTCCGTCGCCGGCCTAGGCCTCGGCGGCGAAGGTTATCTCTCCTACTCGATCGCCACCACCACCGGCGAAGGCATCACCACCCCCAAAACCTTCACCCGCACCCGCCGCTGCGTCCTCGTCGAAAACCTGCGCATCGTTTGATCTCTTCCTTTCAGCTTTTCAGTTTTTCAGCATTTACCCAATGATCCCCGCCCAAGTCGTCGGCCACGCGGTCAGCAGCCACAGCCATCCTTCACTCAAGGGATGCCGCATGCTGCTTTGCCAACAGCTCGACGCCAACGGCGCTCTCACCGGCGCACCGATGGTCGCCATCGATCACTTCGGTGCCGGACTCCATTCCAAAGTTTTCATCTCCACCGACGGCATCGGTGCGCGTGATCTCGTCCACGATAAAAATTCACCCGTCCGCAATTTCATCCAAGGCGTGATCGACTGAAAAGAAACAAGAACGCTCCGCTCCAAGACCCAAGACACAAGATGAAGAATCCGCTTTCAACATTGCTTAAGAAAAGCCGCCAAGCCTGGCCTCTTTTCTTGGGTCTTGCTTCTTGCTGTCTTGCTTCTCACTAACCATGCGCATCGCCCAAGTCATCGGCCGGGTCACCCTGAGCCACCAGGACCCCTCCTACAAAGGAGGCCGCTGGTTGATTTGCAATCCGCTCGCTGCCCGCGATTTCAACACTGCCTGCAGCACCCCACCCGCCATTTCGAGCGAATCATCACTCGTCACCTATGACTCACTCGGCGCCGATGATGGTGCCATCGTCGGCATCGTTGAAGGAGCCGAAGCCACCGCACCTTTCGATTACGACATCCCCATCGACGCCATCACCGTCGCCATTTTCGATTCACTCCACTATTCACCACCCACACCATGACAAAAAAAGTCTTCACCGCCGCTGACATCGAAGCACTCCTGAAGTCCGGTAAATCCGCTGCCGATATTCCTGCCGACGCGGTCCTCACACCCTCCGCCAAAGACACGCTGCGCGATGGCCTCGGCCCGGTGCGCGCCGGCAACGCTCGCGCAGTCACCACCGCTTCCAGCGAGCCGATTCTGCCCGATTACGAGTTCACTTGGAAACCAGGCACCGACCCAAAAACTCCCGCCGAAATCGAGGCCTTCTTCCGCTCTCCCGCGATCGAAGTACTCAAGCAACGCATGGTCGACATCGGCAAACGCATGTGGGCCCGCGAATACACCGACGGCAATGGCGGCAACCTCACCGTGCGGGTCGGCGACGGCCTCGTCCTTTGCACGCCCACTCTCGTTTCGAAAGGCTTCATGACCACCGAGCAAATCTGCCTCGTCGATCTCGATGGCAAACAGCTTGCTGGAAAATTCAAGCGCACTTCCGAGTGCATGACGCACCTCGCGATCATGAAAAAGCAGCCCAAGGCCAAGGCCTGCTGCCACGCCCACCCGCCACACGGCACCGCCTTCGCCGTCGCCGGTGTCCAGCCGCCAACTTGCATGATCCCTGAAGCCGAAGTCTTTCTCGGTCAGATCGGCATCGCCGAGTACCGCACTCCGGGCAGCCCCGCCAACGCCGAAGTCGTCGGCAACGCCGCGATCGAACACATGGCCGTGCTCATGGCGAACCACGGCGTCATCACCTGGGGCAAGGACATCGAAGACGCCTACTGGAAAATGGAAAACGTCGAGGCCTACTGCAAAACCGTCTGGGTCGCATCCCAACTCAATGGCGGCAAGCTCCTCACCATCACTGGCGGACAAGCCAAGGAACTCATCGCCCTGCGCAAAACCCTCGGCATGGACGACAAGCGCTCGACATGGACCGAGTGCCAACTCTGCGACAACTCGGACTTCCAACCCGGCACAGTCTGCCAAATCGGCGATTCAAAACCGGCCGCCAGCAGCAAAGCCAGCCTCGATCCCGAAGCGGAAAAACTCGTCCAAGCCCTCACCGATCAGATCATCGCATCGATGAAGTGATCGCTTGCGGCTGCGTTGGCAAACCTGTTTCCCAAGGTGAAGACGCCCGCAGAAAAACGGGTAGATCGGTTCTTGTGATCAAGGGCTCGACGAGAGCGTGACTTCCAATTTTTGCCCGGCTTGGATTTCAATGCCGGGACCGAAGGTGATGTTCGCCGAGCTGTCCTTTTCTTCGACCGTAACGGCAAGATTTTTACCATCGATCGTTGCAGAGACTTTTAGCGGCGTTTTTGCGGCGGCATGCACCAGCGACATCGTACGCAGCGGGACCTTGCCGTATTTCACCGCAAGTTCGGCGCGCATCTTGCCTTCGGAAATTTTCTGGCTGTAAGTACCCCACCCTTCGGCGGTGGTGAAAGGCGCCTTGAAGTTTTCCGGAGTGAGCCGCGGCGCAAATCCGATGTGTCTTTTCGGGCCATGACATTCGAATCCGGAGATGGCGATGAGCGCTCCATAGCTGGCCATCGAACGTGCATAGTGATCGCCGCATTCCACTTCGTTGAAAGGATTGCGTTTGTTGCCATCGTAACGCTCATCAAGCGTCTTGATGACTGCCATGCCTTCCTTGATCATTCCTTCGGCGATCATGTGTGCGGCAGCTTGATATTCGAAGCCGTTCATCGTTTCGTTGAGATAGCAGGCAAAGCTCGAATAGACACCGAATGGTGTCTCACGGCCCAGCGCATTGGCGGTCAAAACCATGCCGCCTTCTCCATCGGTGTGATAGGGGCGCCCCTTGGGGTCAGCTTGGGCGTCGTACGCATCGAGATTGCGCGCAAAATTGTATTTCCACAATGAGCGCAGCGCGGAGCGGGTGGTGTCTTCGTTGAGCACGCGCCCGAGACCAACCTGCCATGCCCATCCTTGACCCATCACTTGATCGATGTGGACTGTTTCATAAGCGCCGAGTTTCTTCGGGTTTTCCGGGTCCGGAATTTGGATGAACCACTCGCCATTGAAAAGTTTCGCATCGATCGCGGCACGACCTTTCTCCGCCCGCGCACGGCAATCGGCGGCAAACTCCGCCTCGCCCATTTCCAAGGCCATCTGCTCGCCGGCCTTGAGGGCGGCAACATAGAGCCCGCTGACCCATGGAATCACTCCATGCCATGGCTCATCGAGCGTGGTGAGCATTGGTGTGTCGAGTAAACCATCGCCATCGCGGTCGCATGCGTTGGCATACTCGATGGATTTTTTGACGCGCGGCCAAAGGCGCTTGAGCATTTGATCATCGGGGTTCGTCTGATGCGCACGCAACACGCAAAGGATCACGCCGCAGTGACCGTCGATCGCGCTGTCCCCACCGATTTCACCACGATACGCCATCGAGCCATCCGGCTTGAAGCCAAAGCCATACCACACGCGCTCAATCACATCCTGTTCCAATTCCGGAAAGAGCCGCGCGTGCGCTTGAGCGTAGTGCCAGACGTGGTTCGGATGTCCGGCGCAACTGCGGATGCCTTCATAGGTGTAAAAGCGTCCGTCAGCAAATCGGTAGCAAGTCGGCGAGGCCAGAGCATTGAGCGGAATGATCGCTCGTTCCAAAAACCAGTAAGGCAGCGTGGAGTCGTACCAAGTGTCATTCCAAAGCCGGGTTGTTTCATCGAGGCGACCCGCGTTCGCAGCGATATCGCTAGCCACCTCCGCCGCATCCTTGAAGCGTTTTCCAAAACCATGGCCCGTCTTAGCGCCTTTGACGGTTTCGATCGAATTCGCGAAATGCCATGCAATCACAAACGCGGCCTTGCCGCTCGAACCGGGCGCGAGAGTGAGCGATTCGGTAACTCCGCCGATCAGGGGCTTGCCGGCTGGAGATGATGCGCTCGCAGCACCCTCGACATCAAAGACAGACTGCTCAGCTGCGGTGACGAACTGCGCGCTGCCACGAGCTTTGTTTCCACCGATGGCCGCCAGCGCCATACTTCCCCAGTCGCGTTGCTTCTGCGGCGGAATCGTGGTGTCGCGAAAAACAATTTGATCCACGCTGATGTGTCCCCATCCGTTGCTTGCCTGATCGATGATCTCGAGCCTTACAGTCTTGCCAGCGAGAGACATGACGTTGAAGGATGCCTCGCGCATTGCACTGCAATTCGGGCCGCTGATGCTCTGCACGACCTGTCCATCCACCAGTAGGTTAACTGCGGCGTTCGCGTTGCCGCCACCGATGAGAAAAGTGATAAAGTTGCGCTCGATGGTGAAGGGCTTGCTGATGAGCTTGCCAGTCGCCGCATCGCGGGTGAGCGAGTCTTTGGCGGGATTAGGCGGAACAGCAGGATCACCGGGCGCGGAGGCATGCGAGTTGACGGCACGATCACCGATCATGCCAGTTTCACCAATGTGTGCCGGCATGTCCTTTTTGGCGACCGGTCCCTTGCCGAAAGCCGTTCCTTCAACTTCCCAACCTTCGTAAGCGGCTTTCTCAAAATCATCGAAAACAATGTCAGGGCGACTTGGTTTCGCATCGGGAGGGTATTCCGCCCTGCTTACGAGCATGACCTTACCACCATCCGAGCTGACCGAGTTGCTGCGCACCAGGCCCGGATAATTTCCAATCGTGTCGATGAGCACCGGGTTTTCCAACCATCCGCCAATCTCGATTTGCGCCTGCTTGCTGCCGATGTTTTCCAAGCGGTAACTCATCACCGTCGCGGGATAGCTCGAGTCATCGTAGTTCAGCGGACAAAATGGCGAGTACGCATTAAGCGTCACTTTGATTGAGCAATCCGGATCGGAGTAAGTGACAGTGCCAAAAGGATAGGCACCAGTGAACACGACATTCTTCCAACCCTTGCGGTCGAGCGTGCGAATTTGTTCATTGCCATCGATGGTGATTTTGATCGCAAAACCTTGCTCGAATGGTGAGGGCTGGTTTCTTACAGGCTCGACATAGTTGCCGCCCTGCCAGGCGCCGAGCCCTTTGGGAAGTCCGTGCCATGAGCGATCCTTGTACTGGATCTGACGCGGCTGCACGCCATTCAATGGGCGGTTGAAAATATCCCAGTTCCAAAGTTTTCCATCGCCGCCAAGATAGACCAAGCTGCCAGTCGTGATGCCACCAACGGGCATGCCGATGTTCATCAAAGCCTCACCCGTGTAACTCCGAGGAGCGCCGCGATCATACAAAGAACGCTCCCATTCGGCGGACAATTCTTTTTCGGCAGGGATGACCGCCGACCACCTATCCGTAGGGAGTTTTTTAAACTCAACCGCGACTTCGCCTGCATGCATTACGGACCATGTGCAGACGCTGATGAAGGTGATGATGAATAAATTTTTCATTAAGTTGCTGTTTTCTACGCGAGATGAAAAACCTCCCGCAGCGGTGTACTCATGGGACTGCAGTCGGTGTGCGAGGGCATGATTTCCGCCATGTGCTTCCACCATTTTTGACAAACTTCGGTTGAGGCAATGGCCGCCCATTGATCCTCATCCTCAATTTCGGCGTAGGCAAAAAGCTGATGTGTCTCCGCCTCGAAAAAAATCGAGTAATTTGAAACACCATGGTCCTTCAGCACCTGTTCCAAATCGGGCCAAATCGGATTGTGCCTCTTGATGTATTCCTCCTCGGCACCAACATTCACCGACATGAGAAAGGCTTTGCGGATTTTCATTAGATTATTTCTCAGCGATGTAGCGGAACCTGAAACGTCCGCTCGGCGCGGTGTCGCCATCGGTGTAAAGTACCGTCAGGTCGTCCGGCAGTTTAATGTTGTCGAGCCACTTAAAGTCGAAGGTCAGCGGATCCGCCGAGAGCTGATCGTTGCGGTTTTCCGACTTGTTGAACATCGCTGAGCGAGGCACGGCCATGTGCATCTGGTTGCCTTCGACACGGAACTTAATGTCTGCCGCCCGCAGCCAATTCCAGCCGCCGTTGTTTTTCTCGAGCAACGCGCTGTTCTCGACCGGTGTAACGCGATTGATGATAAAATCATAACCGTTCCAATTGTGATTGGCTGGGTTGCCGGTGCGGATCAGCAAGGTCATCCAGTTCGAATCGGTCGCGGGCGTGATCGGTTTTTCCGTCCGCACATAAAAGTAGATGTTGTCGTGATCGCGGCACACCTTCATGACCAGCAGGCTGTTGCGGCCGGTTTTGTTGGTGTAGCGTGGTGCTTCCTGACCGCGCCATGTGGAGCCGTTGCCTTCGAAATCCGGTGAAGGCGTGGTGACCCGCGTCTTCGGTGCCGCCCCAAAGCCCTCAAAATCGCGCGGGATCGTGTTGCCGACATGACCTTTGTATTCCGGCGTCACATCATTCCACTGGTCGAAGGATCCGTTGATGTCGATGACCCTCTTCTCGCCGCCCGGCGTGGCAGAACTGGCAACGGGGATTTGCGGCACACCCTTGTAGCGCCTGATGTTGGCGATGGCTTGATAGTAAAAATTGTCTCCAAAGCCGCCCTTCATCGGCTCAATGTCGCGGCTGAATTCCTCGTTGAATCCGTCGCACTGAACCCAAGGGCTTTGCATCGAATGCGTGAGTCCCGCGATCCATTCATTCCATGCGGTGATCATCACAAATTTCGGATCCACTTTGAGCGCGTGATCCCACTGCTCTTGGAAGTTGAGCCCGCGCTGGATGGCGTCGATCGATGGATCCTGTTTGCCCTTGTTGAAGCCGCGGCCTCTCGCTTTGCCCGTGTGCATCAATTCCAAAGCACCGGTCTGCCAATGCATGTTCTGTGCGGGCGAAACATTGATTTGCTCGGCAACATTCGCGTCCTTGGTAAAGCCGTAAGCCTGCGGGTGCACGCCCAGCCAATGCCACTCATAGGGCGTGTTCGGATAAGGTGGCGCACCCGGCCAGAAGGCAGTGCGCAGCGTGAAGTGTTCCTTCACCTCGGGAGGAGCGGCGGCGAGATTGCAAAGCAAAAGCGGCTTGCCGTCCCACTGAAACCAAAGTTCCTCATAGCGACCCGGCCTATAGAATTTCTCTAGCAACTGCTTTGCCATGTTGCCCATGTCGGTGTTGAGCATGAAACAAATCTGCGGTGTGCGACTGCCTTCCTTTCGGATTTGCATGAGAACAGGTAAAAACTGGTTGAGCACACTTTCATAAATGTCGCCATTGGTCGCATCGAGAACGAGTGTATCAACACCCGCATCGGCAAGCATGTGCATATGGCGGCGAATGACCCATGGATCGGTCAGCTTGTAATAACCAAACAGCGGCTCACCCCAATGAGCCATGTGCCATGACTTTGGCCCGCGATGACGGAAACTTGCGGCCGTGCGCATTTCGGGCTGCTCGGCCAAAATTTTGGTCATGTCATAGGGACCGTAACTGTATTCATCACCGATCCACGGAAGGTAAAAAATACCTACAAAACGGTCGTTTTTTGGTGTTCCGACCTCATCAGCCAGTGGCAACTCTCTTCCCAGTGCATCAGTCGCCGGCCAAGGCACCCCGGGGTTGATCGCCAGATCCTTTGGAGCGGAATCTTCTCCGCACACTGATGCGTTCAAGGCCACCGCAAACATCAAGAGCGCGGTGGTTCTGATAAATGAATTTGTGAATCTGCGAATTGTGGATTGGCTCGATGCGGATGAATAGGCGGCAAGCATTTTTTCGAATTTATCGACGGTAAGCTTTTTCAGATCATAGGTCAAACTGACACCGACTCGCGCGAAGCCGGGCTGGCGATGTTTCCGAACACTTTGGCAACCGCTTCGAGATAGGCCATGCCATGAATCTCGTCCGGCTCGATGTAACTGCCTTCGGTCCATTCATTCCAGGCATTGATACTGATAAGATTCGGACCCTTTCTGCGACTCAAGCGGTCTCGATACAGCTCCAGGGTTTTTTGAAATGCCTCGGGCGTGTTGCCACCGATCAGGTTGGAGAATGTCGATTCCGGAAGAGGCTCCCAGATGTCCGTCTGCACCGTCCGCGGTGAATTGTCCCAGCCCATGGTGATGTTGGGAAAATAGGGCACGGCATGCTCTTCTTCCATTCGGTTCCAGACTTTAAGATACTTTGAAAGTACTTCGTCGTACGGTGTGTAAGGGGATTTGTTCAGCTCCGCATGGTGAATCCATACATAGCTTGTCACGCTGTCGAAGCCCAATGCAGCGACCAGTTCCGGCAAATCTTTGATCACCGTCTCACCCGGCAACACCGGCTTGCCCCAGACCACGGCATTGAAATGCAGATCCGGAAAACCTGCCGCACGCACGCGCTCTCGAAATCCGTCGATCGCCTCGCGCGTGGCTTTCACCGAACCGTGGATCTCCACAAATTTCGACAGATCATAGACGGAGAAGTACGGACAGCCGTCCACCATGAGGTAGGAGGGATGCAAGAAATAGCGCTCGATGATGAGATCGGTGATGGCACGAAACATCTTCGGAGAAACCAGCCCGGGATAAAGCAGCTCCTTGCCAAAGCTGCGCCCCATCGGGTGGATGTTGATCCAATCGTGATTGGCCCACATCAGGGAAAACTCGATTCGATCGACATTTCGCGCCTTGAGAAAACCCTCCTCAAGGCAGCGCTCAAGGAACGGACCGTCCTCGTAGTGGTACCAGTCGAAGATAAAATGATCGATGCCGTGATCCACCGCCGCGTCGATCTTCTTTTCCATGACTTGCGGGTCGGACTCATCCTCGTGGCCCCACAATGGCACCTTCGGTTGCTGGTGGCCGGGAAAACGCGGGATGGCGTGACGCACCAATTGCCACTCGGTCCAGCCGGGGCCGTGAATCTTTGCATTGCGGGGATCGGCGTGATAGTTCGGAAAGTAATAGCAGCCGACCCGGATGCGGTCCTTGGATGAGGTATTCATTGCTTTGTGCGAAAAAATTACCACCAACCCAAAAACCATTCCTTGAAACATGCGCCGCAAACCCGCGCGGCAATGCCATCGGATTGGCGGCACGCACGGTAAAGGCTCAAGCCGATGGCCTCATTTGAGGTATGACGGGCGAAACACTTTGACGGGCGCGCCCTGAGGCGTCGCGCGGAATTGCCGCCAGAGTTTGGCGGTCGCCGGGTCGTTGATGTCAGGCAGCGGGATCTCCTGCAGGTACTTTTCGAAGCGTTTGCGGGCGGCGATGACTTCCAGATCTTTCGACTCGCTCACATCGCGATATTCGTCGCGATTGGCCGCGCCACGGGTGTCATAGAATCGCCCTCGGCCGTCGAGCAGCCAGTCGCGATCGCGCACCCAGCGCGCGTTGTTCATCGCCATGCGGATCGTCTTGCGCGGGGTAAATGGTTCGCCGAGCAAATACGGGGCAAAGCTGTAGCCGTCGGTGTTCATCTCGCCGCGATACCCAGCCAGCTGGGCGAAGGTCGGCCAGAAATCGGTGAAGTCCACCAGCACGTCGCTCAAACCGCGGGCTTGCACCGGGCCGCCGCCCATCACCAGAGGCACGCGGATGCCGTTGTCGCGATCATAGCTATTCTTGTCCATGACCTTGTTGCTCCCGCGAATGTCCGCTGTGCCATTGTCGGCAGCAAAGAAGATGATGGTATCCTTCGCTCGTCCCTGCTTGGTCAGGCCTTCGCGAAGACGCCCGAGCAGATGGTCGAGGTATTGCATGTTCGACTTGAGCGTGCCGCGCACCTTGCCACCGGTCGGTCGACCTTCTTTGTCCAGCTCCGGCACATCGGTGTAATACCAGCGCCCTTCAGGCGAGCCTGCCACCTCCTCGTGTGCCTTGTGCGGAAGAAAGGTTGCCCAGTAGGCGATGAATGGTTTGTCGCGATCAACCGCGGTGAACTCCAGCAAATGCTTCAACTCCAGATCGGGCCCGAAGTCCTTCGGCGTCGTCGGCACACCTTGGCCGTTGCGAACCAGACCCGGGTGCCAAAACCATGAGACGCCATACATGTCCTGACGATCGGGCGACCAATGGTTTTGCCGCGGACCATCGTGGCCCAGCCAATACCATGTGATCAGCCAATCCTCCGCTCCCAGCACGCCTGCATCGGGATCATTTCCGGGGTGCTTTTTTCCGACCATGCTGGTGGCATAGCCGGCCTGCTTGAGCATCTTTAGCAACGGCAGATGGCGTGAGTCCTGCCAAAACGGGACTTCGGGAGAAACTGGGTTCTCGTAGTAGCCGGTGTGGTGTGGGTATTTGCCAGTCATCAACATGGCGCGCGACGGGGCGCACACCGGCGTGGACCACGCATCGCGGATAAGGACGCCATCGTCGGCCAGCTTCTGCAAGTTGGGCATGGCGATGGCGCCGCCATAGGGTGACAACTCGCAGGCCGAAACATCATCGGCGAGGATCAAGATGATGTTGGGAGACGCTTGGGCGAGCTCCTTCGCCGCAGCGGTCGATGCAGGGGCCACAAGCCAAACGACAAGTGCCAGCACCAGCGCTCCTGCCAAGCCGGTGCGAATCCAGCGGGTCGGTGATACACCAAGAGTCGAAACAGTATCCATAGCACATTACCGTGTCCCGCCGACACCCCATCAATCACCATGCTCAGGGATCAAGGGTGAAATAGCGGCGACGCTGCACCTGATCCATGTTCTTTACATCGAGCTTTTCCACGTGGCCGTCAGCGAACAATGCTGCCGCTTTGCCGCCGTGCCGGGGATCGGGGTAAGTTTCCACACTCATTCCCCTTGTTGCAAAATCTTCACCCGTAAGGAGCCACCCGCCGGAATTAATAGCGCCTTTGGAAGCAACGCTGCAAAATATGACTTTCTGACCGGCGCGTGAGATGTTGAGCAGGGATGTTTTGGGTTCGCTTTCAAACCATGTATCCCGGATAATCGAACGGTTCACGCCAAAGGCTCCCATAGAATGCTGCTTTCGGGGATCCCCTTTGAGACAAGGATCATAAAAGATCTCCGGCAGTGGTCGTTCGTTGGTGTATGGTGCCTTAGCGTAAAAAAAATCCGGGACTGTTGCCTCGGCTAAGGACCGGGAAAAGAAGACCAAGCCGCCTCCGAAAATTTTTTCCCAAACCGCTGAATGAGGAAGAAGGTTATTATTGTCTGCCGCATAATTGGCCACCAAAGCTCCCGTCTGCTTGAGATTCGACACGGCTTCCGCCGATCTCGCTGAGTTGATAGCCGACCTGCCTCCGCTGAAGGCAATGGCAGCGACCAACACAATCACTGCGATCGTCACGAGCATTTCGGTGAGCGTAAAGCCCTGCCCCGCAGCCGACCGAGGCCCGCAGGGCGCATGATTCCGTTGCAGCAAAAACCACCCGCCAGGCAAGGTCGCCTGACGCATCTTCACTCGGCAATTTGTCCGTTCTGCGTTCAACACAATTACAACTTGGCACAATACAGGCAAATTTCCCTTGGCTCAAGCGACAAGAACCATAGCTAAAATGCCAAATGTGCATTGGAACATTTTGTTCAAATCGAATGGCAGTAAAGGCGGGGGATATTCAAAATTCAAGATCCAAGCGCAGAGATGTCGATTGAGCAAAAGCTATGGAAGCAAAAACGAAAGGCGCCAGCTCCCCAGCTGACGCCTTTCTAATTCCCTGCGGAGTAAAAACCAAAAACTCCGTCAGATTGTTTCAATAAACCACCATAAGTATCAGTCCCGGCGGCGGCGAAGCATGGCCATCAGTGCAAGGCTGCCGGCCACCATCGCCACATTCGGCTCGGGCACGACGGTGAAGGTGAGAACACCATCGCCTTGGTTGAAGGACCAATTGTTGTCGCCATCGGTCAGCCCCCAAATGCCTGAGTTGTCGGTGAAGGATCCGCTGTAGATGCCTGCCAAACTCATATCGGAGAAGCCACCAGAGCTGCCGACGAAGTCAAAGAGGTTGAAACTGTAAACGCCTTCGGTGTAAGTCTCTCCGCTGAAGTCCAGAATCAGCGTACCACCGTAAGTAAGCGAGCCGCCAACATTGATGGCATCGTACTCGGTGCCACGCGCCGCGCCCGTGATCTCCATGGTGGTTATTGCGGTCGAGTCGAGCGTGAGCGAGTTGGCGAAGGTCAGGAGGCCCGGGCTGTTGCCAGGATTGAGGTTGCCGCTGACGGTGGTCGCACCGCTGATCGTGCCGCTTCCTTGCAGCGTGGCTCCGGAGGCAACCGTCATCGCACCTGCGACGCTACCGTTGACGGCGAGTGTGCCACCCGAAACGGTCGTGAGGCCGGTGTAGGAGTTGGTGCCGGAGAGCGTGGTGGTGCCTGCGCCCGCTATCAGAACGCTGCCGTTGCCGGAAATGCTGCCTGCGTGGATGTAGGAATCGCTGCGGTCAAAGATCAACTGCGCGGCAGAGTTGCCCAGCACGGTGTTGCCCGAGTACGAGCCGGTCGTTCCGCCATTGCCGATGCGCACAGCGCTGTTGGAGTTGATGGTCAGGCCGCCGGTGCTGGTCACAGCCCCCGTGAAGCGAGTCTCACCCGAGCTCGAGAGAAGCGATCCGTTGCCCGAAATGTTGTTGGCCATCGTGTTAGCTCCCGTCACCGCAAACTCAAGAGTACCTGTGCTTGCATTGGCAACCGAGATCGCGCCGGAGCCCAGACGCCCGGCTCCAGACAGAACCACTCTACCGGCTTGGATGTCGGTGGCACCGCTGTAGCTGTTGACGGCAGAAAACGTAGTGACACCGCTGCCGGTCTTGATGAGACCACCGGTGCCGACGATGGCATCATTGACCGTGTGGGTGCCCGCTCCATCGATGTTGAGGTTGAAGGCGCCCAAATTGATCGCATCGCCCGAGGCCACATCCACGGTTAGCGAAGTGCTGCTACCCGAGAAGATTCTCGCATCAGCGGCGAGGTTGATTTTCCCTTGCCAGGTGTTGCTGGTACCGTTCGCGGAGCGCAAGGCCCCTGCAACGTTGGCTCCGGCGCTGAGTCCCGTGCCGCTGATGGTGAGGGTTTCGTTGCCGACAGTGACTCCATCCAAACGCAACTGCGCGCCACTGGCCACCGTCGTGACGCCAGCTGTGGTGCCGAGGGCGTTGGCACTAGCCACCGCCAATCTGCCGGCGTTGACCGTGGTATTGCCGGCGTAGGTGTTGTTACCTGACAGAACCAAATCACCCGCACCATCCTTGATCAAGGCGCCCACGCTTTCGATGGTACCGCTGTAGCTGTCGTTGCCCGAAGCCCTATTCACTGTGAGTGAGTAAGAGTTGGAGCCGATGACTCTTCCTGTGCTCGCACCGGACAAGCCACCAAGGGTTTGGTCCTTATTGTTGATGAGGAGAACACCCGAATTGTTCACTGCCGTAGCAGCGGAAAGAGCGCCTGCGCCTGCAAGGGCCAAATCACCGCCGGAAGCGATCACTGTTGCACCGGTGTAGGTATGACCCGAGTTCCAGATGATGCTGCGATTCCCACTGACCGTCAGCCCGCCCGTGCCAGCAAGCGTAACCGCACCGGCCATGGCACTTCCATTTTTGAGTTCAAAACCGCTCCCATTGTTGGTGAGCGCCACTGCAGAGCCGCCGCCCGTCAAAACTGCTGCATCGATGGACACTGTGCCGTTGCGCGTGATATTGGCACGCACGTCGAGCGTACCGCCGTTGTTGGCGGTGACTGCGCCTGCCGTGTTGCCCAGGGCATTGGCATTGGATGCGATTACCGTACCGCCGCTAATCGTCGTGTTTCCGGTGTAGCTGCTGGAGCCGGAAAGGGTGAGCGTGCCATTGCCACTCTTGGCGAGGCTACCGCTGCCGCTTATCGCTCCGGACAGTGTCTGGTTCGCAGAAGTTGCAATGCGGAGTGATGAGTTACTGGTCGCCAGTGACACGTTGGCGCTGTAACTGCCGCCACCCAATCTCCCCGCTCCGCCCAACTCCAGTGTACCGTTGCCAACTGTCGTCGCGCCTCCATAAGTGTTATTTGCTGTCAGCGAAACCGTGCCCGCCCCCGTCGTGCTCACACCTGCAGCCGTACCTGTAAGCGCCGTAGAGCTGCTGGTGGTGCTGCCGGTAGCGGCATCGAATTTGAATTGCGAGACATCAAAGGTGACCAAGCTGAATGGTGATACGGACTGCGTGCCGGCAAGTTGCCACATCGCAGTTGAAAAGGTTTCACCCACGACCGCATCGATGTCGAAAAATGCCATGTCCGCGCTGCCGTTGCGAGCCATCGCGCTAGAGAAGACGCTTCCCGTTCCCGAGTTGAAAACGCTGATGTAATCAGGAGCGTAAAGGCCAGAACCAACCGAGTCGACTGCGATACCCATGCGGAAGGTTGCCGACATTCCCATGGTGAAAGAAAACGCTGAACCAAAATACCCGTTGTTCGATCCGGCAGGCGTATTGAATGGGCCATTGGAGACCGACACGGAAAGTCCACCGGTACGGTAGAGAGCCGATCCATCCGGACCACGATAAGTCCCGTACCCGCCATAGTTGACATAAGTGCCAGCCGCACCCGTGATCGAACTCAAAATGGTCGGTGCCGAATAAAGCGTGGGATTGGTTCCTTCCGAAATGCCAAGGTCGTTGCTACCGCCAACCGCCGAACCGATGGTAGTGGAAGCTGGATCCGCAATCGGCCGGATCTGGTAGTAGCCCGCAGTGCCGTAGCGCTCGGTACCGCCGAGATCGTAAACTTTGGCAACACCGGCATTGGACCAGTTTTGCACCGAGTAGCTGTTGCCAGCACCACCCTCCTCCACACCGACTGATGTGACCGTTGCCGCATTGGCGTTGGAAAATACTGAACCCAGCAGAATGAGTGGGATCAGGTTGGATGACAATGAATGGATGTGGGCGGTCGATTTCATGGTAGGTTTGTTGGTGGGTTTGTTGGCGGGTTTCAAGTCGGGTTTCATAGCGGTTTTTTCAATGTGGTTAGGTTTTATATCATGATTGACGATAGGGTGAGTATGGCAGCACGCCTGACGACAAACCTCGAAAAACGCGCCGCAAATCTGTGTGGCGGTGCCAATGGTCCGGAAGCTTGTGAATGTCTGCTGCCACTGTTCATGATTTGAAGATATCGCAGCCTCGACTGGGACACCTTCAAAACCGCGCCGCAATTCTGTGAAATGGTGCCATCCGCATTTCACTGGCCGCCTACGCCATGCGCCCGGCGCGTTTGAAGCGGCTTGGCGACATGCCATACTCCTTATGATACAGGGAGCTGAAATAATTGCTGTCGTTGAATCCGCAGGCAAAGGCCACTTCGGTGACGTTAGCCTTGGTGGTGAGCAGCATGGCCGCCGCCTTTTGCAAACGCACTTTCTTGAGGTATTCCATCGGCGCCAATCCGACCGCCTGCTCGAAAAGTCGGAAGAAATGGCGCCGCGAAACATGGCTGCAAGCGGCGATATCGTCGATCGTGATCGGCTCGGCGAAATGATTCTCAATAAACTCCACCGCGCGCCCAACGCGCGTGCCAGGGGCGGCATCGCCTGTGGCTTCCCGTGGCAAACAGTGACGCCGCAGCAAAGTGACCAGAAGCAGGAAGTAGGCAAACGCCGCGACACGCGCCTCCGCGCTGGCACTCTCCAACTCCGCCTCGAGCCGCTGGACCAGATCAAGCGCGCGTGCAAACTCGGACGGCCCAAGGTGCAAGCATTCGCCAGGGCTTTCACCCGGATGCCAACGCGGCCCAACCGCAAACAAAGCATCCTTGCTCATCCAATCTCCAAGCACTGGGTGAACCGATCCGATGTATGCCGGATCAAATGCGATGTTGATGATGTCGAGGGAATGAGTCTCCCGATAGGCGTGCTCTTGATCCCGGCCGATCACGAACACATCCCCCAACTTGATCGGCAACGGCTTTGAACCAAATACCATCAGCCCCGTGCCGCGAGTGACCATCACGATTTCCCAAAACTCATGGTGATGCTTGGGAAACTCGGGGTGCTCGGTGGCACGCACGAGCGCCAGCGGTGGACCGTGACCTTTCGGAAGGTCGGACCAGCCGAGCAGGCGCAACCTCGCATCACGCTGCGACCGGTGCTTGGCTTTCTTGGTGGAACTCATCAAAGGTTACGGTTTGATGCGGGCGGTAAAGATGAAAAGATTTTGGATGTAAGCTGATTCAATCAACCAAGGAATGAAACAGGATTATCATCGCAATAGAATGAATATTTTTCGTCATTTTGCCGATGTTTTGTTCATGATCGTTTCTCCTACGATGAAACTAGCATCTGAAGACTCTGGGGGCAAATCAACCTCGATTTTTACAATCTCTGGAGCACCATGGATTTTCATCCGCACCACAAGGGCGGCCAAAGGAATGCGATGAAATGACCGACGCTGTCCGGGATCAACGCTTTGACAGCACGGTGGTCTCATAACGCTTCACCTCGGCAAGCCAATCGCCATCTGCAGGGACATTTTGCGACTCACAGTAGGCATCCCAAACCGCCCCCCAAGGCAGAGTCTTGCTGTCCTCCATCCAGGCCAGACGGGCGGTCAAATCGCCGGCTTTTTCCGCCGCATGCAAGGCAGGTGGCTCGAGCAACGCGACTAGAAGCGACTTGAGCGTGCTGCGGGTGCCAATCGCCCATGCGGCGATGCGGTTGATGCTGGCATCGAAGAAATCGAGGCCGATGTGGGTGCGGGACAACAACTTGTTTCGTACCAACTCGTTAGCGATCGATTGCAACGCGTCGTCGAGGATCACCACATGATCGCTATCCCACCGCACGCCACGGCTCACATGCAACAGAACTTCCGGAACAAACATCAGCGCGGAGCTGAGCTTGTCGGCGATGCCTTCGGTCGGATGAAAGTGCCCGGCATCAAGACAAAGGACTTTCTGATTTTTGACCGCGTAGCCCATGTAAAATTCGTGCGATCCGACGACATAACTTTCGCTGCCAATTCCAAACAGCTTGCACTCGACGGCATCAAGATGGTGCTTCGGGTTAAGCTTTTTTGCGAAGATCCGGTCGAGCGATTCTTCCAGCCTCAAACGGGGCGAAAGACGATCCACCGGCGTGTCCTTGAAGCCGTCGGGGATCCAGACATTCGTGACCGTCGGGCTACCCAATGCCTTGCCCATCGCCGCTCCGATTTCGCGCGATGCGATGCAATGCTCGACCCAGAAATCCCGAACGGACTTCTTTGGGTGCGAGAGCGTGAAGCCGTCGGCAGACATCGGATGCGCAAAACAGGTCGGGTTGAAATCCATTCCCATGCCTTTCGACTTCGCCCAATCGATCCACCCCTTGAAGTGCTTCGGGCGAATCTCATTGCGCTCGACTTTCTTGCCGCCGAACTCGCCGTAAAAAGCATGCAGGTTGAGACGGTGCTTGCCGGGGATCAATGAGAGCGCCTTGTCGAGGTCCGCGCGCAACTCATCAGGCGTGCGGGCCCTGCCGGGGTAGTTGCCTGTCACGGCGATGCCACCGCTGAGGCCTTCGCCGGATTTTTCAAATCCGCCGACATCGTCTCCTTGCCAACAGTGAAGTGAAATCCGGATGCGTGAGAGCGCTCTCATGGCCGCCTTCGTATCCACGCCGAGTTCGGCAAAACGGGCTTGGGCGACTGCGTAGGATCGAGCGATGGATTTTGATGATTTAGGCATGACAATGCTTGGGGTTGGTATGATTCGATCTTTGAATGGGATCTCACAAAAAATCCTACACAATAGCGCCAATTATCAAGACGATTGCGTCAGTTCAAAGCATGTTGAAATTCATGAGGTATTTCATGCCGATGAACAGCGGCAGTCTAAAATTCGCTATGGCAACGAAGCCCTACTTTGGCAAAGACGGCATCAATGTTGGCACATATGCAACGCCATCAGCGGACAGACGAAGCTTTGTGACACCCGCCACGCACTGAACAGGCTCACCTTGCAAAAGGAGAAGCCACGGCGCTTGGCTTTGCACCTGATAAACGATGCTCTCGCCCTCGCGCCGCCACGAGATGTCGGCGAATCCCACACCGGGAAATGCGACGCGACCTTCGGCTTGCTGCAGGCTTCCCGGATGGACCGCGATGCGGATGACCGGACGACCATCATGCAGCGTCACATCCAATCCAAGAATGCGACGGCTCATCTGCCATGACGGAGCGCCCGCCCAATAGTGGCAGTGGCTCCAACGCTCGTCGAAGACCTCCCACCATGTCGTCGCGCCACCGTCGAGCATCCAGCCCCATGCTTTGCGCCAAATTTGCATCGCGTCATCAACCCTGCCCGCACGGATCAACAGATCGATCGAGAAGTTCGTGAAATACGGCGTGGCGATCGCGGGCGATGCCTGTGTCGGATCTCGCAATCGTTTGCCCGCAGGGTTGCAAGGAAATGACGAAAGCAATTGCCGCAAGGTCACGGCTACGGCTGTTTCGCGGTCCACCGCGCCAATTCGCTCGCCGAGCACCGCCGCGTGATAGGACTCAGGATTTTCGGCCACCGCCGCTTTGACAATCGCCCGCAGCTTGTCCGCTTGGTTTTTGCATGCCTCATCCGCACCATCGCGCCCAAGCAATTTCTGCCAGCGATCCCACGCATCGACTGCGGCGACCACATGTGCAAGCACAGCGGGTTCGAGTCGATCCTTTGCAGGTTGTTTGTACCCCCAGTCCACAAAACTCCAAGGCAAACGATGGCGGCCATCGGCACCGATGCAGCCCAAGAGGGCCTCGATGTTGCGACGCGCTGGGCCTTCCAGATCCGCAAGCAAGGCGGTGCTGCCCTCTAGCTCAGCGCAGCGCACGCAGGCGTTGACCCATTGTGCCGCATAGGTCCCCAGATAAATCAACTCCCCCGGACCGCAGCCAGAAACCATGCCATCTTCACGAGCGGCAGCGGCGGATTGGTAGAGGGCGCGGCGTGCGGGGGCCATGTTGCTCCAACCGATGCCCAGCAACTCGATGCCGGCCAGCGACAAATCTCCGGTCCATTGACCTCGTTCGCGCACCGAGTCGACCGCCGAGTCCTCGGTCGATGCTCGCATGGTTTCGATCCCAACTTTCCAGATGCGATCGAGAAGTTCGTCGTGAAAGGTCAGCGACCCTTGTGGTTCACCGAGGAAATCCCGCTCGCGGAAGCGAACATCTTTGAGCTCCGCATGCGCACCACAGGCCAGCCGCACCTCCAAATATCGGCAACCGAGTGTTTGCAATGGCCGAACCAACGTGCATCCGGGACCAAAGGCAAATTTTTGCAAAAACCGCGTGGGCCCTGCCGACCCCGCGACGATTGGCACCGGTCGCCCATCGGGCCCCAACCTCTCCGCATACGCAATGGTGACTTCCCCGGCCTCCTCGGCCTGCACATCGAACTCGAGCGCACCAATGCGGATACGACCCAAATCGAAACGCTGCCAGGTGCCGTCAGGACCGGTCGCAGGATCCGGCGCCGGGTCTGCCACCATGAAGGCCACCGCCGGATCGTCGAAGCGGTAGCAGTAGTAGGTGTCACGGTAGATGCCATGCTCTTTTGCTATCGGCACAACGGATGGCCAAATCGGCAGTTGCACCGGTGAGGCGCACGCCACCCCAAGAATCTTTTCCAAGCCTGGCACGAGGACGACCTCGGCCCATCCGGCGTCGCGCGCAGGGTCCTCCTTGCGCCATGCTCCAGCCTGCGGGCTTTGCGTCCATTCCATCCAGCCCTGCAGAGGACTGACGCGCAAACCGGTGGAAAGATATTCGTGCAAGTGACGACCAAACCACACGGGCGGAGCCGAAATTTCACCCAAAACATCCACCCACACAAAGCCAGGCATCCGCGCGGCAAGGCGAGTCGTCAAACCCTCGTGAATGACATGAATGCTCACACGATGCGGCCCGGCGGGCAACATCACGCGGCACTCTTGGTATTCAGGCATGGAGGTGGCAAAACGCAAGGGCCCCCAGGCGAGCTCGCGATCGTCGACCATCAAACGATAGGCTGCGGGAGCGATGACGCGCAGGCGCAACTCGCCATCACGAACCAAACAAATGTCCGCGACAAAACCCGCATGGAGGTCTTGCTCGCGCGGAGGATTCGGGATCCAGAATGCCTCATGCGCCATGTGCACATCAGGCGGATTCGCCAAGGCTGCGGCCAAATGCCCGAGCGTGCCCGGCACGCCAAATGCCTCAATTTCGACTTCGGATCCAGAAAGCGCGGTAAAATCTTTTTGATGGTCTGACATGAGGGCGTGGCGATCAGATCAAAACATAAAATATCATGGCATTTTCCCGCCTTTGTTACCGCGCCAGCTAGCACTAGAAATGTGCCACCAGTTCGTCGACACAGACCACTGATGCTGCCCCAAACGGCATCCGCGTCATTGGATTTGGCACTGGGGCAAAGGCACGAATATTCACAAATCGGAAGTATTGAATTGAGCATGCACGGATGCGGGAAACACCTTTATTCGCACCATCACCCCAGCAAATTTTGCCATGTCAGAAAACCGCAGCCAATCGACGCCAAATACATCCGGAGAAACTCAATCCCATCGAGGCGGGCATCATCAAACCAAGCCTGAGGACCGCCTGCCACTGTCCGAGAAGACCGGATATTCCGCGGGAGGAATGTCCTACACCCTGATGGGCAACGCCATCGGCAACATGGGCAACGTCGTTCTGAATGTCGCCATGGGAATGAATCCTTTGCTCGTCGGCCTGCTCATGGCCATTCCCCGCTTCATCGACGCCTTTTTTGATCCTCTCATTGGCGCGTCATCCGACAACTGCCGCTCGCGTTGGGGTCGGCGCAAGCCATTCATGCTCGTGGGCGCCATGGGTGCCGGGCTTTTTTTTGTGGCCCTCTGGTGGCTTCCCGCCGCATGGAGTGAGATGGGGAAATTCTGGTATTTCCTGGTGCTGTCGGTGGTTTTTTACGTGTTCATGTCGCTGTTTGCGGTGCCGTGGGGTGCCCTGGGGCTTTCAATGACGGCCGACTATCATGAGCGAACGAGGTTGATGGCGACCAACGCGTTCTGGTGTGCGGCGGCGGCCATCCTTCTTTCGTGGTTGTACGCGCTCATCAAATTGCCGGTGTTTCCTGACAGCATCACGGGCGCCCGATGGGTCGCTGTCGGCATGGCGATTCTGATGACCGCCCTCGCACTTGTTGCGGTCGCATTCTGCCGCGAGCGGCAAACAGCCGCGCAGGCAACTCACCAAGCGGAACCATTCCTGCCCCAGATCAAGGCGGTGCTTGCCAACCGTGCCTTCCTGATTCTCAGCAGCATCGTATTTTTCATGTGCCTCGGCGTTTTCAGCATTTCAAGTCTGCCCACCTACATCGCCATCTACTACATCTTCGGCGGTGACGAAAAGGCAGCATCGATGCTTGTTGGCTGGAATGGCACCGTGTGGCAGGTGGGCAGCTTGCTCTTCGTGCCACTCGTGGGATTCGCCGCCACCCGTATCGGCAAACGCCAAACCTTGATCATCGCCCTGTTCTTCGCGTTGGCTGGCAATCTCATCAAGTGGTTCTGTTATTCACCGGCGCACCCTTGGCTGTTTCTCATTCCCCCGCTATTCATCGCCTTGGGGTTCTCCGCGCTGTGGACTATCGCCAGTTCCATGTTGGCAGATGTCTGCGATCTGCACGAAATCAAAACCGGCAATCGCAATGAAGGCGCCTTGAATGCCATGTATGCATGGCTCATGAAACTCGGCACCACCCTTGCCTTTGCACTTTCCGGATTGCTCATCAATCTCACCGGTTTTCAACAGTCAATCGGCGGCGCACAAAGCGAACACACGATTCTGCTCATGCGCCTCATGGACATCATCGTGCCCTCCGCAGCGGTGGTGGCTGCCATCCTGCTGACATGGATCTATCCGATCTCGGAAAAACGGGCCTACCAAATTCGAGAGGAACTGGAACTCCGACGCGGAAAACTCGGTCGCGCATGATCACTTCAAAAAGCCCGCACGCGAAGATTCGCGATTGGCATCCCATCCCTGATACTTGTCACCAAGGCAAAGGCATTCCGTTCCAATTGTGGCATGTTAAGAAATGACAAACCAATGACCATGCAAGTCGAATCGATTCGAGTATCCAGCATCCGTCACTTTTCTTCTCGTACAAATGCTTCGAAAAAACTGAGCGGTCGCCCAGGCAGCAAGCGCATGGGTTGCGTGATACCCGCAGTGATCTTTGCATTCATGAGCAAAACGCAGGTTTTTGCCGCCAAGCCGGGCGCCGACATCAGCCGCGCAGAGGGCATCACGGAATGGCGCGATGCCTCGGATCCGTCGCGTGCGACGGAGGCATTCGGAAAGGGAATGCGCGTCAATGGTTGGATGTTTTTTGGCTCGAGCCAATTGACAGACGGATTTGGTGACACCTCGCACCGTTCGGAAAATTTGCCCACCTATGTCGCGCAGGTTGCCGTGGCACCTGGAGCACGCGTGGCACGCTTCGCCGGATATGCCACAGTTCCAGTCTCGCAAGACAAAGAATCTCTCGCAGGATCACTAACCCTTGAGGGCGCCTCCGATCAAGCCGAGCTCCTCACGATCCGCATGGGTGCCGATGCGCCGCCGACACTCAAGCTTGCGGTGCTGACCGACAACCTTGGCGGACCAGACTATGCGCCGCGCGGAATCAGCCTCGTGATCGATGGCGAGCGAGGACCTATGGCCACGGTCACACCCAATGGAACACCCGACTGGTTGATCTGGAATCTGCCCCGCTTGAAGGAGGGATCGGAAATTTCGCTGCGGGTGGAGGCTCACAAGGGCGTGGCGGCCATTGGCGGTTTGCTCTTTCTTTCCTCTACTCCGGATGTGGCTCACAAACCTGTCGCGGCAGGGCCGCTGCCTGTCATCGATCACAAAATCGGCGAGTTTTCGCGCGAAGGCGAATACCTCAAAGACTACTATGTCTTCAAGGAAGGTGATACCTTCCATTTGTTTTATAATGTGGGAATTGCCGGAGAATCGCAGCAGTGGTTCGAGGCGGGAAACGAGAAGGCCTTTGGCCACTCAACATCGAAAGACTTCAAAACATGGCAACACCATCCGCGCGTGCTGAACGCAGTGCCGGGATCGTGGGAGGGCATGGTGGTGTCTGCGCCATCCATCATCAAACACGATGGCACCTACTACATGTTTTACACGGGTTTCGACGACCGGGTGCCAGGAAAACAAACGATCGGTCTCGCCACGAGCAAGGACCTTTTTCTTTGGGAACGGCATCCGCGCAATCCGATCTATGAAGCCCCGCCGTGGGCCGATCGCCGTGCCGATGGTTACATCGACTGCCGCGATTCACATGTCATCAAATACGGTGACGAGTTCCTGCTCTTCACCATGGTCTCGACCTCAAAAAGCGCTGGCAAAGGTGCCATCGCGCTGGCGGTGTCGAAAAATCTCATCGACTGGGAGGATCTCGGCCCCGCAGTGGAAACTTTCAAGGAACCTGAAAGCCCGCGCGTTTTTCAACACGGCGAATATTTCTACATGTTTGTCAGCAGCGCTTATGGCAAACAATTGCTCAGAACGAACAACCCTAAAAAGGGGCCTTGGAACCAGATTCCGTTTCGTTGGCCCACACCTGGACTCTGGTCCGGATGGGAAGTGGTCGAGGATGGAAACCGCACGATCTTTTCCGCATTCGAGTGGAAAAGTTTTGGAAATCATATCCGTTTTTGGGATGTCAGTTGGAATGACGGAATACCCCATGTGGTCTACTGAAGTTCCATTTTTTTCGCAGTTTCGCGCACAAACTCAAATCACTTAAAAGATGAAATCACATCACATGAAAATATATCAACTTTTCACACTGATTGCCGCGACGAGCTTGCTGGTCGCCTGCAAAAAATCCAATCCACCAACAACCGAACAAACGTCCATCGAAGCCAAAGCCACAACGACATTCGGAGCGGACCTTGAGTTTCTCAAACAACATACGGAGATTCATGTCCTGCAAGACGCCACAAGCGGCGCTCGGGTAGCCGTTGCACCCGCTTGGCAAGGACGGGTGATGACTTCCAGCATCGGCGGCGACACCGGAGAGAGCCTCGGCTGGATCCATCGCGAAAATGTGAAAACCGGCATCCTGCCACAGGAACAACGCACCGGCCTCGCACGCCACATTCATATCTTCGGCGGCGAGGAACGATTCTGGCTCGGCCCGGAAGGTGGGCAGTACGCGTTGTTTTTCCCACCAGCCGTTCCCTACACTTTTGAAAACTGGATCACACCTGCGCTGATCGATACCGAGCCCTTCGAAGTGGTGGCAAGCGACGCCAAACGCATCGAGTTCAACAAGGACGCTTCACTCGTCAACCGCGCGGGCACAAATTTGCAAATGGGCATCCGACGCACGGTGGAGTTGCTCGACCCCGCCTCGGTCTCTGCAGCGCTCAAGACTTCCATTCCGAATGGCGTGAAATTTGTGGCCTACCGCAGCACCAACCAGGTGACCAACCGCGGCGATGCGGCATGGACCAAGGAAGACGGGCTCGTTTCGATTTGGCTGCTTGGCATGTTCAAACACGGGCCCGAGGTCACCATGGTCATCCCACTCAAGGATGGCCCCGGAAACGCGGTGAACTCGGATTACTTTGGCCCGCTTGAAAGCGACCGCCTGATCGCCACGGACAAGGCGGTATTTTACAAAGGTGATGGCGAATATCGTTCCAAAATCGGCGTGCCGCCGGGTCGCACCAATGGCATCGCCGGAAGTTATGATGCGGCTCGCGGCACACTGACTCTTGTTCGCTGCGATGTGCCACCCAATGCGGCAGAGCTGCCCTATGTACGCTCGCAGTGGGCCGACCACGCAGATCCCTACGCCGGCGATCTGATCAATGCCTACAACGATGGCCCCGCCACACCGGGTGAGCCGCCGCTCGGGCCGTTCTATGAGCTTGAAACCTCCTCACCGGCACTTCCGCTTAAGCCGAGCCAGACACTCACGCACATTCAAGACACCATCCACCTCCAAGGCGATGCCGCTTCGCTCGATCCGATCGCACGCGCCGTGCTGGGCGTCTCGTTGGAGGAAATAACCCGCGCATTTGACAAACAATAAAGATGGTTTTCAAGACATCTCGCGCATGCCGCTGGTGAAAAAATTTCACGCATCCTGCAGCCATGTCTTTGGCCGGTACCACAGGGCATACGGCACAAACGCGAGCGATGTGAAAAGCATCAGGCCCGCGAAAAACCAAAAGTAGGTCGCGCCACGCAACCTCGTTTGGCCACCACAAAACGCGCTGCGCGAAATCCCGCCGGGCGCGTTCTGCGCGGCCACTTCGCCGATGCCGCTTGCACGCTTGTGCCGCTCGAGCCATGTCTCGGCCGGACGCAAGCGGTCCGTCCATGAGGCCTTTTTTTCCTGCGGTTTTTCCGGCAATTCGATCATCAAGCCCGCATCCCACTTGGTGCCGCTCTTGCGGTCCGGCCCATCGCTGATCACCCGCAGCCGCGACGCATTGAGCAACTCGACGCGCAGCAGATTGCCCCACGGATCGCGCAGATCTTTCACGCATTCGTTGAGCACGCGCTCCGCCGGAAAACTTCCGCCCCTCGCGTTCACCAATTCGCCAATCCGATCTGCGGCCTGATGATAAATTTCCTCACCGGGAATTTTCAGCGATGCGACCGCGCCATCGATCAACTCAACGCCGATGTCATCCATCGTACCAGTCACGCCATCATGACCCGCCACCGTGATGATGCCCGAGCTCTTTCTTTCGCTCGCAGCGGCATGATGTTTCTCAAATTGCTCAAGCGCCGCCTCAGGGATCTGGATGAAGTGGTTCACGCCCGCGACAAAGAAATTTCCCATCGCCACCGCGCCCAAATAAAAGCACATCACCAGCGATTTCATCGTCCTCGGCGCCTGAGTGTAGGCAAATTCCAAAGCCACGATCGATACCATCACTTCCGCCGCCGTCAGCAACGCAAAGGCAAGGATCTGCCACGAAATGTTGGGCCGCTCGCCGGCATCGATCCATTGCTGGATCTCCGCCACCAAAACGAATGATGTGGTCATGACAAAAAGGCCAATCCCGATCTTGCGCAGCGGCGTGAGCGACCACACGCGATCCATCCACGGATAAAGCCCGTGCGAAAAAATCGGAATGAACAGCAACACAAACACCGAGTTGAGCGCCTGCACCTGCGAGGGCAACCACTCGAATCCGAGGAACTGACGATCCATGTCCTGCGATTGGAAAATCCAGGTCGATCCGGTCTGGTCGAACAAGGCCCAGAACATCGCCACAAAGACATACAAGGGCAGCAGCTTAAGCATCACACGAATGCCACCACCTTTGAACACCTCGCGCACAAATCCCATGCCCGCCGCCGGCACATGCACGAAGCGTTTGCGCCCCGCCCAAAACACCCATGTCGCCAAAGCCATCAAGACCCCCGGCACACCAAAGGCCCAATGCGGACCATACCACTCGAGCAACCACGGCGTCAGCAACATCGACACGAAGGCACCGATGTTGATCGAAAAATAAAACCAGTTGAAAACCCTCGGCAGCAGATGCGCGTTGCTAGCCCCAAACTGATCACCAACATGCGCCGACACGCAGGGCTTGATCCCACCCGACCCCAACGCAATCAGACACAAGCCAAGCATCAGCCAAAGATACGGATCACCCGTAAGCCCCATCGCCGCCAGCGCGGCATGACCCGCACAATACACCAGCGACAGCACCATGATCGTGCGGTACTTGCCGACCACCGCATCGGCGATCAAGGCCCCGAGCAAGGGCGTCAGATACACCGCACCATTGAAGAGGTGCACCTTCTCGGTCGCCTCAACCTCACTGATCCGCGCCCCTCCGGCACCCCCCATGTGATGTAGGTACTGCACCATGAACACCGCCAGCACCGCCTTCATTCCATAAAACGAAAACCTCTCGGCCGCCTCATTGCCAATGATATGCCCCACTCCCGGCGGCATGCCCTCAATGTCACCCGGCGACTTGCGATAACTCATGCCAGCATCCTCAACACCCCGTGAAATGATTCCAAGCCTTCTCTGCGGGAGGGATTTCGATAAACCCACGCCGCCGACCTGCGGACTTGCAGGCAAGCATGTCATGAGGTAGCATCAGTCAATGGGAATCGCCGAGTTAATGGGTGAAATCCGGAAACTGCCGGACGACGAGTTGCTTGCACTTGCGGCGCAAGTGGATGCGGAGGCGGCGCGTGCGGTCGACACGAAATTCACCGCATTGGTGAGAGAAGGCGACTTCGATGAACTCGCGGCAGAAGCATTGAAGGAACTGAAAGAGGGCAAATCCATCCCGCTGCATGAAGTCCTCGACGAGCACCGCATTTCGTAAGCAGTTCGGCGCACTGGCGCCGGATGTGAAGCGGCAGGCACGAAAACAGTTTCGCCTTTGGCTGGAAGATCATTGGCACCCGTCACTGCATTTTAAACGAGTCGGTCCGTATTGGTCTGCCCGGGTGGATCGAGATCACCGAGCACTTGGTGTTGAGAGCGAAGGAATGATCGTCTGGTTTTTCATCGGGCGACATGATGCGTATGAAAGACAGATTTGAAAATGAAGCCACCTCTTCATCTTTCGTCTTCAAGTCTTGCATCTTGCGTCTTCTCCACACTTGCCACTTGAAACTTGAACCTCTAGTCATTTTCCCATGACCCCCCAAACCCTCCAGCAATGGGCCGAGGAAGAAATCGAAGGGCTGCTGATGGCATTGCCCGATGATGTCCGCGAGGCTGCCACTTCACTGCCTGTTTCGATGGAGGAAAAACCCGGCAATGGTTCTTTCGATCATGAACTCGTGGGCGACGAACTTGGGCTTTTCGAAGGTCCGCCGGTCTACGAGGAAGCTGATCCCTCCGACCTCCCACGCATCCGCCTCTTTCTCGCTAACATTTGGGAATGGGCCGATCGCGATGAGCAGGACTTCCGCGATGAAGTCGGCACGACCTTCCTTCACGAGCTCGGCCACTACCTCGGCTGGGACGAAGATGAAGTCGCCGAGCGCGGGCTCGAGTGATTCCTTTTATCGACCCACGATCCGGATCGCCTCGGGATACAAGCGGTGCTCGACCACCTGGATCCGCGCGTGCAGCGACTCGGCGCTGTCTCCCGGCATCACCGGCACCTGCTCCTGCAAAATGATCGGACCGGTATCCATGCCCTCATCGACAAAATGCACGGTGCATCCGGTTTCGCTCACGCCCGCATCGAGCGCTTGCTTCCATGATTCAAGCCCGGGAAAGGCCGGCAACAACGACGGATGAATGTTGAGAATCCTCTGCGGAAACGCATCGAGCAAAGGCCGCTTCACCAGACGCAAAAAGCCCGCAAGGCATACCAGCTCGACGCCCGCCGCCTTGAGCCTCTCGGCCGTTTCATGCTGCGCCTCATCGGGAAACCGCGTGGCATAACCACGGCAATCAATCACGCCAGTCTCAATCCCCCGCTGCTTCGCCCTCTCCAGAATGAAAGCATCCGGCTTGTCCGAAAGCACCAACGCGATCCGCGCATCAAGCTCCCCCGCATCGATCGCATCAAGGATCGCCTGCATGTTCGAACCCGACCCGGAACCAAGTACGCCCAACACCATGCCCGTGGTGTAAATCGGATCACCCAGCAGGCAAAGTGTTTTTCCGCACGCTGCCCACTGAAAACTTGAAACTTGAAACTCCGCTCTTATCAAAGAACCCATGCACGACGCCCGCATCGACGCACTCGCCCGCCAACTCGTCCGCTATTCGACCGCGCTCAAGAAAGGCGACAAGGTCCTCATCGACCTCCACGATGTGCCCGATTCGATCGGCCTTGCCCTGATCCGTGAGACCCGTGCCCGCGGTGCCACGCCAATCCTGCGCGTCCACCACGGCCGTCTTTCGCGCGAAATGCTGATGGGTGCCGACGACACGCAGTACGGCATCATTTCCAAACATCTGTTGGCGGAAATGAAAGACATGGATGCTTACATTGCGCTGCGCGGTGGTCACAACATCGCGGAAAATTCCGATGTCCCGCCCGATCGCATGCGTTTGGCCATGAAGCACATGCGCCCGGTGCTCGACCACCGCGTGAAGAAAACCAAGTGGTGTGTGCTGCGCTGGCCTTCGGCATCGATGGCGCAACAAGCCGGCATGAGCACCGAGGCCTTCGAGGATTTTTACTTCAAGACCTGCCTGCTCGATTACAAGGCGCTGCTGCCATCGATGAACGCGCTCAAGAAACTCATGGATCGCACCGACAAGGTCGAAATCAAGGGCCCCGGCACCGATTTGCGTTTCTCGATCAAAGGCATCAACTCGATCGTCTGCGGCGGCAACTACAACATCCCCGATGGCGAGGTCTTCACCGCACCGGTGCGCGACTCGGTCGAGGGCTTCATCAGCTACAACGCGCCGACGATCTATCAAGGCATCCCCTTCGATGCGATCCGCCTCGAGTTCTCGAAAGGAAAAATCATCAAGGCCGAGGCCGGTGCGAAAACCAAAGCGCTCAACCGCATCCTCGATAGCGACGATGGCGCGCGCTACATCGGCGAGTTTGCCCTTGGCTTCCACCCGATGATCCGCGAACCAATGCGCGACATCCTCTTCGACGAGAAAATCGCCGGCTCCTTCCATTTCACACCCGGCCAGGCCTACGAAGACGCCGACAACGGCAACCGCTCGCAGGTGCACTGGGACATGGTCAACATCCAGCGCAAGGACTACGGCGGCGGCGAAATTTATTTCGACGGCAAGCTGATCCGCAAAAATGGCGTCTTTCTTGCCAAGGCGCTCGCGAAGCTGAACCCGTAAGCCGGGGCCCCTCGCCTCCCGGGCTTTACTTCACCTGCGGTCTCGCCCAAGCTCCGCGGCCTTCACCCGCACCTTTCGCGCACCCCCATGACCGCCGCCGAGATCCGCAATTCATTCCTCGATTTCTTCCGCGAGAAACAACACAGCATCGTGCCCTCGGCATCGCTGCTGCCGCAATCGCCCGGACTTCTCTTCACCAACGCAGGCATGAATCCTTTCGTGCCCTATTTCCTCGGCGTCGAAAAAGCCCCCTACGATCCGCCACGCGCGGCCGACACGCAGAAGTGCATCCGCGCCGGCGGCAAACACAACGACCTCGAGGATGTCGGCTACGACACCTACCACCACACCTTTTTCGAAATGCTCGGAAACTGGTCCTTTGGAAACTATTTCAAAACCGAAGCGATCCAATGGGCATGGGAGCTCGTCGTCGAACGCTGGGGCCTTCCCGCCAACCGCCTCTACGCATCGGTCTACGCACCGAAACACGGCGACCCTGGCGAGTTCGACCAAGAAGCATGGGATGTCTGGGCCGCGCTCTTCCGCTCGAAGGGAGTCGATCCTACGATACACATCGTAAATGGAAACGTGAAAGACAACTTCTGGATGATGGGCGAGACCGGCCCCTGCGGTCCCTGCTCGGAGCTGCATGTTGACCTCACTCCGAACGGCGACTCGCAAGGCAAGCTCGTCAACAACGACTCCGATCTCTGCATCGAGATTTGGAACCTCGTCTTCATTCAATACAACGCCGAGGCCGATGGCACATTCCGCGAGCTGCCCGCGAAGCATGTCGACACCGGCATGGGCTTCGAGCGCGCGTGCTCGATCATCCAAAACACCAAGGGTTTCACCGATTTTTCGAAAAAACCCTCGAACTACGCCACCGATGTCTTCACCCCGATCTTCCGCAAGCTCGAAGAACTCAGCGGCAAGAGCTATGTGAACATTTACCCCGAGCTCGGCGCCGACCGCTCGGCATTCAACGAGGAAATGAAAACCGCGATCGCCTTCCGCGTGATCGCCGACCACCTCCGCACGCTCAGTTTCTCGATTGCCGATGGCATCATGCCCGGCAACAACGGCAGAAACTATGTCCTTCGTAGAAT